>NZ_JBMKJI010000009.1:0-144740 GCF_049237025.1 Enterobacter cloacae complex sp. SYL001 | reverse complement strand
TAGGTCGGGTCTCAGTCCAGGGCATAGCGAGTCTCCTCTTCTATGCCAGTTATAACTGTTACCCATGTATCCGGTCTAAAGTGTTACCCATGTTTCCGGTTCATACCTGAAGCTTACCCGGCCTTTCCTTGGTGTGGTTAAAAATTAAGTAATCCAACCCTGGTGTAGTGAAAGCGCACCCGAATTATCTGGTTATGCGAAAAATGGGACATTCAACACGCGAAGTTATCGATATTCGTCTAAGGTTTTCAGGTAATTGACAACAGCGGTCACGCTGCTCAGCGAAGACAGGAGACGAACCGATGATAAGACCTCGCGCACGACGCCCCGCTTTTTTACCCCTTGCGTTGGCAGGCGCACTACTCGGTGTTACCGCATTTGGTTATGCTGAAGACCAGCCAACGAGCCAGCAAAGCTCACCTGATATTCTTCTTGGCCCCCTCTTTAATGACGTTCAGAGCGCCAAACTGTTCCCGGATCAGAAAACCTTCGCGGATGCCGTTCCCAAAAGCGACCCGCTGATGATCCTGGCGGATTACCGGATGCAGCATACCCAGTCCGGTTTTGACCTGCGTCACTTCGTGGAGATGAACTTTATCCTGCCGAAGGAGGGTGAGAAATATGTTCCCCCTGAGGGCCAGAGCCTGCGCGAACACATAGACGATCTGTGGCCTGTGCTGACCCGCACCACCGACAAAGCGAACAAATGGGACTCCCTCCTGCCTCTGCCAAAACCCTATGTCGTGCCGGGAGGACGATTCCGCGAAGTCTATTACTGGGACAGCTATTTCACCATGCTGGGGCTAGCCGAGAGCGGCCACTGGGATAAGATCGGCGACATGGTGGACAACTTCGCATACGAGCTTGATACCTGGGGCCATATCCCTAACGGTAACCGCAGCTACTACCTGAGCCGCTCTCAGCCACCGTTCTTTTCTTTGATGGTGGAACTGTTGGCCACGCATGACAGCGACGCGTTGAAGAAATACCGTCCGCAGATGGAGAAGGAGTATGCCTACTGGATGGAGGGGGCTGATGGGCTCCAGCCTGGTCAGGCAAACAAACGCGTAGTGAAGCTGGATGACGGCTCCCTCCTCAACCGCTACTGGGACGATCTGGACACGCCACGCCCTGAGTCGTGGCTGGATGACGTGACCACCGCCAAAAATAACCCTAACCGTCCGGCCACCGAGATTTACCGCGATCTGCGCTCTGCCGCGGCCTCGGGCTGGGATTTCAGCTCCCGCTGGATGGACGATCCCCAGAAGCTGGGTACCATCCGCACCACCAGCATCGTGCCGGTGGATCTGAATGCGCTGATGTTTAAGATGGAAAAACTGCTGGCCCGTGCCAGCCAGGAAGATGGGGATACCGCCAGCGCAAGTAAATATGACGCGCTGGCCTCCGCACGTCAGAAAGCCATGGAGAGCCACCTGTGGAACGATAAAGAGGGCTGGTATGCGGATTACGATCTGAAAACCAGGAAGGTGCGTAATCAGCTGACTGCCGCGGCCCTCTTCCCGCTGTATGTGAAGGCCGCATCACAGGATCGCGCCGATAAAGTGGCCGCAGCCGCATCGTCGCGCCTGCTGAAACCGGGCGGTATTTCTACCACCACCATCAACAGCGGGCAGCAGTGGGATGCGCCGAACGGCTGGGCGCCGTTGCAGTGGGTAGCGGTGGAAGGGTTGCAGAACTATGGTCAGCAGAAAGTGGCGATGGACGTGACCTGGCGTTTCCTGAAAAACGTTCAGCATACCTACGATCGCGAGAAGAAACTGGTTGAGAAGTACGATGTCTCTTCGACAGGTACCGGCGGTGGCGGCGGTGAGTATCCGTTGCAGGACGGTTTCGGCTGGAGTAACGGTGTGACGCTCAGGATGCTGGACATGGTCTGCCCGAAAGAGAAGCCGTGCGACAGCGTACCGGAGAATCAGTCTGCGGCAAACGATGATGTTGCACCTGCTAAACAGGCGGCGCAGTAGCGCCCCTCACCCTAACCCTCTCCCCAAAGGGGCGAGGGGACTGTTCAGTGCGGTAGCGCCACCGGGCTTTTTTCAGAAGCTGTAGCTCGCCCCGACCTGGAAGGTGCGGTCGCGGCCTATCCAGCAGTTGGTCGCGTCATAGCAGGTGAGCGTCTCTTTGTTGGTGACGTTCTGCGCGCTCGCTTTCAGCGTCAGCCCCTCCAGCGATGGCGCCAGTTCGCCCATGCGGTAAGATGCCGCCAGATCGTACTGCGTCGTACCGCCCAGCTTGCCTGCGTCATTGGCTGGCGAGATCTCCATCGGCCCGGTGTAGCGTGCACCAGCCCCCAGCGTTAACCCTCTCAGCGGCGTGCTGTCAAAGGTGTAATTTCCCCACAGATTAAAGGCGTTCTCAGGGACCTGCGTCGGTCGTTTGCCCTGGTACTTGTCATCTTCGGTATTGATGGCGTGGGTGTAGGCATAATTGGCAATCAGCGTCAGGTTATCCGTTGGACGACTAATAGCGGAAAGCTCCGCGCCTTTCGATTCCACTTCCCCGGTCTGTCGGTAGTTGAGGAAGCCCGGATCGCTGGTCACTACATTTTTCTGACGAATGTTAAACACCGAGGCGGTGAAGGTAGTTGCATATTCCGCCAGCAGATATTTCACCCCACCCTCCACCTGCTTACTGGTGGTGGGCTTAACGTCTTTCGCGGTCAGCGTACCCTGCGGCGATACCGGTGCGAAACCTTCCGAATAGCTGATAAACGGCGAGAGACCATTTTCGAAGGCATAAAGCGCCCCCAGTCGTTTGGTGAGGCGATCCTGCGATACCCAGGCTTTGTCACCGTTTTGCAGATAGTTGGTGGTGACGGAACGGTAGTCGTCAAAGCGCAGGCTGGCCAGCACGTTAAGCCCGCCAAACGCAATCTGATCCTGAAGGTAATAGCCATTCTGCTGATAGCCGAGACGGTTTTTCTGCGCGGTTTCAAGCCCCAGCGCATCGTTATCGATCTGCGAGTGATCCGGATTGCGCATATCGATACCCGGTGTGGACGAGGCGTAACGATAATGGAAGTGAGAGTTAAGCTTCTGGTAGTCAAAGCCCGCCAGCAGATGATGTTGCCAGTCCCCCAGCGCGACGGTTCGGGTAACCTGGTTATCAATGTTGAAGCTCTGCAAATCTTCATCCGTGGTATAGGCGAAGCGGTTAAGCTGGTAGACCTCGCTGCCCGTCCCGGTGGAATAGGCGCTGCGCTGGTGGGTATCCACGTCAAAGTAGCGCGCTTTCTGGTTAAAGCCCCAGCCACTGTCAAACTCATGTTCAAAGCTGTAGCCCAGCATCCACTGGCGCTGTTTGAAACCGCTCCACTCATCCCCGGCATAGTCACGACGATCGGCGTATTTAGACCGCAGATAGCTTAGCGGCATCGGATCAGACGGCGTAAGGCTCGGCGTATTTTGCGCCAGCGCGTCAATGGTCAGGCGCGTTTTGTCATCCGGCTGCCAGGTCACGGAGGGGGCCACCAGATAGTTTTCATAGCGCGTGGTGTGCGCCTGTTCGTCACTTTCCGTCGCTTTGCCCAGCAGACGATAGTTCCAGTCGCTGTTCGCAATCTGCCCCGTGGAATCCAGGTACCCCTCTTTCAGATTGCGGTTTCCGGTATTAAAGCCCAGTTCCGTTTTCGCCTCTTTCTGCGGCTTTTTACTCTGAATATTGACCAGCCCACCCGGGGAGCCGCCGCCATACAGCACGGATGACGGCCCCTTCAGGATATCGACGCTCTCAATCAGCAGCGGATCGATTCGCGCTTTGGTGTTCCCGGTGACGTTATAGGGAAGTTGCAGGCCGTTGTAGAACTCCTGATCGACGTTGAACCCGCGGATTTTGTACTCGCTCATGTAAGAGGTGCTCCCGCGCACCTCCATGGAAACGCCCGGCGCATAGCGCAGGATCTCGTTTACCGAACTGGCGTGCCGCTGCTCAATCTCTTTAGCGGCGATGGTGTTGATCACCTGCGGCGTTTTACTTTCCGCGACGGCTGATTTCGTGGCGCTATTGGTCCAGGCAGGGAGCGCGCTGCCCTGCTCTGTACCGGTTACCACGATGGTGGGTTCTTCTGCGAAAGCCTGTGTCTGCAATGCCAGCGTAACGGCGCCTGCCAACGCGCATAACGCAAAACGTGAGGTGCTCATAGTGTCGTCTTATTATTAGATGATATTGGGAACGACAATTATTATCATTTTTATTACCGAATCAATATCAGCGGAGAAAAACAGATCGTTTGTATTAAGTTTCATGCCAGCGTGCCGATAACCCAGAGACAGTCTGTCATCTATCGAGGAGCCATCTGGCGTGAGTAGCTACAGTGAGCAGTTCCTGAAACAAAATCCGCTGGCTGTATTAGGGGTGTTACGCGACCTGAAAAAGGGCGAGGTGCCGCTGCGCATCAACTGGTCAACCAGCCAGTTTATCAGCAAGATCCTGGACGTGACGGCAGAACACCTGATCGTGGATCTGGGTAGCCAGAGCGATGAAAACCGTGCCGCGCTACAGGCAGAAAACCTCTCGGTGATGGCCGAAACGCAGGGGGCTAAAGTCGAGTTTATACTGCCTCGCCTGACCACGATCGTGTACCAGGGTTTGCCTGCGTTTATCACCCCCCTGCCCGCTAATCTCTGGTTCGTGCAGCGCCGCGAGTATTTTCGCATCAGCGCCCCGCTTCACCCGGCCTACTTCTGTAAGGCGAAAATGCCGGACAAAAAAGAGATCCGCTTTCGTCTCTTTGACCTGTCGCTGGGCGGCATGGGAGCGTTGATGGATATGTCGAAGCCGGAAGGGCTGGTGGAAGGTATGCGTTTTAGTCAGATCGAGCTGGATATGGGCGGATGGGGACGCTTCTGGTTTGACGCCCAGCTGATTGCCATCAGCGAGCGCAAGGTGGTGGACGGCAAAAACGAAACCATTACCACGCCGCGACTGAGTTTTCGCTTTCTGAATGTCGGTCCAGGCGCCGAGCGCGAACTACAGCGCATCATTTTTTCACTGGAGCGTGAAGCGCGGGAACGCGCGAATAAAGTGCGCTGAAAGGCGTCGGGCAGCGTGCTGCCGCCCGACAAAGACGTTACATGGCGTCCATTGCTTTCTGTACTTTCCAGATATAACGTGGAGCCTGTGCTGACGGATGATTCTTCACAACGTGTTCGAAGAATTCATCTTTATCCATATCGTTAATCTCTTCTATCGCCTCTTTGCGATCGGATGAGAAGGTTCGGAGCAGCGCGCCAGCTCCGTTAACGTACGACACCACCAGCGCATATTGCAACACTTCCGGATCGTCAATTCCCTTCAGAATGCCATGCTCCAGAATGCTCAGGTAAGCGGTTCCCATAGAGATATTACGTTCCGGGTTTTTCAGCTCGCTGGTGGATGGCTGTCCCTTCCAGCCCATGTAGCGATAGACCTCTCTTCCCGCCGTAGAGGCTTTTAACTGCATCAGCCCCACCGCATTCGATTTACTCACCAGCGTCGGGTTACCGCCGGACTCCACGGCGATGATCGCGGTGATCAGGCGCGGGCTCACGCCCCAGGCCTTCCCGGCTTGTTCGCTGATCGGCATCCACTGCATGGCCCGCTTTACCGGGACTTCAGGATTCCAGGGGGGATTTTTATAATCATGTTTTGAACTACAGCCAGCGAGCAACACAATCAAAAAAGCAAACCATCTCAATTTCACGTCATCTATCCTTATAGCCGGTCATCGCGGTACGCCGCCCCTTGAAGCAGGCGGCGTATAAGCGGCATGATATAGACAATTAGATTCTCATTCAGCAAGGAATTGCCATGCCTCAGTTTCATCTCATCGCACCGTCGGGCTACTGCATCAACCAGGAGGCGGCACAGCGGGGCGTTCAGCGCCTGCTGGAAATGGGCCATCAGGTAGAAAATCAGACAATTATCCCCCGCCGCATGCAGCGTTTTGCCGGTACGGAGGCGCAGAGACTGAGCGATATCAACAGCCTGGCGACGCTGGAAGGTGAAAACACTATTGTGCTGGCCGTGCGCGGCGGCTATGGCGCAAGCCGGCTGCTGGAGAGCATCGACTGGGCCGGGCTGGCCGCACGCCAGCAGCAGGATCCGCTGTTTATCTGCGGACACAGCGATTTCACGGCGATCCAGCTCGGCCTGCTGGCGTTGCATAACGTCATTACCTTTAGCGGCCCGATGCTGGCCGGCAACTTTGGTGCGCCGGAGCTGGATGCGTTTACGCAGGACCATTTCTGGCGCGCCCTGCAAAACCCGACGTTTACCGTCGAGTGGCAAGGCAACGGACCGCACTGGGAATGTGAAGGGCAGCTGTGGGGCGGAAACCTCGCGATGCTGGTATCGCTGATTGGGACACCGTGGCTGCCGCAGATCGAGGACGGCATTCTGGTGCTGGAAGATATCAACGAACACCCGTTCCGCGTCGAACGCATGCTGTTACAGCTTTATCACGCCGGGATCCTGGATCGGCAGTCGGCCATTGTGCTGGGCAGTTTCAGCGGGTCAGCCCCCAACGATTACGACGCGGGCTACACGCTGGAGACGATGGTCGATTTCATTCGTTCCCGGCTGGATATTCCGGTGATCGCCGGTCTGAATTTCGGCCATGAGCAGCAAACCGTTACCTTGCCACTGGGTGCCCGGGCGCACCTTGTACACGGTAATTCAGGCAGTCGGTTAACAATCAGCGGTCATCCGGTCTTAAAGGCATAAAAAAGCCGTTATTCCCCCTCAATAAAACGCAGATACAGTTGTTAATATGTTAGGGTTTTAATAACAGCGTTCACATTGAGGTGGGAGTAAGACGACATTGAGTGCCACAGCGATAATCAGTCTTTTCATTCTGGGTTCCATCCTGGTAACCTTCAGCATTTTATTAAGTTCATTTTCATCGCGCCTTGGCATACCTATTCTTGTCATTTTCCTGGCTATCGGCATGCTGGCGGGGGTTGACGGAATCGGCGGTATCCCCTTCGATAATTACCCTTTCGCCTATATGGTAAGTAACCTCGCGCTGGCGGTGATCTTGCTGGACGGCGGCATGCGCACCCAGGCAAGTTCGTTTCGCGTTGCCTTAGGCCCGGCGCTGTCTCTGGCTACCGTCGGCGTGCTAATCACCTCCGGCCTGACCGGTATGATGGCAGCCTGGCTGTTTAACCTCGATATGATGGAAGGCCTGCTTATTGGCGCGATTGTCGGCTCTACCGATGCGGCGGCGGTGTTCTCGCTGCTCGGCGGCAAGGGGCTGAACGAGCGCGTTGGCTCCACGCTTGAGATTGAATCCGGCAGCAACGATCCGATGGCGGTGTTCCTGACCATCACCCTGATTGAGATGATCCAGCAGCACGAAACTGGCCTGAGCTGGATGTTCGCCTGGCACATCCTCCAGCAGTTTGGCCTCGGGATTATCATTGGTCTCGGCGGCGGTTACCTGTTACAGCAGACAATCAACCGTATTACGCTGCCTTCCGGCCTTTACCCGCTGCTGGCCCTGAGCGGCGGGATCCTGATCTTTGCCGTCACCACCGCGCTGGACGGCAGCGGTATTCTGGCGGTTTACCTCTGTGGATTCCTGCTGGGCAACCGACCGATTCGTAACCGTTATGCGATACTGCAAAACTTTGACGGGCTGGCCTGGCTGGCACAGATCGCCATGTTCCTGGTGCTGGGCCTGCTGGTGACGCCTTCCGACCTGCTGCCTATCGTCGTGCCAGCGCTGCTTTTGTCGGCCTGGATGATCTTCATCGCCCGTCCGCTGTCGGTGTTTGCCGGGCTGCTGCCGTTCCGCGGGTTTAACCTGCGTGAGCGGATATTTATCAGTTGGGTGGGGCTGCGCGGCGCGGTGCCGATTATCCTGGCGGTTTTCCCGATGATGGCCGGGCTGGACAACGCTCGTCTGTTCTTCAACGTCGCCTTCTTCGTGGTGCTGGTATCGCTGCTGTTCCAGGGGACGTCGCTGGGCTGGGCGGCGAAAAAAGCCAAAGTGGTGGTACCGCCCGTTGGCTGGCCGGTCTCCCGCGTGGGGCTGGATATTCACCCAGACAACCCGTGGGAACAGTTTGTCTATCAGCTAAGCGCCGATAAGTGGTGCGTGGGTGCTTCGCTACGCGATCTGCATATGCCCGCTGAAACGCGTATTGCCGCCCTGTTCCGGGATAACGCCCTGCTTCACCCGACCGGCAGCACGCGGCTGCGAGAGAACGATATCCTCTGCGTGATTGGCCGCGAGCGCGACCTGCCTGCCCTTGGCAAGCTGTTCAGCCAGTCGCCCCCGGTGGCGCTGGATCAGCGTTTCTTCGGCGATTTTATCCTCGAAGCCAGCGCCCGCTTTGCGGATGTGGCGCTGATTTATGGCCTGGAGGGAGGACTGGAGAATCGCGATAACCAGCAAACACTGGGCGAGATTATTCAGCAATTATTAGGGGCTGCACCGGTCGTCGGTGACCAGGTGGAGTTTGCCGGGATGGTCTGGACGGTGGCCGAGAAAGAGGATAACGCGGTGCGCAAAGTCGGCGTAAGGCCGATGGAGGAGGAGGCGGAGTAGCTGCTTTTTTGCCGGGTGGCGCTAACGCTTACCCGGCCTACGTTCGGGCTTTTGTAGGCCGGGTAAGGCGAAGCCGCCACCCGGCACACACACATGTTACACCGTCACAACAGGCACTCTTGACGCCAGCGCGCACATCAGTTCATACCCGACAGTGCCCGCCGCAGCGGCCACATCATCAATTTTAACCTCGTTGCCCCACAGCTCAACCGGTGAGCCGATCCCCGCCTGAGGACATGACGTCAAATCAATAGCCAACATGTCCATTGAGACGGTGCCTACCGTGCCCGTACGCACGCCATCGACCCACACCGGCGTGCCGCTTGGGGCGATGCGCGGATAACCGTCTGCATAGCCCCCCGCCACGATACCGATACGCTGCTCGCCCGCTGCCCGATAGCGGCTGCCATAGCCCACCGTATCGCCCGCTTTCAGGGTTTGCACGCCGATAATTTCGCTTCGTAACGTCATCACCGGCTTCAGGCCGCTGTTGGCGATATCCTGCCACTGACCTGAGGGTGACGCGCCGTACAGCACGATCCCCGGGCGCACCCAGTTGTAATGCGCCTCGGGATGCCAGAGCGTTGCCGCTGAGTTCGACAGCGAGCGCGGACAGTCCAGCCCTTCTGCCGCCTGCTCAATGCGGACCATAGCATCGGCAATGCCGTCCGGCTTTTCCGCATCGGCAAAATGCGCCATCAGCGTCATCTCACCGACGTTTTTCAGCGCACGAAGCTGCTGCCAGACCGTGTGCACACGTTCAGGCTGGAAGCCCAGACGATTCATACCGCTGTTCACTTTGAGATAGATATCCAGCGGGGCATGCAGCTTCGCGTCCTGAATGGCCTTGATCTGCCAGTTACTGTGAACGCTGGTCGTCAGGCGGTACTTATCCAGTAGAGGCAGATCTTGCGCATGGAAGAATCCTTCCAGCAGCAGGATCGGTCCTTTCCAGCCGCGCTCACGCAGCAGGATGGCCTCTTCCAGATTCAGCAAGGCAAAACCGTCGGTAGCGCCGAGCGCACTCCAGATACGGTCGATACCATGACCGTAGGCGTTGGCTTTCACCACCGACCAGACACGAGAACCCGGCGCAGCACGACGAACAATTTGCAGGTTATCCTTCAGCGCCTGCAAATCCAGCTGGGCCAGAATGGGACGGGACATGACGACTCCTTAATTATGCGCGCCGTGCAGGTGTTGTGGACGCGAGGGGGTAAACCCTGATTGATAGCGTGCGGCGCTTAAATCGTCAAACGGAATTGCCGGCGTCCGCCCGGAAATCAGGTCGCTAAGCAGCTGGCCCGAACCGCAGGCCATGGTCCAGCCAAGCGTACCGTGGCCGGTATTTGTCCACAGATTTTTGTAAGGCGTACGGCCCACAATCGGCGTGCCGTCCGGGGTCATTGGACGCAGGCCGGTCCAGAACGTCGCCTGCTCAATGAAACCGCCGCGCGGGAAGAGATCGCCGACGACCATCTCCAGCGTTTCACGACGTGGTTTGAGCAGTTCGGTATTGAAGCCCACGATTTCCGCCATGCCGCCGACGCGGATCCGGTTATCGAAACGGGTGATGGCGATTTTGTAGGTTTCATCAAGAATGGTTGATACTGGCGCGCCGCTGTCCTCTTTCACGGGAATGGTCAGGGAGTAGCCTTTCAGCGGATAGACCGGGATATCCAGGATCCCTTTCAGCATCGCGGTAGAATAGGATCCGAACGCCATCACGTAAGCATCGGCTTTGATCACCTCTTCTCCACACTTCACGCCGTAAATCTTCTCCCCTTCCGACAGCAGCTTGTCGACAGAGGTGTTGAAGCGGAATTTCACCCCGGCCTGCTCACACATGCGCGCCAGACGCTGGGTGAAAAGCTGGCAGTCGCCGGTTTCATCGTTCGGTAAACGCAGGCCGCCCGTCAGCTTGTGCGCGACCTCGGCAAGTGCTGGCTCCACCTGGGCAAGTTGGCTGGCTTCCAGCAGCTGATACGGTACGCCCGCATCTTCAAGCACGGCGATATCGCGGGTCGCGTTTTCGTACTGTTGCGCGGTACGGAACAGCTGAAGTGTGCCGCCCTGGCGCCCTTCATATTCGATCCCCGTTGAGGAACGCAGCGCTTTCAGGCAATCGCGGCTGTATTCTGCGAGGCGCACCATGCGCCCTTTGTTTTCCATGTAGTGGCGGGTGTCGCAGTTGCGCAGCATCTGCCACATCCACTTAAGCTGGAACTGTGTGCCGTCAAGGCTTATCGCCAGCGGCGCATGTCGCTGAAACATCCATTTGATCGCCTTCAGCGGAACGCCCGGGGCCGCCCACGGCGCAGCGTAGCCCGGGGAGATCTGCCCCGCATTCGCCGCACTGGTTTCCAGCGCCGGACCGGATTCGCGATCGATAACGGTAACCTCATGTCCCGCCTGACTTAAATACCAGGCGCTGGTTACGCCAACGACACCACTTCCCAGTATGACAACACGCATAGCCACTCCATTATGAGCAAAAGAACAATCATCTAATTACAGATTGATAACCTAGCTGAAAATATTATTCAACATATGACTTTTTTATGGTGACTTAACTCACATATCCCGCTGTATCAGGGGATAGCGCTTATTTGGGATCTCCTGCTGCGCGTTATTTTTAACCAGTAGAAAATTCTGCGAGCACCGCTTTTTTTGCCGTATCGAAAACGGGAAATCGCAAAGAAAAAATTTCTGCGCCCCGCGTATTTGAATGGGGTGATCTATGCTTGAAAGGAGGCTCTCCAGTCAGAGAGAGCGACCAACAACGAGGGCGCGCTAATGGCTACACTAGATTCCATGTCAAGGGACAGCACCCGTCTGAGCGATGGACCCGACTGGACCTTCGAGTTGCTGGATGTCTACCTGGCGGAGATCGACCGGGTGGCCAAACTCTATCGTCTGGACACCTATCCCCATCAGATTGAAGTCATCACCTCGGAACAGATGATGGACGCTTACTCCAGCGTCGGGATGCCGATTAACTATCCGCACTGGTCGTTTGGTAAAAAATTCATTGAAACGGAGCGACTGTATAAGCACGGACAGCAGGGGCTGGCGTATGAAATCGTTATTAACTCTAACCCGTGTATTGCCTATCTGATGGAGGAGAACACCATTACCATGCAGGCGCTGGTGATGGCGCACGCCTGCTATGGACATAACTCGTTCTTCAAAAATAACTATCTGTTCCGCAGCTGGACGGACGCCAGCTCCATCGTCGATTACCTGATCTTCGCCCGCAAATACATTACCGACTGCGAAGAGCGCTACGGCGTGGACGAGGTAGAGAAGCTGCTGGACTCCTGCCACGCGCTGATGAATTACGGCGTTGATCGCTATAAGCGTCCGCAGAAGATCTCATTGCAGGAAGAGAAAGCCCGGCAGAAGAGCCGCGAGGAGTATCTGCAAAGCCAGGTGAATATGCTGTGGCGCACCCTGCCGAAACGTGAGGAGGAGAAAACCGTCGCCGAGGCGCGTCGTTACCCTTCCGAGCCGCAGGAAAACCTGCTCTACTTTATGGAGAAGAACGCCCCACTGCTGGAGCCGTGGCAGCGTGAGATCTTGCGCATCGTGCGCAAGGTGAGCCAGTATTTCTATCCTCAGAAGCAGACCCAGGTGATGAACGAAGGCTGGGCGACCTTCTGGCACTACACCATTCTTAACCACCTGTATGACGAAGGAAAAGTCACCGAGCGGTTTATGATGGAGTTTCTGCACAGCCACACCAACGTGGTATTCCAGCCAGCGTATAACAGCCCGTGGTACAGCGGCATTAACCCGTACGCACTCGGCTTTGCCATGTTCCAGGACATCAAGCGTATCTGCCAGTCGCCCACCGAAGAGGACAAATACTGGTTCCCGGATATTGCCGGTTCTGACTGGCTGGAAACGCTGCACTTCGCGATGCGTGATTTTAAGGATGAGAGCTTTATCAGCCAGTTCATGTCGCCGAAGATCATGCGTGATTTCCGCTTCTTCACCGTACTGGATGATGACCGCAACAACTACCTGGAGATCTCTGCGATCCACAACGAAGAGGGCTATCGTGAGATCCGCTCGCGCCTGTCGTCTCAGTACAACCTGAGCAATCTTGAACCGAACATTCAGGTCTGGAATGTGGATCTGCGCGGTGACCGCTCTTTGACGCTGCGCTATATCCCTCACAACCGCGCGCCGCTGGATAAGGGGCGTAAGGAAGTGCTGAAGCATGTGCATCGCCTGTGGGGATTTGACGTGTCGCTGGAGCAGCAGAATGAAGATGGCAGCGTGGAGCTGCTGGAGCGGTGTCCGGCGCGGTTGAATACGTTGTAGTTTTTTTGCCCGGTAAGCGAAGCGCCACCGGGCGAAAAAAACCTCTCAATCGAGAGGTTTTTTATTTCAGCGACTCTGAATCGCTAAATCACCCGGCAGGGTTTTCTGCATTCGGTGCCAGATTTCACCGGAGTCGTGGCCATAACGACGCACCGTTTCATAGACCTGATCGTGCAGCCCTTCGGTGCAGAGCTTGCTCAGTTTATGGTAGAAGCCGAGCGCCAGGCTGCGGGCTTCAGGGTTGGCAAAGTAGTGACGACCAATGCGTGTATATAACCCTTTCATTCCATTCAGGATCAGACCGTAAACCGGATTGCCGGAAGCAAACGCCAGACCGCGGAACACGTTGTAGTCGAGGGTCGCAAAGGCGTCCGCGTGGTCTTCCACCTCATTGGCGGTGGCAAGCACCTTCAGCGCATCTTCAGGATGCTGACGAAACGCGGTGCGGATGAAAATGGTAGCGATGTTGGTGCGCACCGAAAGCAGATTGTCAATAAGCTGCGGTACGCTTTCGTGATCGAGACGCGCCAGCGTTTCCAGAATATTCAGCCCGGACGTTTCCCAGAAGTTATTCACTTTAGTGGGTTTGCCATGCTGTATCGTCAACCAGCCATCGCGCGCCAGACGCTGGAGCACTTCTCGCAGCGTGGTACGGGTGACGCCAATCAGTTCAGAGAGTTCGCGTTCAGCAGGTAGAATTGATCCCGCAGGGAAACGATTATTCCAGATGCTTTCAATGATGTACTCTTCCGCGAAACCCGCCGGGCTCTGCGCCTTAATGACCATAGTGAGATTTCCATTACACAGCTTTAGCAAATTGCACTCATCATACCAGAGGCGCGCAGAGGCAGATAGCGCAGCAGAGACAGAAAAGAGGGATCGCCGTTTCATTTTTATGAAATTTACAAAATGGCTTTATCCCCCTCTCCGCCGCCGTTTTTGCGTATACTGATGTCTTGTCTTATTTGACGGGGAAAGGACGTCTGTCGTGGAAATTTCATTTGGGCGCGCGCTGTGGCGCAACTTTTTAGGTCAGTCACCTGACTGGTACAAACTCACTCTACTGGTATTCCTGGTCGTTAATCCCGTTATCTTTTTGCTGGATCCCTTCGTTGCCGGGTGGATGTTGGTCGCCGAGTTTATCTTTACCCTGGCGATGGCATTGAAGTGCTATCCGCTGTTGCCCGGCGGGCTGCTGGCGCTGGAAGCCGTGGTCATTGGAATGACCAGCGCGGAGCATGTTAAAAACGAGATTGCGTCGAATCTTGAAGTCCTGCTACTGCTGATCTTCATGGTGGCGGGGATCTACTTTATGAAGCAGCTTCTGCTGTTTATCTTCACCCGTCTGCTGCTGAGCATTCCGTCGAAAACGCTGCTCTCGCTGGCGTTTTGCCTCGCCGCGGCTTTCCTCTCTGCCTTCCTGGATGCGCTGACGGTTGTGGCGGTGGTGATCAGCGTCGCCGTCGGCTTTTACGGTATTTACCACCGGGTCGCCTCGTCTCGTCCTGGCGATAACTTGCAGGACGACAGCCACGTTGAGGCGCACAACCGCGATGTGCTCGAGCAGTTCCGCGCGTTTCTGCGCAGCCTGATGATGCATGCGGGCGTGGGGACGGCGCTGGGCGGCGTGATGACAATGGTCGGAGAGCCGCAAAACCTGATTATCGCCAAAGCGGCTGAGTGGCATTTTGGCGAATTTTTCCTGCGCATGGCGCCGGTCAGCGTGCCCGTTCTGATCTGCGGCTTAGCGACCTGCGTGCTGGTCGAAAAATTCAACCTTTTTGGGTATGGCGCGAAGTTGCCCGATCAGGTCCGTCAGGAGCTGCATAAGTTTGACGAGCAGAGCCGCAAACAACGCACGCGCCAGGAGACGCTGCGCCTGATTGCACAGGGCATCATCGGCGTGTGGCTTATCGCTGCGCTGGCCTTCCACCTTGCCGAGGTGGGGCTGATTGGTCTGTCGGTAATTATTCTGGCAACCAGCCTGAGCGGCGTCACGGACGAACATGCTATCGGAAAAGCCTTTACCGAAGCGCTGCCGTTTACAGCCCTGCTGGCGGTGTTTTTCGCCGTCGTGGCGGTGATTATTGATCAACATCTTTTCGCGCCAATCATCGCGTTTGTGCTTCAGGCCACGCCAGATTCGCAGCTAACGCTGTTCTATTTGTTTAACGGTCTGTTGTCTTCTATATCCGATAACGTCTTTGTCGGGACGGTATACATCAATGAGGCCAAAGCCGCGATGGAGCAAGGGATTGTCAGCAGTGAACAGTTCGAGCTGCTGGCGGTGGCGATCAACACTGGAACCAACCTCCCCTCCGTGGCAACCCCGAACGGTCAGGCGGCCTTCCTCTTCCTGCTGACCTCGGCGCTGGCGCCACTCATACGACTTTCTTATGGAAGAATGGTCTGGATGGCGCTGCCGTACACGCTGGTGCTTACCCTTGTTGGTTTGCTGTGCATCAAAATTACTCTCGTTCCCTGTACGCAATGGTTGTTGCAAGCAGGTATACTTGCGGCGCATTAAAATTCGTTTACACTGCGCTGTCTAAGCATGTTCCAGGGAAATGATTATGTTGCGATTTTTGAACCAGTGCTCACGCGGTCGCGGAGCGTGGTTGTTGATGGCCCTGACCGCCTTTGCGCTGGAAATGGTCGCGCTGTGGTTTCAGCATGTGATGGGGCTGAAACCTTGCGTCCTGTGTATTTATGAGCGTTGTGCGCTGTTCGGCATTATGGGCGCGGGTCTGGTAGGTGCGATTGCACCTAAAACACCGTTACGCTATGCCGCAATTGCCATCTGGCTGTACAGCGCCGGGAAAGGGATTGCGCTTGCCTGGGAGCACACCCAGATGCAGCTTCACCCGTCGCCGTTTATGACCTGCGACTTTGCGGCCCGCTTCCCGAGCTGGCTGCCGCTGGATAAATGGCTGCCGCAGGTGTTTGTGGCCTCCGGTGACTGCTCTGTACGCCAGTGGGAGTTTCTGACGCTGGAGATGCCGCAGTGGCTGGTGGGCATTTTTGTCGCCTACTTCGTGGTAGCGCTGCTGGTGCTGATTGCCCAGCCGTTCAAGCCAAAGAAACGCGATCTTTTTGGAAGGTAAAAGCGAAACGGCAACGTCAGTTTTGTAGGTCGGGTAAGCGCAG
The DNA here is from genome assembly GCF_049237025.1 of Enterobacter cloacae complex sp. SYL001. Lineage (NCBI taxonomy): Bacteria > Pseudomonadati > Pseudomonadota > Gammaproteobacteria > Enterobacterales > Enterobacteriaceae > Enterobacter > Enterobacter cloacae complex sp. SYL001. The sequence continues at coordinate 128,710 of NZ_JBMKJI010000009.1, read as the reverse complement.
CGCCACCCGACAAAATTGCGCACAATAAAAAACCCGCCTCGGCGGGTTTTTTATTATCACCGATTAGGGTGATTCATAATGTGGTCTTCCCAGTCCTGCACCTCGGACTCTTTCACCGCAATGTGGCGCACGGAAATACGCTCGCCGTGCATCGCCGCTTTCGACCCCGTCAACAGCGGATGCCATGTGGGCAGATCTTTACCTTCCGCCAGCAGGCGATACGCGCAGGTATGCGGCAGCCACTCAAAGGTCGGCAGATTTTCACGGGTTAACTTGATGCAGTCCGGCTCATAGTCGAAACGGCGCTCGTAGTTGCGGCACTGGCAGGTTTTGATGTTTAACTGCTTGCAGGCTACGTTGGTGAAATAGATCTCATCCGAATCTTCATCCATCAGCTTATGCAGGCAGCACTGCCCACAGCCGTCACACAACGATTCCCACTCCGCGTCGGTCATGTCGTCGAGAGTTTTGCTTTGCCAGAAAGGAATGTCGTTCATCGGGATGTCCACACGTCAAAATAGAGCGCACCTTATAACGAGTCTGGCACGTTGATGCAAGTTTTGCCGCCCTTTTCAGGCGGCAAGGTGCTTTTACAGCACGCGGGTTTTCAGCGACAGGCCGTTAAAACTGACGTCCAGCTCGTCGCTACTGTGCAGCGGCCCCACACCTTCCGGAGTGCCGGTAAGGATCACGTCGCCGGGTTTCAGGGTGAAGAAGCGGCTCATGTAGGCAATCAGCGGAACGATCTTATGGATCATGTCAGCGGTCGTCCCCTGCTGGCGGATCTCGCCGTTGACCTTCAGGCTGAGGGGCGTATTCTGCGGGTCGTCGGTAAATTCACTCACCGGAACGAAACCGGAAATCGGGCATGAATTGTCAAAGCCCTTGGCTTTTTCCCACGGCTGCCCCGCTTTCTTCATTTTGCTCTGGACGTCGCGCAGGGTCAGGTCGAGCGCGACACCGTAACCCGCAATCGCTTTCTCTACATGCTCTTCGGTCGCCTGGCGCAGCGTCGCGCCGATCAGCACCGCCAGCTCCACTTCATGATGCACCGAGCCCAGCCCCTGCGGCAGAACCAGCGGCTGGCGAATATCGCACAGTGCGGTTTCTGGCTTAATAAACAGAACCGGCTCATCCGGCACGGCGCTGCCCATCTCCTGAATATGTTTTGCATAGTTGCTGCCCACGCAGATCACTTTGCTGACGGGATAATCCAGTAATGCACCTTGCCAGTTATGATGTTGATACATGGTCGACCCCTAATCGGTTGATGAGTTGTTCCCGGAGTAACCCGGGCTTATTTCTTTCCGCTCACCTCAAGATGCTGTTTTAATAAATTCTCCGGTGGCGGCGGAAGCTGTAAATAATAGCCCTGCTCGGTTAACGCCTTTTTGACTTTCTCCAGATCGGCGTTCACCAGCTTCTTACGGCCGTCCAGCGGCAGCAGCATCGCCAGTTGCGGTCGGCCAAAGCTTTTCATTAATTCCTCAGGCACGCGGGAAAAATCGTCTTTCTTTTCGACATAAAGGTAGGTCTGGTCGCGGCTGGTACTTCTGTAGATCACACAAAACATGTTTTTACTCTGAATTAATGGGTGGTTGCTTGCCTCAATATACTCCTGACTATAACATGCCTGATACTCTTCGGAATATCGCGGCGATGTGTTGCGGTTAATAGCAAATTGAGTAAGGCCAGGATGTCAAATACGCCCATCGAGCTTAAAGGCAGTAGCTTCACCTTATCAGTGGTTCATTTGCATGATGCAAAACCCGAGGTTATTCGTCAGGCGTTAGAAGACAAAATCGCGCAGGCTCCCGCTTTTCTTAAGCATGCTCCTGTTGTCGTTAATGTAAGCGACCTTGAGGGGCCGGTTAACTGGAAGCGACTCCAGCAGGCCGTCGTCTCCACGGGGTTGCGCATCGTGGGTATAAGCGGCTGTAAAGACGCAGAGTTAAAAGCCGAAATTGAACGCGCGGGTTTGCCCTTGTTAAACGAGGGTAGAGAAAAATCCCCGCGCGCAACGCCTGCAACCGTTCCCGCTCCCCCGCCTTCGGCGCAAAATGTAGCCCCAGTCACAAAAACGCGATTGATTGATCTGCCGGTTCGTTCCGGTCAGCGCATTTATGCGCCAAACTGTGATCTGATTGTTACAAGCCACGTCAGTGCGGGCGCAGAACTGATTGCAGACGGCAATATTCACGTTTACGGTATGATGCGTGGGCGTGCGCTTGCGGGCGCCAGCGGCGATCGAGAAGCACAAATTTTTTGTACTCACCTGACGGCAGAACTGGTGTCTATCGCAGGTGAATATTGGCTGAGCGATAAAATCCCAGCCGAATTTTATGGCAAAGCGGCTCGTCTGCAGCTGGCAGATAACGCTTTGACCGTTCAACCGTTAAATTGATCCCTTTTAACAAGGAATTTCTATGGCACGCATTATTGTTGTGACTTCGGGTAAAGGAGGCGTTGGCAAGACCACCTCCAGCGCGGCCATCGCTACTGGTTTGGCCCAGAAGGGAAAGAAAACCGTCGTAATCGACTTCGATATCGGTCTGCGTAACCTGGACCTGATCATGGGTTGCGAGCGTCGCGTGGTGTATGACTTCGTGAACGTCATTCAGGGCGATGCCACGCTTAACCAGGCGCTAATTAAAGATAAGCGTACCGAGAACCTCTACATTCTCCCGGCGTCCCAGACCCGTGATAAAGACGCGCTGACCCGTGAAGGCGTGGAAAAGGTGCTTGACGATCTGAAAAAGATGGAGTTCGACTTCGTGGTCTGCGACTCCCCGGCCGGTATCGAAACCGGCGCGCTGATGGCGCTCTACTTCGCGGATGAAGCCATCATCACTACTAACCCGGAAGTCTCGTCAGTACGTGACTCCGACCGTATTCTCGGCATTCTGGCCTCGAAATCTCGTCGCGCGGAAAATGGCCAGGAGCCGATCAAAGAGCACCTTCTGCTGACCCGCTACAACCCGGGTCGGGTGAACAAAGGTGACATGCTGAGCATGGAAGACGTGCTGGAGATCCTGCGCATCAAACTGGTTGGCGTGATCCCGGAAGATCAGTCCGTGTTGCGCGCCTCTAACCAGGGTGAGCCCGTGATCCTGGATACACAGGCAGACGCGGGTAAAGCGTATGCGGATACCGTTGACCGTCTGCTGGGAGAAGAACGTCCTTTCCGCTTCATTGAAGAAGAGAAGAAAGGTTTCCTCAAACGCCTGTTCGGAGGATAAGTTATGGCATTACTGGACTTTTTTCTCTCGCGGAAAAAAAGCACCGCCAACATCGCAAAAGAACGTCTGCAAATCATTGTGGCGGAACGTCGTCGTAGCGACGCCGAACCGCACTACCTGCCGCAGCTGCGCAAAGACATTCTGGAAGTGATCTGCAAATACGTGCAGATTGACCCGGAAATGGTCACCGTTCAGCTGGAGCAAAAAGACGGGGATATTTCGATTCTGGAGCTGAACGTGACGCTTCCGGAAGCGGAAGAGTCACGTTAATCCGTTTGTGGTTTTGTAGGCCGGGCAAGCAGCGTACCGCCCGGCAATTTCCCCGGTGGCGCGACGCTTACCGGGGCTACAATTCTTTAGCGCGGATACCCTTCCAGCAGGGTATTCAGGCGTTCAGCCATCAGTTCCCCCCGCCATCCGGCGACCAGTTCCGGTAAACCATTTTGCGGTTTCAACTTCCAGTGCCAGTTCAGCAGCTGGTTAATCTGACGACGTGAAGCCAGCAGTTCGGCACTCAGTTTGCTTTCCCCCGCCACCGTCTGCACCAGCGCTTTGATATCTTTGAACGCCTTGCGGTAGCCCGGCATATCCATCAGGTTAAGCAGTGGTTCTGGCAGTGCGTCCTCCGGCAGCTGCTGAGCTTTCTCTACCAGCGCGAGCAGCGTTTTACCGTGGAAACGGATCTCACTCCCGGAAAGGCCAATGCTGTCCAGTTCGCCAAGGCTACCCGGCATATAGCGCGCCACCGCCCACAGGTGTTCTTCACGCACCACGAAGTTAACCGCCAGATCGCGCTCACGCGCTTTACGCAGCCGCCAGTCAGCCAGCAGTTGCAGACAGGCCAGTTGACGGGTGCGCAGCTGCCAGGCGTTAGTGATGTCACGCCAGGCCTCTTTCGGATCAACCACTTCCTGACGACGCTGCTGCGTCATGCGGCACTCGTCCAGGGCGGCAGACAGCCAACCGGACGCCTCAGCCTCTTTCATAAGCTGGCCAGCAATCGGCAGCAGGTAGAATACATCTGCCGCGGCGTATTCAAGCTGACGCGCCGTCAGCGGGCGCGCGAGCCAGTCGGTACGCGATTCGCTCTTATCCAGCGTCAGACCGGTGTACTCTTCCACCATCGCCGCGAAGCCCCAGGAGAGCGGACGACCGCTGAACGCCGCGAGGATCTGGGTATCAATCAGCGGCTGCGGCATGATGCCAAAGGTGTTGAGAAAGACTTCCAGATCTTCACTGCCGGCGTGCAGATATTTGGTCACGGCGGTATCAAGCAACAGCTCGCGCATTGGCGCCCAGTCGGTAATGCCGAGGGGGTCAATCAACGACACGTGTTTGCCGTCATACATCTGGATCAGGCCCAGCTGCGGGTAGTACGTGCGGGTACGGACAAATTCCGTATCCAGGGCGATAGCGGGGAAATCACGCGTCACCTCGCACAGCGAAGCCAGCTCGTCGTTGGTAGTGATCATCTGGTAATTCAAATCGGACTCTCTTTTGTTTGCGCCCATAAAAAACGCCGGCTTAACCGGCGTCTGGGCGATTAACGTGAAGCTCAGGCCTTATTGTCCACTTTGGCACGGGCTTCGTCACGTAATTCTCGTCGTAATATCTTCCCGACGTTGGATTTCGGCAGCTCATCGCGGAATTCCACCAGCTTCGGCACTTTATAGCCCGTCAGCTGCCGGCGACAAAACGTTATCAGCGCTTCCTCGGTAAGAGAAGGATCTTTCTTGACCACAAATATCTTCACCGCTTCACCACTGCTGCCGGAAGGAACCCCCACCGCTGCCACTTCCAGCACGCCGCTGTGCTGCATCACCACGTCTTCGATTTCATTCGGATAGACGTTGAAACCGGAAACGAGGATCATGTCTTTCTTGCGATCGACGATACGCAGAAAACCTTCGTCATCCATCACCGCGATGTCGCCGGTGTACAGCCAGCCGTCTTTGATGATCTCATCCGTGGCATCTGGGCGCTGCCAGTAGCCCAGCATCACCTGCGGCCCTCTGACGCACAGCTCGCCCGGTTCGCCGTGAGGCACTTCGTTACCCTCATCGTCCACCAGTTTAGCTTCCGTCGACGGGACCGGCAGACCGATACTGCCGCTGTGGTAGTCGATGTCATGCGGGTTGACGCTGACCAGCGGGGCGCACTCCGTCAGACCATAGCCTTCCAGCAGATACTGTCCGGTGAGTTTTACCCAGCGCTCGGCAACCGCCTGCTGAACCGGCATCCCGCCGCCCGCAGAAAGATGCAGCGTGGAGAAATCGAGCTGCTGGAACTCTTTATTGTTAAGCAGCGCGTTAAACAGGGTGTTCACGCCGGTCATGGCGGTGAACGGGTATTTCGCCAGCTCTTTGACCAGCCCCGGAATGTCGCGCGGGTTGGTGATCAATACGTTTTGACCGCCAAGCTCGATAAACAGCAGGCAGTTCATGGTCAGCGCAAAAATGTGATACAGCGGAAGCGCGGTGATCACCAGCTCCTTGCCCGGGTGCAGTAGCGGCCCGTAGGTGGCGTTCACCTGTTCAAGGTTCGCCAGCATATTACGATGGGTCAGCATCGCCCCTTTAGCCACGCCGGTGGTACCGCCGGTGTATTGCAAGAACGCCAGATCTTCTGACACGATCTCCGGCTTAACGTACTGCATCCGATAGCCCGCATGCAGCGCGCGGCGGAAAGAGATGGCATCCGGCAGGTGGTATTTCGGCACCAGCCGCTTAACGTATTTCACGACAAAGTTGACCAGCGTACCTTTCGCGGTAGAGAGCTGGTCGCCCATGCGCGTCAGGATGACGTGCTTAACCTGGGTTCTTTCAGCGACTTTTTCCAGCGTGTGGGCAAAGTTGGAGACAATCACAATCGCCGCCGCACCGCTGTCATTCAACTGATGTTCCAGCTCGCGTGGGGTATAGAGCGGGTTAACGTTAACCACGATCATCCCCGCCCTGAGGATCCCGAACAGCGCCACCGGGTATTGCAGCAGGTTTGGCATCATCAGCGCGACGCGATCCCCTTTCTGCAAGCCCAATCCTTCCTGTAAATAGGCCGCAAACGCCCGGCTGCGCTCTTCCAGCTTACGGAAAGTCATCACTTCGCTCATATTCACAAATGCGGGCTGGTCAGCGTAGCGCCGTACCGAGTGTTCAAATAATTCAATCAGGGATTGATAACGGTCAGGATTGATCTCCGCAGGGACATCCGCGGGATAACGGTTAAGCCAAACCTTTTTCAATGCATCACCTCTGAAATGAGTGTTCGTCGTCATCACAGCCCCGATAATAAACAGTTTGTTAACATTATATTAACTCAGCGTACCAGTTTATTAATTGCTCAGATTGCAGGTTGCGAAGCGCGTCACTCTTTTTTTTCGTTTTGTCCGTAAAAAAACAGAGACAGCGGCTGAGCCGCTGTCTCTTTCCTAACAATAACAGTAAGTTACTCAGTTACGATTGTTTGAACCTGTGCAGGGCCTGGATTGTACCAACCCCAGCCACCGTAGCCGTAACGATACGGATGCGGACCCCACATCCACGGATCGATTGGCTGTGGCGGCATCACCACCTGCTGGGCGATACGCCAGCGTTTGTAGCCGTTCACCTGCATGGTCATAAATTTGTATGGCGTATTGCCGATTTTCCCCGCCACCGAACCGGTAATCGGCCCGACGACGGTCACCAGCTGCCCGCGGAAATCTACCGGATCGAGGAAGCCGCTGACGTCAGCGTAGATCCGCCCGCGCGAGGCTTCACCCAGAACAGGCCGTGCGCCGCTGTCCAGTGGAACGGTGGCAATCTCCAGCCGGGTTTTCCCCTGCTGGTTTAGCACTTCAACCACCTTGCCGCCAAAGCGCGCTTCCTGCCCGACATACAGCTCCGGAGCATTCATCACGCGTACCAGATCCTGCTGTGGCGTCGGGCTGGTGCCCTTGATCGCATCAGGAACGGTGACGCACCCGCTCAGTGCTATGGCAACCGCGCCTGCCATAAAAAAGCGTACAACTTTAGTCTGAACCGCCATGATGCGACTCCTTTTTCTCAGTTCCTGTTACTGAGATTCACTCGCGGCCAGGAAGTTTCTTCCATGCGACGGTGTTTCGTAAATAAACCGGCTCGGCGTGTTCAACGACCACGGTTTTTCCTGCGGCAAGCTGCTGACAGGCAACAGGCAACATATCTTCGGCGGCAGGCAGGAGCATGTTACCGTCCACCAGCGTAAGGCCGGTGTCCTTCGCCATCTCAGGCCATGCTGGCCAGCCGGTTCCGACCGTCGCCCACTCACCGGTGAGCTGTTTCAGGCGTTCGGTGACGGCTTCAGGTTTAAGCACGGCTTCCGACTCTTCGCCGTGCCAGACGCCGTTTTCGTCACGGGTGTACTCCGCCCAGTAGACTTCACCCATGCGGGCATCAATCGCGGCCAGCACGCGGCTGGCACCGGTCATGCGCCAGGCACCCTGAGCCATAGTCGCAAGCGTTGAAACGCCGATCATCGGCAGGTCAGCGCCCAGCGCCAGCCCCTGCGCAATGCCAATCCCGATACGTACGCCCGTAAAGCTGCCCGGGCCACGGCCGTAGGCCAGCGCGTCGAGGTCAGTCAGGGCGGTGTTGCCCTCGGTTAAAATGGTTTTTACCAGGGGCAGAATACGTTGGGTGTGTTCCCGTGGGCACTCTTCGAAATGAGCAAAAGTCGTACCGTCGTTCCACAGGGCAACGGAACAGGCCTCTGTCGCGGTATCAATAGCCAGAATTCGCATCAGTCGTCGCGCTCTCGCAATGGTCAGTCACAAAATGGCGCGCATCTTAACACACTCCGGGAAGAATTACTCCGCCGTCGGGTTCGCCAGGAAGCGGACCGCGCGTTTAATATCCCGTGTGCGCGGCGCAGGCGGCAGGCTGGCGAGGAAGGTGGCGCCGTAGGGGCGCATCACCAGGCGATTGTCGCAGATCACCAGCACTCCGCGGTCGGTGACGTCGCGTATCAGTCGCCCTACCCCCTGTTTAAGCGTGATAACCGCGTCCGGCAACTGGACGTCGTCGAACGGATCGCCCCCCCGCAGACGGCAGTCCTCCATGCGTGCTTTCAGGAGCGGATCGTCCGGCGATGTGAATGGCAGCTTATCGATAATCACCAGCGAGAGCGTATCGCCGCGCACGTCCACCCCTTCCCAGAAGCTGCTGGTCGCCACCAGCAGGGCATTACCGGCGCTGACAAACTGCTGGAGCAGCTGGCCTTTGCTGGTTTCCCCCTGCAACAGCACCGGCAACGTCATGGTCGCGCGGAACTGCTCGGCCAGATCGCGCATCATGGCGTGAGAGGTGCAGAGCATAAAGCAGCGTCCGTTGTTGGCCTCAATCATCGGCTTTAGCATGGCCGCCAGATGGCGCGCCGCCCCTGGCTGGTTAGGCAGCGGCAGATTGCGTGGCACGCACAGCAGCGCCTGTTTCTCATAGTCGAACGGGCTTGGGAGGAGTAAGGATTCAGCCTGCTCAATGCCGAGACGCTCGGTAAAGTGGTGCAGATCGTCGTTGACCGACAGCGTGGCCGAGGTAAAGACCCAGGTGCCGGGCTTTTGCGCCATCACCTCTTTGAATTTATCGGCAACGGTCAGCGGCGTGAGCGCCAGGGTGAAGTGGCGCGAGGTACATTCATACCAGTAGCTGTAGCCCGGCTGGTTGATCTCTTTCAGCCGCTTCAGCCGCCCACGGTAGAGCGTGGCCCGCTCGAAGGCGGCGTCCAGCAGCGCTGAACGTCCGAGGGATAGCTTCGCCACGTCGTAACAGAGTTCAAGGGCATCATCGAGCAGCAGCAGCGCGCGCTGGATATTTTTGTCCGCGAACAGTTCGCGCAGGTTGCCGCGATAGCCCGGCTCGCCAAGCTGTAAGCGGAAATCCTGTGCGCATTGCGCCAGGCGGTCCGCGCACTTCTGCAACTGCTGGGTATCTTTGAGCTCGGTGCGATAGGCAATAGTAATATCTTTCGCCAGATCCTGAAGCTGACGGCTGGAGAGCGACTGGCCAAAATACTGGCTGGCGATGTCCGGTAGCTGATGGGCTTCATCGAAGATCATCACCTCCGCCTCCGGGATCAGCTCGCCGAAACCACTGTCCTTGACCACCATATCCGCAAGAAACAGGTGATGGTTCACCACCACCACGTCGGCGTCCATCGCCGTTTTACGCGCTTTCACCACAAAGCAGTCTTTATACAGCGGGCAGTCGCTGCCGAGGCAGTTGTCGTTGGTGCTGGTCACCAGCGGCCAGGCCGGGGAGTCTTCCGGCACGCTCGCGCAGGTGCTGATGTCCCCCTCCTCCGTCTGGTTGGCCCAGGCGCGCAGGACGATCACATCGCTGAGTGTTTGTACCGGCAGGTCACCGCCCGCCAGTGCCTGCTGTTCGAGACGCTCCAGACACAGATAGTTAGAACGCCCTTTCAGCAAGGCCAGACGCCCTTTGTATTTCAGCGCTTTCGCCACCGTGGGTAAATCGCGGCTGTAGAGCTGATCCTGGAGCGCTTTTGATCCCGTAGAGATGATCACTTTTTTTTTCGCCCGCAGCGCAGGAGCGAGGTAAGCGTAGGTTTTCCCCGTACCGGTGCCGGCCTCCACAACCAGCGGCTGCGCCTTGTCGATGGCGTGCGCGACGGCATGCGCCATCTGACGTTGGGGTTCGCGCGGTTTAAAACCGGGAATTGCCTGTGCTAACTGACCTTCAGGGGAAAAATCGTCTGCCACGGTGTTCTCTCACTGTATTTTTGCACAGGGATTATGTCAGCCCCTTCTCTCCGGTGCCACCCCAAATAGTGACGACGGCGGAACAATATGGCAGTCTTGCCGCCTGACGATGAAAGATAACGAGGATACGTTTATGACAATTACGCGCATTGATGCCGAAGCCCGCTGGTCTGATGTGGTGATCCACAACCAGACGCTGTACTACACCGGTGTCCCTGCCAATCTGGACGCCGACGCCTTCGAGCAAACCGCTAACACCCTGGCGCAGATCGACGCCGTACTGGAAAAACAGGGCAGCGATAAATCCCGCATTCTGGACGCGACGATTTTCCTGGCGAATAAAGACGACTTCGCGGAGATGAATAAAGCCTGGGATGCGTGGGTAGTGGCGGGTCACGCGCCTGTACGCTGCACCGTACAGGCCACGCTGATGAAACCGGAGTATAAGGTGGAGATTAAGATTATCGCGGCAGTTTAAGCCCGGTTATTCATCTTCATCTTCAAATCGCGCCACTATCCGCTCGCCGGTATGACTGGCGCGAATTTCCTGAGCGACGACGGTGATCGCTTCTCCGCTGCTCATACCCTGGCCCATCAGTTCCTGAATCCGCTCTACCGCTTTCTGCTGTTGGTCATGACTGAGAGAAGGTAAACCTGCAAACATCGTTAACTCCTGCTAAATTATTCGCGCTAATTATTTCACGCTACCCGGTAGTATGCCATACATGAACATGCGCTTCCCCACTGTTATGACCTTACCCTGGCGTGCAGACGCCGCCGAGTTCTGGTTTGCCCGTCTGAGCCACCTTCCTTTTGCCATGCTGCTGCACTCCGGGCATGCGGATCACCCCTACAGCCGCTTTGATATTCTGGTGGCCGACCCGGTTAAAACGCTGACGACCGATGCGCTGTCACCCACGGACGATCCGCTGATGCGGCTTCAGAACGAGATCCATGCTCTGGGCTTATCTGCCACACCGGATCCGGATCTGCCTTTCCAGGGGGGCGCGCTGGGCCTGTTTGGTTACGATCTGGGTCGCCGTTTCGAAAAGCTGCCCGAGCATGCGCAGGCGGATATTTCCCTGCCGGATATGGCGGTGGGGCTGTATGACTGGGCGCTAATCGTGGATCACCGTAAGCAGACGGTTTCCCTGCTTAGCCACCGAGACGTGCAGGCGCGTCTGGCCTGGCTTGAGGCGCAACGGCCCGCCACAGCGGAACACTTTATGCTGACCTCTGGCTGGCACTCGAACATGAGCGCGGCGGAATATGCGGAAAAATTCTCTCGCGTGCAGGCGTATCTTCACAGCGGCGACTGTTATCAGGTCAACCTTGCCCAGCGTTTCCAGGCGGCGTACCGGGGAGACGAATGGCAGGCATTTACCCGCCTCAATGCCAGCAATAAGGCCCCGTTTAGCGCATTTTTACGCCTTGAACACGGCGCCATCCTCAGCCTTTCGCCTGAGCGTTTTATTCATCTGGCTGACGGTATTATTCAGACCCGCCCGATCAAGGGCACCCTGCCGCGCCTTGCCGATGCTAACGCCGACCGCCAGCAGGCGGAGACGCTGGCGGCCTCGCCGAAAGATCGCGCTGAAAACCTGATGATTGTCGATCTGATGCGCAATGATATTGGCCGCGTCGCCGAGCCGGGCAGCGTGCGCGTGCCGGAGCTGTTCGTTGTGGAGCCTTTCCCGGCGGTACATCATCTGGTCAGTACTATCACTGCACGCCTGCCGGCCTCGCGGACCGCCTGCGATCTGCTCCGCGCCGCGTTTCCGGGCGGCTCCATCACCGGCGCGCCGAAGGTCCGCGCGATGGAGATCATCGACGAACTGGAACCGCATCGCCGCAACGCCTGGTGCGGCAGCATCGGCTATGTGAGCCTGTGCGGAACCATGGATACCAGCATCACTATTCGCACCCTGACGGCCTGCGACGGTAACCTTTACTGTTCCGCAGGCGGCGGCATTGTAGCCGACAGCCAGGCCGGGGCGGAATATCAGGAAACCTTTGATAAAGTGAATCGTATCCTGAAACAACTGGAGAACTCACGGTGAAGAAAGACAACCTGACGCTGGATGATTTTCTGTCGCGCTTTCAGCTTCTGCGGCCCCAGGTTAACCGCGCCGCGCTGAATCAACGTCAGGCGGCGGTACTGATCCCGGTCGTGCGTCGTGAACAGCCGGGTCTGTTGCTTACCCAGCGCTCACCGCATATGCGAAAACACGCCGGTCAGGTTGCGTTTCCGGGCGGCGCGGTGGACAGCACCGATGCTTCCCTGATTGCCGCCGCGCTGCGCGAAGCGCATGAGGAGGTGGCGATCCCCCCGGAGGCGGTCGAGGTAATTGGCGTGCTGCCGCCAGTGGACAGCGTAACCGGTTTTCAGGTCACGCCGGTCGTCGGCATTATTCCGCCCGATCTTCAGTATCACGCCAGCGTCGATGAAGTTTCAGCGGTGTTCGAAATGCCGCTTGAAGAGGCCCTTCGTCTGGGCCGCTATCATCCTCTGGATATTCACCGCCGCGGGCACGATCATCGGGTCTGGCTGTCGTGGTATCAGCATTATTTTGTCTGGGGCATGACGGCAGGCATCATTCGTGAGCTTGCGCTACAAATCGGCCTGAAGCCTTGACTATACTTTACATTCCACCCTTTTCTGGCAGGTTTGCGATCGGCGTCGCGCTATTAGCTAAACCATCGTTAACCATTAGTTTAATTCATGTGAATAGTTAAGCCGAGGTTAGTGTTCCCTCTTACACTATGCGCAGTTATAACATCGTTACTGGAACCCCAGTAACCCTGTCAGGAGTGTGAAAGTGATTAGTATATTCGACATGTTCAAAGTGGGGATTGGTCCATCTTCTTCCCACACTGTAGGGCCGATGAAGGTCGGTAAACAGTTCGTCGATGATCTGGTCGAAAAAGGATTACTGGAAAGCGTTACCCGTGTCGCCGTAGACGTTTACGGTTCACTGTCATTAACGGGTAAAGGCCACCACACCGATATCGCCATTATTATGGGTCTGGCGGGCAATATGCCGGACACAGTTGATATTGATGCCATTCCGGCATTTATCCGCGACGTGGAAACGCGCGGTCGTCTGCTGCTGGCTAACGGTCAGCACGAAGTGGACTTCCCGCAGGATGACGGGATGCGTTTTCGTAGCGACAACCTGCCGCTGCATGAAAACGGTATGACCATCCACGCCTGGAGCGGCGAAAAAGAGATCTACAGTAAAACCTACTACTCCATCGGCGGCGGCTTTATCGTTGACGAAGAACACTTTGGCAAAGAGAGCGCGGGCGATGTGAATGTGCCCTATCCGTTTAAATCTGCCACCGAGATGTTGGCCTATTGCAAAGAGACCGGTCTCTCCCTCTCCGGCATGGTGATGCAGAACGAACTGGCGCTGCACAGCAAGAAAGAGATCGAAGACTATTTTGCTAACGTGTGGCAAACCATGCGCGCCTGTATTGACCGCGGGATGAACACCGAGGGGGTTCTGCCTGGGCCACTGCGTGTGCCGCGTCGTGCCTCTGCGCTTCGCCGTATGCTGGTCACCACCGACAAATTCTCCAATGATCCGATGAATGTGGTTGACTGGGTGAACATGTTTGCGCTGGCGGTTAACGAAGAGAACGCAGCGGGTGGTCGCGTGGTGACGGCGCCAACCAACGGCGCGTGCGGTATCGTTCCGGCGGTGCTGGCCTACTACGATCACTTTATTGAGCCCGTGACACCGGAGATCTATATCCGTTATTTCCTCGCGGCAGGCGCTATCGGCGCGCTGTACAAGATGAATGCCTCCATCTCCGGTGCCGAAGTAGGCTGTCAGGGTGAAGTGGGCGTGGCCTGCTCTATGGCGGCGGCCGGTCTGGCGGAACTGCTGGGCGCAAGCCCTGAGCAGGTGTGCGTGGCGGCGGAAATCGGCATGGAGCACAACCTCGGTCTGACCTGTGACCCGGTTGCCGGCCAGGTGCAGGTACCGTGCATTGAGCGTAACGCCATCGCCTCCGTCAAAGCGATCAACGCCTCGCGTATGGCGATGCGCCGTACCAGCGAGCCACGCGTGTCACTGGATAAGGTTATTGAAACCATGTACGAAACCGGCAAGGACATGAACGCGAAGTACCGTGAGACTTCGCGCGGCGGTCTGGCCATTAAGGTGCAGTGCGACTAAACCTTCCTTTTCGCCCATCTGCAACAGATGGGCGAATTTTCCCACCGCCTCTCGTCGCTTCACGTATTCCCCACTACACTGTCACTGTTGCGTCTGGCTTTTCCGGCCGGTGCTTATCAGGCGACCGTTCATGCAAACTGCACAAACGATCATTAAAGACTATCGCCGAAAACGCGTTATCGTCTGTGTTACGGTTGCGCTCGTTACGCTCGTCCTGACGCTGGGCATTCGCTTTATTTCACAGCGCAACATTAATCAGGATCGGATCCACGACTTTACTCACCACACAGTGCGTGCGCTTGATAAGGTGCTTCTTGCGTTAGAAACCCAGCGTGAAACTCTACGTTTTCTGGTTGATATGCCCTGCGCTGAAGCGAATCCGATTCTGCGAAAACAGGCGGCGATCCTCCAGACCGTGCGCTCCATCGCCCTCGTCAAAGACGGAATACTGTATTGCTCGAGCGTATTTGGCAGCCGAAATATGCCCGTCAGTGACATTGAGCCGATGCTTCCGTCCAGTGAACCCAGGCTGATCTTGTTGACCGATCGGTGGCTGTTAAAGGGCAGTCCGGTACTGATTCAGTGGTCACCCCTTGCGGGCGACGGCAGTGACGGGTTGATGGAGGTAGTGAATATCGATCTCATCACCAAAATGATTCTGGAGCCACAGCGGCCACAAATCACCGACGTGGTCCTGAGAGTAGGCGATAATTTTCTCCGCGACGGGCAGCAGGTGACGAATACGCCGACCTTCGATGAACACGCCTCCCTGCTGGAACAGTCTTCTCAGCACTACCCTTTCAGCGTCACGGTCAGCGGCCCTGGGGCAGGCCAAATGGCATTGAAAAATCTGCCTACCCAGCTACCGCTGGCGTTGATGCTCAGTTTACTGATGGGCTATATCGCCTGGCTTGCCACGGCGCGACGCATAAGTTTCACCTGGGAAATTAATATGGGGATGGCTGCCCGGGAGTTTGAACTCTTCTGCCAGCCGCTGGTAAACGCCCGCACCCGGGAATGCGTTGGCGTCGAGATCCTCCTGCGCTGGAACAACCCGCGTCAGGGCTGGATTTCTCCCGATGTCTTTATCCCCCTGGCTGAAGAACATAGCCTGATTGTTCCGCTTACCCGCTACGTCATCAGCGAAACGGTGCGGCAGATAGGCTTTTTCCCGGCCTCACGGGATTTCCATATTGGCATCAACGTGGCCGCCAGCCATTTTCGCCGCGCTGCGCTGATCCGGGATCTCAACCGCATCTGGTTTAAGGCGAACCCTGTTCAAAAGTTGATTGTAGAGTTAACCGAACGCGATGCGTTGCTCGATGTGGATTACCGCATCGTGCGGGAGCTGCATCGCAAAGGGGTGAAGCTTGCGATTGATGATTTTGGTACGGGCAATAGTTCTCTTTCGTGGCTTGAAAAACTTCACCCGGACGTGCTGAAAATTGATAAATCCTTCACCACCGCGATCGGCACCGACGCCGTGAACTCAACGGTAACGGATATTATTATTGCGCTGGGCCAGAGGTTGAATATTGAACTGGTTGCAGAAGGGGTTGAAACCGAGGAGCAGTCACGCTATTTGCGCCGCCACAGCGTACATATTTTGCAGGGGTACTTGTATGCGCGGCCGATGCCGCTGCGGGAGTTTCCGAAATGGCTGGCGGAAAGTAACCCTCCGCCAGCCCGTCACAACAGACACATCGTGCCTTTATTGCCGTTACGCTAGATAGCGTTACTCTTCTTCGTCGTGTACAGAGTGCTCTTTAACAATACGAACCATATCAACGCGATAGTCGTTGGCTTCAACGATGGTAATTTGCAGCGGCGGCAGCTCAAGCACATCACCGATACGCGGGATCTGCCCGTTAACGGCAATCACCAGCCCCGCTACCGTGGCGATGTCTTCATCGTCATTGACCACGTTTTCGACGCCCAGCGTGTGCGAGAGCGCGTGCAGGTCGGTGGTGCCTTTCACCAGCCAGCCGTCACCGTCGGCAACGATTTCTGGCGTTTCATCCGCATCAGGGAATTCACCGGCAATGGCTTCCAGCACGTCCAGCGGCGTTACCAGACCTTGTACCACACCAAATTCGTTGGTGACGATAACAAAGCTCCCGCGAGCACGACGCAACACGCCCAGCAGGTTAATCGGATCCAGCGTCTCCGGCACCACGATGGCAGGCGACGCGGCCGCTACGGCCTCGACGTTGACGCCCTCTTCCAGCGCCACGAGCATCTCTTTCGCGCGCACCACACCGATGATCTCATCCAGCTCGCCCCGACAGACCGGGAACAGGCTGTGCGGCGAGGAGAGCAGCTGCTGGCGAATTTCGTCGACGCTCAGGTTGGCGTCCACCCAGCTGATTTCACCGCGCGGCGTCATAATGCCGCGCAGGGAGCGGGAGGCCAGCGAAAGCACGCCGTTGATCATGTAGCGTTCTTCTTCCACAAACGCGCCTTCCGGCACCGGAACCGGGTTACGGTTCTCGTTATCCGCCTGCACGTTCACCTGACGACGCCCGCCCATCAGGCGCAGGATCGCATCGGCGGTACGCGCGCGCAGCGGCTGATTCGACTGCTGCTTAATGAAGTTACGGCGCGCAATCTGGTTAAACAGCTCGATCAGAATCGAGAAGCCAATCGCGGCGTACAGGTAGCCTTTCGGTATATGGAAACCAAAACCTTCTGCCACCAGGCTCAGACCAATCATCAACAGGAAACTCAGACACAGCACGACGACCGTCGGATGTTGGTTGACGAAACGCGTCAGCGGTTTCGACGCCAGCAGCATTACCGCCATCGCAATCACAACCGCCGCCATCATCACCGGCAGATGGTTCACCATGCCAACCGCTGTAATCACCGCATCCAGTGAGAAGACCGCATCAAGCACCACAATCTGCAGGACCACCACCCAGAAGCTGGCATACCCCTTACCGTGGCCATCATCATGCTGCCGGTTCTCCAGCCGTTCATGCAGCTCTGTTGTAGCTTTGAACAGCAGGAAAAGCCCCCCCACCAGCATGATTAAATCACGGCCGGAGAAGGTGAAATCCATGACGGTGAACAGAGGCTTAGTCAGCGTAACCATCCACGAGATCACGGACAGCAGGCCCAGTCGCATGATCAGCGCCAGCGAGAGGCCGATCAGACGGGCTTTATCACGCTGTTTCGGCGGCAGCTTATCCGCAAGGATGGCAATAAACACCAGGTTATCAATACCGAGAACGATCTCCAGCACGACCAGCGTAAGCAAGCCTACCCAGATTGACGGGTCCATTAAGAATTCCATGACACGCTCCTGCTAAAGGAATGACAAAACGGTGCCCCGCTAATTTCGGGCATTTCAAAGGGAATGGGGGTCGATGCGTGGCGAAGGTCGCCGGTGAATAAGGCGCGGAATGGCCTGGAAGATGACTGACGTCGGTGACGGTCCATATAGTGGGCTGTAGCCCTATACTCCTGAATAATTAAACGGACGCTAAACATATCAGAGACAATGGGTTTTTAGCAAAGATTTACGTTCCTTTGCAAACTTCTGTAACACACGTGGTTTATCTTACAGAAAAATCTGTAAGGCGTAGCTAAATTACGGATCTTCATCACATAAATTATTTTTTCACTATCTAAAATAATTCGCGGAAGTCTTGGTTTTTTAGAACTCTAACCCTTATCTGAATCGATTCGGTTCGCCAATACGATTCTCAGTACGCCTGCCTGGCAGACGTATAAATGATAATAATAGGAGGTAGCAAGTGACCATTGCTATTGTCATAGGCACACATGGTTGGGCTGCGGAGCAGTTACTCAAAACGGCAGAAATGCTGTTGGGCGAGCAGGAAAACGTCGGCTGGATCGATTTCGTTCCCGGTGAAAACGCCGAGACGCTGATTGAAAAGTACACTGCTCAGCTTGAGAAGCTGGATACCAGCAAAGGCGTGCTGTTTCTCGTGGATACATGGGGCGGCAGCCCGTTCAACGCTGCCAGCCGCATTGTCGTCGATAAAGAGCATTATGAAGTCGTCGCCGGGGTAAATATCCCAATGTTGGTGGAAACCTTCATGGCGCGTGACGACAACCCAGGCTTTGACGAGCTGGTGGCGCTGGCGGTGGAAACCGGTCGCGAAGGCGTGAAGGCGCTGAAAGCACAGCCGGTTGAAAAACCTGCCCCTGCCCCTGCTGCACCAAAAGCCGCGGCACCGGCGAAGCCAATGGGTCCGAACGATTACATGGTTATCGGCCTTGCGCGTATTGATGACCGTCTGATCCACGGCCAGGTGGCGACGCGCTGGACCAAAGAGACCAACGTACAACGCATCATCGTGGTCAGTGACGAAGTGGCCGCCGACACTGTCCGTAAAACCCTTCTTACCCAGGTTGCACCGCCGGGCGTCACCGCGCACGTCGTGGATGTCGCCAAAATGATCCGCGTTTACAACAACCCGAAATATGCGGGCGAACGCGTGATGCTTCTGTTCACCAACCCGACAGACGTTGAACGCATTGTTGAAGGCGGCGTGAAAATCACCTCCGTTAACATTGGCGGTATGGCTTTCCGTCAGGGCAAAACGCAGGTCAACAACGCGATTTCAGTGGATGCGAAAGATATCGAGGCCTTCAACAAGCTGAATGCACGCGGTATCGAGCTGGAAGCCCGTAAGGTTTCCACGGATCAGAAACTGAAAATGATGGATTTGATCGGCAAAGTGGGGAAATAAGCCCGGGCCGGTTTTTCATATAGAGCTTATGTAATAGGAGAAGTGCAATGGAGATTACTACTCTTCAGATTGTGCTGGTGTTCATCGTCGCGTGTATTGCGGGTATGGAGTCCGTACTTGATGAATTTCAGTTCCACCGCCCTCTGGTGGCCTGTACGTTGATTGGCGCCGTTCTCGGTGACATGAAAACCGGTATCATCATCGGTGGTACCCTGGAAATGATCGCCCTCGGCTGGATGAACATCGGTGCGGCAGTTGCGCCAGATGCCGCGCTGGCGTCCATTATTTCGACCGTTCTGGTTATCGCCGGTCATCAGAGTATCGGTGCCGGTATCGCGCTGGCCATTCCACTGGCCGCGGCAGGCCAGGTGCTGACCATCATTGTTCGTACCATCACCGTTGCCTTCCAGCACGCGGCGGATAAGGCGGCCGATAACGGCAACCTGACAGCGCTCTCCTGGATCCACGTCTCGTCCCTGTTCCTGCAGGCGATGCGTATCGCTATTCCGGCCGTTATCGTGGCGATTTCCGTTGGGACCAGTGAAGTTCAAAGTATGCTGAACGCCATACCAGAAGTGGTCACCGGCGGTCTGAATATCGCGGGCGGTATGATTGTGGTCGTAGGTTACGCGATGGTCATCAACATGATGCGCGCAGGCTATCTGATGCCGTTCTTCTACCTTGGCTTCGTTACCGCTGCATTCACCAACTTCAACCTGGTTGCGCTGGGTGTGATTGGTGCGGTGATGGCGATTCTTTATATCCAGCTCAGCCCGAAATACAACCGTGTCGCGGGTGCCCCTGCGCAGGCTGCTGGTAACAACGATCTCGATAACGAACTGGACTAACAGGTGAGCGAAATGGTTGATATGACAAAAACTACCACTGAGAAAAAACTCACTCCGGGTGATATTCGTGGCGTGTTCATCCGTTCTAACCTGTTTCAGGGTTCATGGAACTTCGAACGTATGCAGGCGCTCGGCTTCTGCTTCTCCATGGTGCCGGCAATCAAACGCCTGTATCCGGAAAACAACGAAGCACGCCGTCAGGCAATTAAGCGTCACCTGGAATTCTTCAACACTCACCCTTACGTAGCGGCGCCTGTTCTGGGCGTAACGCTGGCGATGGAAGAGCAGCGTGCAAACGGGGCTGAGATCGACGATGGTGCTATCAACGGTATTAAAGTCGGTCTGATGGGGCCGCTGGCAGGCGTGGGCGACCCGATCTTCTGGGGTACCGTGCGTCCGGTCTTTGCGGCACTGGGCGCCGGGATCGCCATGAGCGGCAGTCTGCTTGGTCCCCTGCTGTTCTTTATCCTGTTCAACGCGGTGCGTCTGCTGACCCGCTACTACGGCGTGGCATACGGTTACCGTAAAGGGGTGGATATCGTTAAGGATATGGGCGGCGGCTTCCTGCAAAAACTGACTGAGGGGGCGTCAATCCTCGGCCTGTTTGTAATGGGGGCTTTGGTTAACAAGTGGACGCACGTGAACATCCCGCTGGTGGTATCGACGATCACCGGTCAGGATGGTCAGACGCGCGTCACCACCGTGCAGACCATTCTGGACCAGCTGATGCCTGGCCTGGTACCGCTGCTGTTAACCTTCGCCTGTATGTGGCTGCTGCGTAAGAAAGTGAACCCGCTGTGGATCATCGTTGGCTTCTTCGTCATCGGTATCGCGGGCTACGCCGTCGGCCTGCTGGGTCTGTAATAAAATGCGTTACCGACCGGGGGCTTGCCCCCGGTCTTTTTATCTGGAGGATGAATGACTGTCACGGACACCGTACTGGTTTTATTTATTGTTGCCCTTCTGGCTTACGCGATCTATGACGAGTTCATTATGCCTCGCCGCCACGGCGAGACGCTGCTGACCCTTCCCCTCTTACGCCGTGGGCGCATTGATGCGTTTATCTTCGCCGGTCTGGTAGTCATCCTGATTTACAATAATGTGACCAGCCACGGCGCAATATTAACCACATGGTTATTATGTGCGCTGGCATTAATGGCGATTTACCTGTTCTGGATCCGCTCGCCAAAACTCATTTTTAAAAAACACGGATTCTTCTTCGCTAATGTCTGGATAGAATATAACCGCATTAAAGAGATGAATTTATCCGAAGACGGAGTTCTGGTGATGCAATTAGAACAACGCCGCCTGCTCATTCGGGTCAAAAATATTGACGACCTGGAAAAAATCTACAAATTACTCCTTAAAACTCAATGAATTAATTTTATAGCATCGGCTATGTATTGTATTATTCTCATACCAGAAATATAGCCGATGCTATATCTCCCCTGCGAATTAACTTATATTTATTAACGATACTTTTACGCATAAACCTAAATGAAAATCGTTATCAACATAGTGGCTTTATAAAGCCATCTTCGTTGTTGTTTTATATTCTCAAAATATGTTAAGGTTGCGCCCGTCGTTGGGGAGTAGCCGATTTCCTGCCTGCGGGAAATGTACGTGTCAACATACTCGTTGCAAAACGTGGCGCGTACGGATCGTATTCAGCACACTTACTGTGCCAAAAGCGATCAGGCGAGACCATAGATACATCAACTGCTGTTTACTGGGGGCAGTGATGTGTCATATGGATATCCCCGGTCTGGACGCACTTATGAATATCTCCGCTACGATCCTTCTGGCTTTTGGCATGTCCATGGACGCATTTGCCGCCTCTATCGGTAAAGGTGCCACCCTCCATAAACCTAAATTTTCCGAAGCCCTGCGCACCGGTCTCATCTTTGGCGCAATCGAAACGCTGACGCCGCTTATTGGCTGGGGTCTGGGGATGCTCGCCAGCCAGTTTGTGCTGGAGTGGAACCACTGGATCGCCTTCGTGCTGCTGGTGTTCCTCGGCGGACGCATGGTAATTGAAGGTTTTCGTGGCAACAGCGATGAAGATGATGCGCCGCTGCAACGCCACGGCTTCTGGCTTCTGGTGACAACCGCTATCGCAACCAGCCTGGACGCAATGGCCGTCGGTGTCGGTCTGGCTTTTTTGCAGGTCAATATTATCGCCACCGCGCTGGCGATTGGCTGCGCCACGCTGATTATGTCAACGCTGGGGATGATGGTGGGGCGGTTCATTGGCCCGCTGTTAGGCAAACGCGCCGAAATTCTGGGCGGTATCGTGTTGATCGGAATCGGTGCCCAAATACTCTGGGCACACTTCGCGGGTTAATCTTCGCGCTGCCAGCAATGGATGCTGAAATCCGTCTGGCAGCGAAATTCTGTCTGTGCTGCCAGCGTTTCCCACACCTCTGGTTTTGCCCGCCACGCAAACGGCGTCATTTGCAGTAACGCCACCGCTTCACTTCCCTGCAACGTCATCTCATACGCCACTGACTGTGCCTGCTTTAACGCGAAGCCCGCCAGCTGTTCAGAGTGCGGCGCATGCAGGTGAACTTCATCATAGATCAGCCCTTTTAGCTCCAGCAGATGACGCGGTCCCGGCGTAACGGTGATAACCCACCCGCCGGGCTTAACGACGCGCGCCAGCTCCTCTGCCTTGCACGGGGCATAGATACGCACTACGGCGTCCATACTCGCTTCCTCAAACGGCAGGCGGTGGCTGGAGGCCACGCAGAACGTTACCGCTGAGTAGCGTTTTGCTGCTGCACGGATAGCCACTTTCGACACGTCCAGCCCGTAAGTTTCGGCGCCCTTCCCAGCCGCGACGTCAGCAAACGTGGCGGTGTAGTAGCCCTCGCCGCAGCCGATATCCAGCATGGTGGATGCGCCTTCTGTCAGATATTGACGGAGTAAGTCGACAACGGTATCCCTGAGCGGTTGATAGTGCCCGGCGTCAAGAAACGCCCGGCGCGCCTGCATCATCTCCGCGCTGTCACCCGGATCCCGGGAGCGCTTGTGCTGTACCGGCAGAAGATTGACATAGCCCTCTTTAGCCCGGTCAAACTGATGTCCCAGTGGACAGATAAACGTTTTCTCCGCGCGCGTCAGCGGCGCGTGGCAAAGGGGACAACTGAAAGACATGACAGCTCCAGGGCGAAAACCAAAAGGCGAAGTGTACCGCTATTCGCCAGGGTTATAAACGGCTGGGTGACGCATCACGATCAGATGGTCAGAATCTGCCGGCAGCCCGTCTGGCTTCACGTTTTCCAGGCGCAAGACGTTACCCATAATTTCACTGAACACGGGCGCGGAAACGGCCCCGCCGTAGTAGGCTCCGTTTTTCGGATCGTTGATCACCACCACCAGTGCAAAACGGGGATCGCTGGCGGGCGCAACGCCTGCTGTGTAGGCGACGTATTTATCCACATACTTACCGTGTTCATCGATTTTTTTGGCCGTCCCGGTTTTAATCGCCACACGATAGTTACGCACCGCCGCTTTGATCCCGCCACCGCCGGGTAACGCGACGCTCTCCATCATGTGTTCCACCTCGTGAACAATCTCCCCGGGCATCACCCGTTTGCCAATCACGGGGGGATCGATACGGGTGATGGACAGAGGCCGTTCAATGCCATAGCTACCGATGGTGGCATACACATGCGCCAGCTGGAGGGGGGTAACCATCAGGCCATACCCAAAGGCAAAGGTCGCCCTGTCTAACTGACTCCAGAATTTTCGCTGCGGCAGTAAACCTGAGCTTTCTCCCGTTAAGCCAAGCCCGGTACTCTCGCCAAAACCAAAGTTTTTATAGGTATCAAGTAACAGTTGCACGGGCATCGCGAGAGAAAGACGGGATACGCCCGTGTCGCTGGATTTTTGCAGGATCCCGGTCATTGTCAGCTCGGGGTAGTAGCCCACATCGCGAATACGATGGCCATCAATGGTGTAGGGATGCGTGTCTATCACGCTGTCAGGCTGCACCAGCCCCTGCTGTAGCGCCGTCATCAGCACCAGAGGTTTAACGGTCGAACCCGGTTCAAAGGTGTCGCTGATCGCGCGATTACGAAAGTCATCCAGCGTTGCCCCTTCCCGATTGTTGGGGTTGAAGTCAGGGAAGCTCGCCATCGCCAGAATTTCGCCCGTCTGGATATTAATCAGCACCGACGCGCCTGACTCGGCTTTATTCCACGCCACGGCATTATCCAGCGCGTCTTCGGTGATAGTTTGCAGGCGTTCATCGATACTAAGCTGGATATTATGTGCCGGTACGGGCGCCACCTCCGTGAGGTTCTCAACCACATGCCCGTATCGATCTTTCCTGACCAGCCGCACGCCTGCCTTCCCGGTGAGCTGCGTGTTAAAGCTTTTCTCGACGCCCTCAATACCCTGACCATCAATATTAGTGAAGCCAATCAGGTTTGCCGCCACGTGTCCGGCAGGATAAAAGCGGCGGGACTCATCGCGTAGGTTGATACCGGGAAGACGCAGCTTATCAATCCACTTTGCCTGGGAGGGATCAACCTGACGAGCTAGATAAATGAATCGCCCGTGCGGATTGCTGTTTATTCGCGATGCGAGCGTGCTCAGAGAAAGGTGTAAAGCATTTGCCAGGGCCTGCCAGCGCGAATCAAAGCCAATCCCCCCTTTATCAAGCACAGTTTTGGGATCGGCCCAGACGGCCTGGACAGGTACGCTTACCGCAAGGGGACGCCCTTCACGGTCAACAATCATCCCACGCGGGGCGTCTATCGCCACTTCGCGCAGAGAACGCATATCCTCCTGCTTCACCAGATTATCCGGTTTGATAATTTGTAGCCATGCCACGCGGCCTAACAGAAAAGCAAGGCTACAAAAGATGGCGAGACACAGAAGTGCAAAACGTGCCGGTGTAAAGTTTCCGTTGGCCGTTATTGTCTTTTTTTTCACTTTAACCCCAGGGCTGTTAATCAACGCCCTGATTTAACGGGAAAAAGGGATAATAAGGCGGGAAAACAATGCTAATAATCTCGCGGGTTTGCAACAAGATAATAACAGAGGAGGAATACGTAACATTTTGAAAAATAAGTGAATAAAAAAGCCCCGCATCGGCGAGGCTTATGTCTGAGATCGAAGCGCTGAGCGCTTCAGTCAGCAGTGATTCGATCAGATAGCAGTTACGTTAACCGCAGCTGGGCCTTTCTGGCCGTCCTGAATTTCGAACTCAACGTTCTGGCCTTCAGCCAGAGTTTTGAAGCCGTTACCCTGGATTGCAGAGAAGTGTACGAACACGTCTTTGCTGCCGTCAGCAGGAGTAATGAAACCAAAACCTTTAGACTCGTTGAACCACTTAACTTGACCTTTAATCTTTGCCATTTGCAAAATTCCTTAGAGTGTTTTCTTAGCCCGCAGGCTTTAACATAGATAAAACTGAGACATTACTGCTTGAGGCACTAATATAAGGTTCGGCAGAGAAGCGGTATTCAACGACAACGTGTTTACTCAGGACTTCTTTACTGAAAATGCCACACATAAACAGAACTGTACCTCGTTTGACCCAAAACGTGTTATCACACACAACGTTTAATATGGCAAGCCATTTTTAAACGTGTCTCGATCCGCCGCACAAATTCAGGCGTTACTCCATAACAATCTGCACAGTTATGCGAATTGTCAAATGAAGCGCCACCTGACCTCACCGCCCACAGGGTGCGCTGACGCGCCCTGTAATCAAAGACTTTTTAAACATAGCTCAATCATTTCAAAGCGTCCATCCCAATCCCTGAATTTCTTTAAAGGAATGACTGAGTTAGAACATTTTGTGAAAAGTTATGCTGAAAACATCGCAATGCACCAGAGTGTGACAGTGAATAAACGATGTTAAATACATTTTGCTAACTGTATTAAAATCCACCATTTAATAAGCGTTATTCTGCACCAAAATAATGAAATTTTTATGACTCTGCCTCAAAACAAGGCAAGCAAAACGTTTCGATAAAAATAAAACACTTCAGGAAAGTTAAAGCTCACAATTTATTCAACGAAACGGTATGACTTGTATAAGGATAAATATTCGCCAGTTTTCAGTATACTGAAACAGTAGTTAACTGCTGCTTAATTATATGTTGGGATGTTATGGGTTACATTTGATAAGGGAGGAGATTTACGCCGTACGTCAGGCCACCTCCCCGTTCCGGGCAGACTATCGTTCGGCCACCAGGCGAATGAACTCTTCCTCGTCTTGTTTTTGAGCATCAGCTTCCTTCGGCACCGCTTTCTCCTCCGGCTCGTTGGCTTCGCACAGACGACGCAGCAACGCAGTCTGCCGTTTCTGCTGATCGAGCAATGCTTCCAGCAGCTCAATCTGCTCGTTTGTGCGGGAGCTGGCGCGATTAACGAAGAACCACAGCACCAGTCCAACGACCAGCACCACTAAAGACATTACCAGGGATGCAATGCTCAGCAGCCCCGAATTCATTAACTCACCCATTTCACCACCTCAGTAAAAACAGTCATTTTACCACTGCAGCCACGTAAGGACATCGCTCAGTGCAAAAATAGCCACTACCAGGGGATAAACTTATTGATTGAACAAATGCCGCTAAAGAACTGTACATCCTGATCGCACATCACATTGATAGTCTGCGTCCACAGCACCACGCATGCTATCAGCACTATAATCAGAATTACCCAGCGTATTTTTTTCACTCCACACTCCGTCTTATGACCTGATGTAGCCAGGTTATCACGGCTATCTTAAACAGGGGCTAACTGTACCTTCAACAGACGCTTTTCGGAATCGTGCACTTGTTTCACTGCGTAAACCCGTTACGCTTACTCCATGACAACAAAGAAAAAAGAGGCATCGATGCGTTTACTCGTTCGTACGATAATTGTACTGGCACTTGTGTGGATCGGCCTGCTGTTAAGTGGGTATGGCGTATTAATGGGAAGCAAAGAGAATGCCGCGGGTTTGGGTATTCAGTGTAAATATCTCACCGCCCAGGGGGTAAGCACGGCTCAGTACATCCATTCCGACAGCGGGATCATCGGGTTAACCAACTGTCCTGTGCTGCGTAAATCATCTGTTGTGGTGGATAACGGCTAATCAGAGCTAAATTTCGCTTACAAAAACGCCGCAAGAGTGCGGCGTTTTTATTGGAGGCATTGATCAGAACGGGTATTCGTTATAGCCCATCTGCTCTGAAATTTTGCGCGCTGCGGTATGCAGAATTGCCACATACTCATGAAGTCGCTCTTCGGAGAAACGCAGCGTTGGGAAAGAGATGCTCAGTCCCGCAATGACAACGCCGAAGCGGTCAAACACCGGCACACCGATGCAGCGCAACCCTTCTTCCTGCTCTTCGTTATCTTCCCCATAACCCTGCTCACGCACTTTATCCAGCACGCTCAGTAGTTCATCCGTACTGGTAATCGTGCGATCGGTGCTGCGTTTGTATTCCACACCGTCAAGGATTTGCTTAACCTCTTCACGATCGCGCCAGGCCAGCAGGACTTTACCAATTGCGGTACTGTACAGCGGGTTACGACGACCGATGCGTGAATACATGCGCAGGTTGTACATGGAGTCAATTTTGTGGATGTAAACGATGCTGTCTTCATCCAGTGCGCCGAGGTGAATTGTCTCTTTCGTCAACCGCGAAAGTTCACGCATCTGAATGTCAGCGCTGCGGATCAGATCCACGTTCTGCAAGGCGCGGGCGCCCAATTCAAACAGTTTCAGGGTCAGAGAATATTTTTCTGATTCTCCTTCCTGCGCGACATAACCCAATGATTTCATCGTCTGCAAAAAGCGATAAACGGTGCTTTTCGACATCATCACACGCTGCGACAACTCTGTAATACCAATTTCACGCTCTTCTCCGAGCGCCTGCAAGATGCCAAACACCTTCAGCACGGAAGAAACAGAATCTGGCTGCTTATCCAAATCTGCGATTGCCATTTATCACCTCATGGAGAGTGTTTTATAAAAATCAGAACCGGTTTTTATTATAAATTCGTGTGATGCGCGCTGCAATCTATCTGGGTTTACTTCGTTACAAATCTGCGACATAAAACCGAAATAACGATGCTAAAATAGTTACTCTGAAAATAATTTCACACTGAGTCATTCTTTTCCCATGCAAAAAAACGTTTCTGATGGCCTGCCCTTACCACAGCGGTACGGGGCAATTGCCACTATTGTCATCGGCATTTCGATGGCTGTCCTTGACGGTGCGATTGCCAATGTGGCTCTTCCTACCATTGCCAAAGACCTTAATGCTTCTCCGGCAAGCTCCATCTGGATTGTGAACGCGTACCAGATAGCGATTGTGATTTCCCTTTTGTCACTCTCTTTCCTGGGCGATATGTTTGGTTATCGCCGGGTTTATCAGTGCGGGCTGGTGGTCTTTACTCTCACCTCGCTCTTCTGTGCCCTTTCCGATTCACTGCACACCCTTACGCTTGCGCGTATCGCACAGGGTTTTGGCGGTGCGGCGCTAATGAGCGTGAACACGGCCCTGATACGGCTTATCTATCCTCATCGCCATCTGGGGCGCGGCATGGGCATTAACTCCTTTATTGTGGCCGTGTCGTCCGCCGCCGGGCCGACGATTGCCGCCGCCATTCTGTCCGTTGCCTCGTGGCAGTGGCTGTTTGCCATTAACGTGCCGCTGGGCATTGTGGCGATCTTCTTCGCCCTGCGCTATCTTCCGGAAAATGGTCCGAAAAACACCATGCCACGTTTTGACCTGCCCAGCGCTGTGATGAACGCGCTGACCTTTGGCCTGCTGATTACTGCGCTGAGCGGATTTGCGCAGGGACAGTCTTTGTCGCTCATTGCCGCAGAAATCGTTGCCCTGCTTATCATCGGCTTTTTCTTTGTACGACGCCAGCTGGCGCTGCCCGTGCCGTTACTGCCGGTCGATTTGCTGCGTATTCCGCTGTTTTCGCTATCAATTTGTACCTCCATTTGCTCGTTCTGCGCCCAGATGCTGGCGCTGGTTGCGCTGCCATTCTTTTTGCAGAGCGTGCTTGGCCGTTCGGAAGTGGAAACAGGCTTGTTGCTCACACCCTGGCCTTTGGCAACCATGGTGATGGCCCCGCTGGCCGGGTACCTTATTGAGCGCGTTCATGCCGGACTGCTGGGGGCTATCGGGCTGATCGTCATGGCAGCAGGACTGTTTGCGCTGTCGCTCCTGCCCTCCTCGCCGGGGGATCTGGATATTATCTGGCGCATGATCCTGTGCGGGGCAGGTTTTGGTTTGTTCCAGTCACCTAACAACCACACAATTATCACCTCTGCCCCACGTCATCGCAGCGGTGGTGCCAGCGGGATGCTGGGTACGGCAAGACTGTTAGGGCAAAGCACCGGGGCCGCAATGGTGGCGTTGATGTTTAACCTTGCCGGGCAAAATGCGACACACGTTGCGCTGATTACCGCAGGGACACTGGCGACCCTCGCGGCTATCATTAGCGGCCTTCGTGTGACCCAGCCAAAGGCGCAGGCATAAAAAAACCGGGCGGAGATTGTCTCCTGCCCGGTTTTTTTCATCCGGCGGGTATTACTTCAGGTATTCGCCGCTTCGCAGCGCTTCAATACGTTTATCCAGCGGCGGGTGTGACATAAACAGCTCGCTCAGCGACTTTGATTTACCATTGATGCAGAAGGCCATCATGCTGTTTGCTTCCTGCGGCTCGTAGCTGGTTTTCAGACGTTGCAGCGCAGCAATCATCTTCTCACGACCCACCAGTTTCGCAGAACCGGCATCCGCGTGGAACTCACGATGACGGGAGAACCACATGGTAATGATGCTTGCCAGGATACCGAACACCAGCTCCAGCATCATTGAAACAGCAAAATAGATCAGCGGATTACCGTTGCTCTCTTCACCCTCATCACGGTTGCCACCCATAAATCCGGCAGCAATCTGCGCCAGAATACGGGAAATAAAGATAACGAAGGTGTTCACCACGCCCTGGATCAAGGTCATGGTGACCATATCGCCGTTAGCGATGTGGCTGATCTCGTGAGCAATAACCGCTTCCGCTTCGTCACGGCTCATGTTTTGCAGCAGACCGGTACTGACGGCCACCAGGGACGCGTCACGACGCGCACCGGTAGCAAACGCGTTGATATCCGGCGCGTGGTAGATCGCCACCTGCGGCATGGCTATGCCCGCCTGCTTTGACTGCTGAGCAACCGTGCTCATCAACCACTGTTCCATATCGTTACGCGGCTGCTCAATAACTTCACCGCCCACGGATTTCAGTGCCATCCACTTCGACATCAGCAGTGAAATGAAAGAGCCACCGAAACCAAACAGCAGCGCCATAATCAACAGACCCTGAACGCTGCTCGACTGAATTCCCGTCAGGCTTAGCACCAGCCCGAATACCACCATCACCGCCAGGTTGGTGAGCAGGAAGAGCGCGATTCGCATCATAATATTCTTTTAACCTCAGTTTAACAAAACGCACTATGCGATTACCCACATCGTATGGGTATTGCGGCTATTTTCAAGCATCCAGACGGCGTAAGTCACCAGAAAGACACAACTTTACACAATTGGAAATCTGCCTGACGGAAGGATGAGGAACAAAAAGAAACAGGCACAATTTCTTGTGCCTGTTGGGGGATTATTTTGTCGGAGCAGGTTGTACGGCAGGTTTCTCTTTTTCCAGCTTCGCGAGATCAAGCGCGATATGCACCGTCTCGTCCAGATACGGATCGGGCTCCTGGTAATCCTTAGGCAGATCGTCCAGTTTTTTGAGCAGAGGCTTGCCTTCACGTTTGAAGCGATCGTTGATACGCGCCAGACGTGTCGCGTCATCTTCATTGTTCTCTTTCTCACGCTGGGCGTAGTTCAGAGAGACAATGTTCCGTTTCGCTTTCAGAGCGTTGAAACGCGCGATGTCCTTCATGATGTACTGGAATTCCGGATCCTTCCCGATGCGGTCGTTGTGATTTTTCAGCAGTTCCGGACCGAACTGTTTCATATCACCCGATTTCACGAATGTCGCGGCATCAATGCTATCCCACGGCAGCGCGTTATCTTCAAACTTCTCGCCCGTTTCCGTCTCTTCGGTACCTGTCGGCATCATGATGTCCGGCGTCACGCCTTTGCGCTGCGTACTGCCGCCGTTAACACGGTAAAACTTCTGAATGGTGTACTGTACTGAGCCCAGCGCCGGCCATTCAGGGCGCAGCATCTGGTCGTAAATACGGTTCAGAGAGCGGTACTGCTGAACGGTGCCCTTGCCAAACGTCGGTTCGCCGACGATTAACGCCCGGCCGTAATCCTGCATGGCAGCAGCGAAGATTTCCGATGCAGAGGCGCTGAAGCGATCGACCAGCACCACCAGCGGCCCCTTATAGTAGACCACGCCATCGGTATCGGCATCTTCACGCACTTTACCGTTGTTATCGCGCACCTGAACCACCGGGCCAGACGGGATAAACAGCCCGGAGAGCGAGACGGCCTCGGTCAATGCCCCGCCGCCGTTGCTGCGCAGGTCGATGATCACACTGCTGACATTCTGCTTTTCAAGCTTCTGGAGCTGCACTTTTACATCATCGGTCAGGCCAACGTAGAAGCCAGGGATATCCAGAACGCCAACCTTCTCTTTACCCACGGTTTTCACCGACATTTTCACCGCGCGATCTTCCAGACGGATACGCTCACGGGTCAGAGTAACGATACGGGTTTTGGTCCCCTTTCCGGCTGGCAGGATCTCCAGGCGAACTTTGCTGCCCTTCGGCCCTTTGATCAACGCAACTACGTCATCAAGTCGCCAGCCAATCACGTCCACCATGCTCTTTCCGGTTTGACCTACACCGACAATACGGTCGCCTACGCTGATCGCTTTGCTTTTCGACGCAGGGCCACCGGCCACCATGGAGTTGATAACGGTATAGTCATCATCCATCTGAAGCACAGCACCGATACCTTCCAGAGACAGGCTCATTTCGGTATTGAACTGTTCGGTGTTACGTGGAGAGAGATAATTAGTGTGCGGATCAATTTCGTGCGCAAACGCGGTCATCGCCAGCGAGAAAACATCTTCACTGTTGGTCTGCGCCAGACGACGAATTGCGAATTTGTAGCGACGGTTTAACGTCTCACGGATCTCTTTCTCGTCTTTGCCTGTGAGCTTGAGGCTCAGTTCGTCATATTTGACTTTTCCGTCCCAGAGCGCATTCAGTTCAGCCTCATCTTTCGGCCATGGCGCTTTGCTGCGGTCCAGATTAAAGGTGTCGTTGCCGGTGAAGTCCATCGGACGTTCCAGCACTTTCAGCGCGTATTGATAACGCTCAAAACGGCGCTTTTGCGATAAGTTGTACAGATCGTAGAAAAGATCCAGCTTTCCGGAGCGCAGCTCATCACCCACTTCGGATTTGCGTTTAGCGAACTGTTCGACATCGCTGGCCAGCAGTACGTTATGGCTGTAATCCAGCAAGTTCAGATAACGGTCAAAGATTTTGGCCGAAAAGGCCTGATCGAGATCGAACTGACGATAGTGCGAACGAGTAAAGCGCGACGTCACGCGCTCACTCACCGTCGCGTGCTGAGTCTCTTCCTTAAGAACCGGAATTTGATCAACACGCGTAATATCGTCCACAGCGAAAGCGTGGCCTGTTATAGCAAACAGGCCAGCCAGCGCGGTGAGCTTAAAAAAAGTGTTCATGCCAGGCTCGGCCTCCGTTTCAGA
This sequence comes from Enterobacter cloacae complex sp. SYL001, assembly GCF_049237025.1. Classification (NCBI taxonomy): domain Bacteria; kingdom Pseudomonadati; phylum Pseudomonadota; class Gammaproteobacteria; order Enterobacterales; family Enterobacteriaceae; genus Enterobacter; species Enterobacter cloacae complex sp. SYL001. The sequence continues at coordinate 96,277 of NZ_JBMKJI010000009.1, read as the reverse complement.
ACAACAAGTGTTCTGCGCGTACAATCATTGACATACCAGAAGTCAGCTGTACACGAACGCCATCTTTGGTGATTTCCAGTACGGTGGCATCCATCGCATTGTTACCCGCTTTAACCTTCAGAGACTGACCTACGCTCAGGGCGTTGATGTCCGAAACTGGGGTGTGGCGCGGCTCTTCGCGCGGCGCACGTGGGGCTTTAGCTGCTGGTTTGTCAGCACGCGGTTTGCGATCGTTATTTTCAGTACGACGCGGTGCCGGACGCGGTTTACGCTCGCGACGAGGGGCGTCTTCCTGACCGTTTGCCGCTGCGGCTTCGCGTTTTTTGGCCTGCTGTTCAGCACGCTGTGCCTGAACGCGAGCTTTAGCTTCTTCAAGCTGCTTACGCGCATGTTCTACGTGCTGCTCGTCCAGCTCACCACACGGGTTGCCGTCAAGGTCGACACGGGTCGCACCCGGCTTGATACCGTACAGGTAACGCCAGCTCGAGGTATAAAGGCGCAAGGCAGAACGAAGCTGCGTTTTGCTGAGGTTCATCTCCCCCTCAACGCGCGCGACCAGATCCTGAAAGATACCGACTTTCAGAGGACGCGCTTCACCTTCAGCGCTGAAGCACTGCGGGAAACGCTCGGCCAGAAATGCGATAACTTCTTTACTGCTATTCAACTTAGGTTGATTTTCCATGAAATTTCCTGATTACAACGGACGTTGCCAACAAGCGCAGGCATGAACAGGCGACATTATAATGACGCTATCAGTAAATGCTACGTTATCCGTTGATTATCCTGCGACGCTCGCAAAGAATTTATGATAATCGGTCTCTGCCAGAACATTTTCCAGGTTTGCGGCCAACGCGCGCAGCCCCTGCTCATCCTCGGCAGTAAAGCGGCTGAAGACCGTGCTGTCGATATCCAGAACGCCAATAATCTGATTTTTAACCACCAGCGGCAGTACGATTTCAGAATTGCTGCTGGCATCGCAGGCAATGTGGCCGTCAAACGCATGTACATCTTCGACACGCTGAACCTGACGGGTCGCCACTGCGGTACCGCACACGCCGCGACCTACCGGGATGCGTACGCAGGCGAGTTTCCCCTGGAAAGGCCCCAGCACCAGCGTGTCGCCTTCCAGCAGATAAAAGCCCGCCCAGTTCACGTCAGAAAGGCGTTCGAACAGTAACGCACTGGTATTTGCCAGAGTGGCTAAGAAACTGGTTTCCCCTGCCATTAATGCCTTAAAATCGCGATTCAGATCCGCGTAGAATTCTGTTTTGTTCATTATTCAATCACTTAGTTATCTTACATAATTACCGCATAGCCTATTAAAATAAGCATTAAATGCGCTCATGCTCAAGATGAATCCGTTCATGAGTTATTATAACTTTCAACAATACTTATCTGTGTGCGACTGATGGCCCTAAAAACACCCCAAATTACGCCGACAAGAAAGATCGTTGTCCGTACGGTAAGCCAGGCTCTGCCTCGTGCACATTATCAGCGTTGTCCCCAGTGCGATACGCTTTTTATGTTGCCGAAGATGAAATCGCACCAAAGTGCTTTTTGCCCTTGCTGCGATGCCAAAATTCGCGATGGCCGGGACTGGTCATTGACGCGTCTGGCGGCAATGGCGGTTACCATGCTGCTGCTGATGCCGTTCGCCTGGACCGAGCCGCTGTTAAAGCTCTACCTGCTTGGCGTGCGTATTGACGCTAACGTATTGCAGGGGATCTGGCAGATGACGCGCGAGGGCGATCCGCTCACCGGCGCTATGGTGCTGTTCTGCGTCGTCGGCGCACCGCTGGTGCTGGTCGCGGCAATTGCCTACCTGTGGTTTGGCAACATTCTGGGGATGAACCTGCGCCCTGTCCTGCTCATGCTGGAAAAGCTCAAGGAGTGGGTGATGCTGGACATCTATCTGGTGGGCGTCGGCGTGGCCTCCATTAAGGTGCAGGATTATGCGTTTTTACAACCCGGCATTGGCCTTTTTGCGTTTATTTCACTGGTCCTGCTGAGTATTTTGACCCTGATTCATCTGAATGTTGAACAGCTTTGGGAGCGATTTTACCCTCAGCGTCCCGCGACCCGGCCTGATGAAAACCTGCGCGTCTGCCTGGGGTGCCATTACACCGGTTTTCCGGATAAACGCGGGAGGTGTCCTCGCTGCCACATTCCGTTAAGATTGCGGCGCAACAACAGCCTGCAAAAATGCTGGGCGGCGCTTATCGCCTCACTGATATTTTTATTCCCGGCCAATATGCTGCCGATCTCCGTAATTTATGTGAACGGCGCCCGACAGGAAGATACTATCCTTTCGGGGATTATCTCTCTGGCGCACAGTAACGTGGGGGTTGCCGCCATTGTGTTCATCGCCAGTATTCTGGTGCCCTTTACCAAAGTGGTGGTGATGTTTACGCTACTTATCAGCATTCACTTTAAATGCGAACAAGGACTACGCACCCGCATCCTGCTTCTGCGATTCGTGACCTGGATTGGTCGCTGGTCGATGTTGGATCTGTTCGTGATTTCGCTGATGATGTCGCTCATCAATCGCGATCAGTTACTTGCTTTTACCATGGGACCCGCAGCTTTTTATTTCGGCTCTGCGGTGATATTGACTATTCTTGCAGTGGAATGGCTGGACAGCCGCTTACTTTGGGACGCACATGAGTCAGGAAACGCCCGCTTCGCCGACTGAAGCGAGAATTAAAACAAAACGCCGCATTTCGCCATTCTGGTTGCTGCCTGTCATCGCGCTGATGATCGCAGGCTGGCTTATCTGGACGAGCTATGAAGATCGCGGAAGTACCATCACGATTGATTTCCAGTCTGCGGACGGCATTGTCGCCGGACGTACCCCCGTTCGCTTCCAGGGGGTGGAAGTGGGTACCGTGCAGGATATTTCCCTCGGCAAAGGGCTGAACAAAATCCAGGTCCGGGCGAGCATTAAGTCTGACATGCAGGATGCCCTGCGCGCCGAAACGCAGTTCTGGCTGGTCACGCCTAAAGCCTCCCTGGCCGGCGTTTCCGGGCTGGATGCGCTTGTGGGCGGTAACTATATCGGCATGATGCCTGGCAAAGGTGAGCCACAGGATCACTTTGTTGCGCTGGATACCCAGCCGAAATATCGGCTGAATAACGGCGATCTGATGATCCACCTCCGCGCGCCGGATTTGGGCTCGCTGAACAGTGGTTCTCTGGTCTATTTCCGCAAAATTCCGGTTGGCCGCGTTTACGACTACGCCATTAACCCGAACAAAGATGGCGTGACCATTGATGTACTGATCGATCGCCGTTTTACCAACCTGGTAAAAAAAGGCAGCCGCTTCTGGAACGTCTCCGGCGTCGATGCTGACCTGAGCTTAAGCGGTGCGAAAGTGAAGCTTGAGAGCCTGGCGGCGCTGGTGAATGGCGCTATCGCCTTCGACTCACCTGCTGACTCCAGCCCTGCCGCCGCAGAGGATACCTTTGGTCTGTACGCCGACCTGGCGCACAGCCAGCGAGGTGTCATCGTCAAGTTGACCCTGCCGGATGCCAAAGGCCTGAAAGCCGGTTCGACCCCGCTGATGTACCAGGGTTTAGAGGTCGGGCAACTGACAAAATTAACCCTCAACGCGGGCGGCTCCGTTACCGGCGAAATGACGGTGGATCCGAGCGTTGTGGACCTCCTGCGGGAAAAAACACGCATCGAGCTGCGTAATCCGAAGCTCTCCCTCAGCGACGCTAGCATCAGTTCCCTGCTGACGGGAAGCACCTTTGAGCTGATCCCCGGTGAAGGTGCGCCGAATAAAAACTTTGTCATCGCGCCGGCGGATAAAGCTCTGCTGCAAAAACCGGGCGTGTTGACGGTTAAGCTGAATGCGCCGGAAAGCTATGGTATCGAAGCCGGTCAACCGCTAATCCTGCACGGTGTGCAGGTGGGTCAGGTTCTGGAACGAAAGCTGACGGAAAAAGGGGTCTCCTTCTCCGCCGCCATCGATCCGCAGTACGGCAACCTTGTGCACGGCGACAGTAAATTTGTGGTGAACAGCCGGGTCGACGTGAAGGTGGGTCTGGACGGCGTTGAGTTCCTCGGCGCCAGCGCCAGCGAGTGGGTTAACGGCGGGATCCGCATTCTGCCGGGCAGCAAAGGCGCGCTGCGTGAGAGCTATCCACTGTTCGCCAATCTGGACAAAGCCATTGAAAACAGCCTCGGCGACCTGCCGACCACCACGCTGACCTTAAGCGCTGAAACGCTGCCGGATGTCCAGGCAGGCTCCGTCGTGCTTTATCGTAAGTTTGAGGTCGGAGAAGTGATCACCGTTCGTCCTCGTGCGGACGCGTTTGATATCGAACTGCATATCAAGCCGGAGTATCGCAAGCTGCTCACGCCAAACAGCGTGTTCTGGGCTGAAGGCGGCGCGAAAGTGCAGCTCAACGGCAACGGGCTGACCGTACAGGCGTCTCCCCTCTCCCGTGCCCTGCGCGGTGCGATCAGCTTCGATAACCTGAGCGGCGCGGGCGGCAACATGCGTAAAGGTGACAAGCGGATCCTCTTCCCGTCTGAAACCGCGGCGCGCGCCGTCGGGGGACAGATTACCCTGCACACCTTTGATGCCGGTAAACTGGCAGAAGGCATGCCTATCCGCTATCTCGGAATTGATATCGGGCAGGTTCAGAAGCTGACGCTGATCACCGCGCGCAATGAAGTTCAGGCTACCGCCGTGCTTTATCCGGAATATGTACAGACGTTCGCCCGGGCAGGCTCGCGCTTCTCGGTGGTTACGCCGCAAATTTCTGCCGCAGGGGTTGAGCATCTCGACACCATACTTCAGCCGTACATTAACGTTGAACCGGGTCGGGGCAACGCGCGTCGTGAGTTTGAGTTGCAGGAGGCGACCATCACCGATTCCCGTTATCTGGACGGTCTGAGCATTGTGGTTGAAGTACCGGAAGCCGGTTCGCTGGGCATCGGTACGCCGGTCCTGTTCCGCGGTATTGAAGTGGGGACAGTAACAAGCCTGACGCTGGGTAATCTGTCCGATCGCGTGATGGTTGGCCTGCGCATCAGCCAGCGTTATCAGCATCTGGTTCGCAACAACTCAGTGTTCTGGCTCGCTTCAGGCTACTCGCTGGACTTCGGCCTGACCGGTGGCGTGGTCAAAACGGGGACCTTTAACCAGTTCATTCGCGGCGGCATTGCCTTCGCGACGCCGCCTGGCACGCCTCTGGCGCCTAAGGCGCAGGCAGGAAAACACTTCCTGCTGCTGGAAAGTGAACCGAAAGAGTGGCGTGAATGGGGAACGGCGCTGCCGCGTTAATCTCGCAGGCTCCGGTGTCAACGCGCCGGAGCCTTTATGTTACACTGCGCGCCTGAATGTTTCCCTGTGGTGTGCCCGTGGCTCAAAACTCCGTATTTCTTCCTGAACAATTCCTCGCACAGATGCGCGAGGCGCTTCCTGCTCATCTCTCTTTCGACGATTTCGTCGCCGCCTGCCAGCGCCCTTTGCGTCGAAGTATTCGCGTCAATACGCTGAAAATCAGCGTCGGAGCGTTTCTGGATCTCGTCTCCTCCTACGGCTGGCAGCTGACGCCGGTGCCGTGGTGTGAGGAAGGGTTCTGGATCGAGCGGGATGACGAGGAGAGCCTGCCGCTCGGCAGCACCGCCGAGCACCTGAGCGGGCTGTTTTATATTCAGGAAGCCAGCTCCATGCTGCCGGTTGCCGCGCTGTTTGCCGACGGAAACCAGCCTGAGCGGGTGATGGATGTCGCGGCGGCGCCGGGCTCTAAAACCACGCAAATTGCCGCCCGGATGAACAACCGGGGCGCGATCCTCGCCAACGAATTTTCCGCCAGCCGCGTCAAAGTCCTGCACGCCAATATCAGCCGCTGCGGGATCCACAACGTCGCGTTAACACACTTCGACGGTCGCGTGTTTGGCGCTGCCTTGCCGGAAGCTTTTGATGCCATCCTGCTCGACGCGCCCTGCTCCGGCGAAGGCGTAGTGCGTAAAGATCCTGATGCGTTAAAAAACTGGTCCGTTGAAAGCAACCTGGAGATCGCCGCCACGCAGCGTGAACTGATCGACAGTGCGTTTCATGCCCTGCGCCCCGGTGGAACGCTGGTTTACTCCACCTGCACGCTGAACCGCGATGAAAACGAGGACGTCTGCCTGTGGCTCAGGCAACGCTATGCGGATGCCGTCGAGTTTCTGCCGCTGGACACCCTCTTCGATTCGGCCAGTCACGCGGCCACCCCTGAAGGCTTCCTGCACGTCTTCCCGCAGATTTACGATTGCGAGGGGTTCTTTGTCGCACGACTGCGTAAAACCCGCGCCGTCGATCCTCTGCCTGTTCCTAAGTTTAAGGTCGGCAATTTCCCGTTCGCGCCGGTCAAAGGCCGTGAGGCGGCACAGGCGCAAGCGGCTGCCAGCAAAGTGGGACTGCACTGGGATGAGAGCCTGCGCCTCTGGATGCGTGACAAAGAGCTGTGGCTGTTCCCGGTCAACATCGAACCGCTGATTGGTAAGGTGCGTTTCTCCCGCCTCGGTATTCGCCTGGCGGAGATCCACAACAAAGGCTATCGCTGGCAGCACGAAGCGGTCATTGCGCTGGCAGGAAGTGAGAACTCCTTCGCCCTAACGCATCATGAAGCGGAAGAGTGGTATCGCGGTCGTGACGTTTACCCGGAAGACGGCCCGTCACAGGATGAAGTCATCGTGACGTATCAGGGCTATCCGCTCGGGCTGGCGAAAAAAGTCGGCTCGCGGCTGAAAAACAGCTATCCGCGTGAACTGGTACGCGATGGTCGCCTGTTTACCGGTAACAGCCGCACTGACTGAAAAAACGCATTTTTTTACTGGCGATTTCGCTCTCCTTGTCTAGGATCAAAAATGGGTGACTGCACTGGTCATACCAGATTTTGGGCAACAAACCGGAGAGCATTATGACGAAAACCAGCGTACGCATTGGCGCTTTCGAAATCGACGACGCTGAATTGCGCGGCGAATCACAAGGCGAACGAACGTTAAGTATTCCCTGCAAATCCGATCCGGATTTGTGCATGCAGCTGGACGCCTGGGATGCAGATACCAGCGTCCCGGCAATCCTTGATGGGGAACATTCCGTTCTGTACCGTGAGCATTACGACAGTAAAACCGATGCCTGGGTCTTGCGTCTTGCATAACCCAAAGAGAACCCGCCCGAAGGCGGGTTATTTATTACTGAAGCTGCGCCAGCGTCAGAAAGCCCCCGAACACCGCCCCCGTATCAATGTAGTGCAGATTGTTGAAATCGTAGCGCTTGTCCACAGGCGTATGTCCGAACCAGAAGTGATCCGCACCGCTAATGCCCTGCCCTCTACCCACCATAAAGCCCATTAACCGGTCGCGATCCCACAGCACCCGCTGGGCATCTACCGGCTTATGCCAGGCATATTCGGCGGCGGGATAATCCGCATGAGCAATCACGTTCAGACCGTTTTTGCAGGTTATTTCAATAATGTGCGGTAAGTCCCGACACGCGTCGAGTAAATCCTGGGCCTGCTTTTGTTGAGCGACCGTAAGCCCGGTAAACCAGTTACCGCCATTTATCTTCCAGAGACTAAAATCATTATTTTCAAGCGCATCTAACGCCATTTGCTCGTGATTACCGCGTACCGCATAAAACCACTTTTCCTGCATCAGCTGTAAACATTTCATGCTGTCGGGACCGCGGTCGATAATATCCCCCACCGAGATAAGCAGATCCGCAGCAGGATTAAAATGCCGTCGTTTCAGCTCATCCATAAGCCACTGATAGCAACCATGAATATCGCTGACAACCCAGACATGACGCCAGTGTTCTCCCTCTATTTTCTGATACATAACGCCTCCTGTAAGAAGTATAGCTGCCACAGAAAATGTCATGCGCTGGCGTTGGATATCGCGAATCCAAACAAACCATAAACCAGCCGGAAATAAAGATCGCTGCGCTATTAATCCCTTATTCCCTGGCCTTTAAAATAATGCGGAATAAAAAGAGGGATTTTCACGTGTCAAACATACACCTGCAAAACGATGTTTTTTATCCGCATCGTACAAATATTATTTCTGAACTGGTGAGAGGGAAACGCGTTCCCGGCCCAATCTGGCACAAACGTGATTACCGGTTAAAGTTCCTTCTGCGCTCGCTTTTATTCTGGTCCTCCACCCATCGCATGCTGGAGGCGCTATCCGGGCGCGATGATTTCGACAGGCTGCTCACCTCTCAAATTACCTTGCCGAGCAAAACTCACCGCCAGTATCTGATGCGTGGCCTGAACTCAAACGACCGGGCCGATGCTATCGTCAGCCACTATCAGTGGATTGATAGTCTGACAAATACCGCCCTCGCCCACGCGCTGACCAATCCGCAAGAGGTGCCGGTTGTCCGGTTCGAGGCAAAAAACGGCGAAATCTATACCGTCCACGCCTCGTCCGCAGGTAAGGCTGAACGTGAAGGCGAAAGCACGCTTTGGCTGCATGACAATGACAACACGCTGCTTGCCAGCCTGACGTTCTGTGTCGCACGCAGTAACGGCCGTATGGTGCTGGTGATCGGCGGCCTCCAGGGTCCCCGTCGTCATGTTTCACGGGAGGTGATTAAGCAGGCTACCCGTGCCTGCCATGGGCTTTTCCCGAAACGCGTGCTGATGGAGGTGATCTTCCAGCTTGCCTCACGCTCGAACATCAGCGCGATTTTTGCCGTCAGCGATGAAGGCCATGTTTTCCGCGCGCTGCGCTACCGTCTGAGCAAAGGGCGTCATTTTCACGCCAGCTACGACGAGTTCTGGGAAGGCCTGAACGGAAAGAGACTCTCCCCCTTCTGCTGGCAGTTGCCGCTCCAGATGGAGCGTAAAGCACTGGAGGAGATTGCCAGCAAAAAACGCGCCGAATACCGTCGCCGCTTTGCGTTACTTGATGATATTGCGGCTTCCGTACATGCGCGCATTGATCCCGCACTCGTCTCAGGCAAAATACAAACAAAAATTTAACAAAACAGCCAAAAAGGACTGGACTTACGCCTGCCGGGTTGTGGTATGTTTGAAGCAGGCGCACAGGAAGTGAACCTTCTGCTGAGACGAAAACCGGATTTTATCGTTTATTTTCATGCAGATAAAAAGAGACCGAATACGATTCCTGTATTCGGTCCAGGGAAATGGCTCTTGGGAGAGAGCCGTGCGCTAAAAGTTGGCATTAATGCAGGCTCAATCGCCTTGCCCTTTAAGAATAGATGACGACGTCAGGTTTTCCAGTCCACAGTAAAAGTGGTCTGAAAAAAAGCGTCAGAACATCACTAAATGTGAAAAACCGCAGAGCTTTTACAAGCACCTGCGGTTTCTTTTTACTGGAAACCTGACGGCTAGCAGAGCTTTTTAGCGCGCTCAATAAACGGTGCCAGACTCTTCTTCTGCCCGGGGTTTGCCGGGTCATCCACCTGGATCACGCTGACAGGCTGTCCGTTACTTTTCCCGCTGGCAACCTGCTGCTCCGCTACGTCATTTAACGGATACTGCACGAGCGTACTGGGATTGATGACATACAGCGCGTTACCGGGACGGCAGGTGAGCATGACCTCTTCACGATTAAATGCCCAGTTGTCCTTACCCACTTCAAACCTGCTGACGGTGATGACCTGCGGCGCGGCCAGCGCACTGCTGGCACAGGTGAGAAGTAAAAGAGAAAGCAGTGTCTTTTTCATAAATTATTTAACCTTGTCAGAAGGGTTCCCAGGTCGCGAACAGGCTGACGGCCACCAGTACCAGCGCGCCCAGCACCACTTCTGCCTGTGTCATCCTGATAAAAATCTGTTGTTCCCGCCCGGCATCAGGGCGAAAGCGTGGCACAAGAAAATACCGATTCGCCAGCGCAATTGCCACCATCATGATGACCAGCGCACATTTGAACAACAACAGCCGTACATAAGGCGCTTCCCACGGCACGTCTATGCCCACAATAAAGAGCGTATTGATTATCCCGGTCAGCAGCACGCCCGCCACGGCATAATGCCCCACGCGGGAGAAGCGCATCATGGTAAAGATAGCGGCTGGCTGCCAGCGGCCTTTCGCCAGCCGCATACAGAACAGCAGCGGCAGTAGACCGCCCACCCAGGTGGCGGCGCAGAGCAGGTGAAGCGCATGGTTCAGACGATGCAACGCACCCGGCGCGCCACCGTTCATCGCGGCATGTCCCACGCCCGCCAGCAGCACCAGTTGCCCCATCGCGAGCAGTAACAGCCGTGAGCCCTTTTGCGGGGTAAGCCATGCAGCACCCGCGGTCACAGCGGCCAGCACCATTTGCCACAGCCAGACGCCACCAAACTGCGTGCCCAGCACGCTGCGCCAGACCGCCGGGCGAATGACATCACCCCAGCCATTGCCCATTAACCCACTTTGCAGGCCGAACATCAGCAGAGCAGCCATCAGGCTGATTAAGGCCGCGATATTCTGCTGGCGCTGGAAACGCTGCGTCATGAGGCGCTGCAACGAAGACGGTGCAAACCAGACACTGTATAACGCGTTGCCGAACAGTAGTATCAGCGCAACAAAATGGATAAAGCGAAACGCTATGTAGCTCAGGGCCAGCATACTATTTCACGCTAAAGTGATAGCTGCCCTTGGTTTTGTGGCCGTCCACGGAGACCACATGCCAATCCACCGTATAGGTGCCGGTCGTCAACGGTTTCTCAAGAGGAACAATCAGCTTTGCGTTATCCTTCTTGTCACGCTTCACCCCGCCGGTCTGGATTTTGTGCTGCTGCGCGTCCGTCACCACGACGCCGCTGAAGGCAGGTTCAATGCCTTCCGAGAAATTCAGGGTAATGACATCGGGTGCCGTCGCGACGGTATTTTCCTGCGGGGATTGTTGCTTAAGGTGCGCATGGGCCAGAGCTGATGGCGCGATTGCCGAAGAGAGCAGAAACACCAGCGCACACGCGACGCGGGAAGGGGTAAAGTGCATCACAATCATTCCTTTTCGTTATGCCTGAATGCTAAAGAATAACTCTGTATAATTTACGAGTCGAGGAACATCCTTTGCTCCCTTGTCATCGTTGAACAATCGCGGTAACGTTGCCGCCGCAGAAAAAGGAGAAGGAAATGAACGTTAACCTGGCCGCCCTTCCTCAGGACGAGATGGACAAAGTGAATGTCGATCTCGCCGCCGCGGGGGTCGCATTCAAAGAGCGTTACAACATGCCCGTCGTGGCTGAAGTGGTAGAGCGTGAACAACCCGCGCATCTGCGCGACTGGTTCCGCGAACGTCTTATTGCGCATCGCCTCGCCTCCGTTAATCTCTCGCGCCTGCCGTACGAACCTAAAGTTAAATAAGCTTAACGTCCCGTTACACTTCCTTACGCGTTATGTGGCAGGATAAGAAAACCCTGATAAATTTAGGTGTAATCTTAAAATCCCAGCGACTTAGTGTATAAGGAAGTCACGATGTCACGATGGACTATTGCCGCGGCTCAGTATGCTCCGCGGCACAACTGTGTTGATGAGCACGTAAAACATCACCTGCACTTTATTGACGAGGCTGCCTCACATGGGTGCGAATTAGTCGTCTTTCCGGAGCTTTCGCTTACTGGCCCTGGCGGAACAACCTTACCCCCACCCCCTGACGATTTGCAGCTTGCCCCCCTCCTTCACGCGGCGCAGTCACGTTTCATCACGGTGATTGCCGGTATTACGCTCCAGCAACAGAAAGGACTCGCGCTTTTCACCCCTAACCTGTCGACCATCCGGCGTTATCCCCAGGGTAACGGTGCGGGTGTTATTCCTGGCAATAAACGGTTAACCATCGTTGATAATCAGGCTGACGCCCCGGAACTGGACCCAGAGGCAACGCTGTTCACCAGCAGCCTGGCGGTGGGTGAGCAACGCTGGCGGCAATCCATCAGTTCGTTACAACGCTTCGCGCATAAGTACGCCATCGCGGTATTAATGGTGAACGCGCGCAGCGGTAGCGCCTTATGGGATGAAAAAGGTCAGCTGATCGTGCGTGCCGATAAGGGAGAGTTGCTGTTAACCGGTTCTTTGGGCCGACAGGGTTGGCAAGGGGATATCATTCCATTAGGCTAGGCATTTTAGGATCAGGAGCGATCAATGCTGCGCGTTATCGATACCGAAACCTGCGATTTGCAGGGTGGAATTGTGGAAGTCGCCTCTGTCGACGTGGTTGACGGAAAGATAGTCAATCCAATGAGCCACCTGGTGCGCCCGGACCGTCCCATCAGTGCGCAGGCGATGGCAATTCATCGCATTACGGAATCGATGGTGGCGGATAAGCCGTGGATTGAAGAGATCATCCCTCTTTACCACGGTAGCCAGTGGTATGTCTCCCATAACGCCAGCTTTGACCGCCGCGTGCTGCCGGAGATGCCCGGTGAATGGATTTGCACCATGAAGCTGGCGCGCCGTCTGTGGCCGGGGATCAAATACAGCAATATGGCGCTGTATAAGTCGCGCAAACTAAGCGTGCGGACGCCGGAAGGGCTGCATCATCACCGCGCCCTCTATGACTGCTACATCACCGCAGCGCTCCTGATTGATATCATGAATACTTCCGGCTGGACGCCGGACGATATGGCGACCATTACCGGCCGCCCCGCCCTACTGACCACCTTCACGTTCGGTAAATATCGTGGAAAACCGGTATCGGAAGTGGCGGACAACGATCCGGGCTATCTGCGCTGGCTGTACAACAACCTCGACAGAATGAGCCCGGAACTGCGCCTGACGCTGAAGCATTATTTAGGCGAAGCCTGAGTTCCCGCGCGGCCTGGCAGCGTATTCTGCGCCAGGCCAATCAAAAAGGCGTACTCCAGCGCCACCCCTTCATAGGATTTAAATCGCCCTGATTTCCCTCCGTGCCCCGAGTCCATATCGGTACACAGCAGCAGCAGATTATCGTCAGTTTTTAGCTCACGCAGCTTCGCCACCCATTTCGCGGGCTCCCAGTACTGCACCTGGGAATCGTGCAGGCCGGTGGTCACCAGCATATGCGGATAGGCTTTCGCCTCGACGTTATCGTACGGACTGTACTCTTTCATGTAGCGGTAATAGGTTTCATCCTGCGGGTTCCCCCACTCCTCAAACTCCCCGGTGGTCAGCGGAATGGTTTCGTCCAGCATGGTCGTCACCACGTCCACAAACGGCACCTGAGCGATAACGCCTTTAAACAGTTCAGGCCGCTGGTTTACCACGGCTCCCATTAACATGCCTCCGGCGCTGCCCCCCATGCCAAAGCAGAGTTGCGGATCGCCATAACCCTGCGCGATCAGCGCATCGCAGACATCAAGGTAGTCATTGAAGGTATTTTTCTTTTTGAGAAATTTTCCGTCTTCATACCAGTGCTGACCCAGCTCGCCGCCGCCGCGAATATGGGCAATCGCATAAACAAAACCGCGGTCGAGCAGGCTCAGCCTGCTGCTGCTGAAATCGGCGTCCATGCTGGATCCGTAGGAGCCGTAACCGTAGATGAGGATGGGGTTTTTACCTTTGTTGAAGTGATCCTTGTGGTAGACGAGAGACACGGGGACTTCAACGCCGTCGCGCGCGGTCACCCACAGGTGTTCACTGCGATAATTTTCCGACTCAAATCCCCGGACCTCAGCCTGTTTAATCACCTGACGCTGCCCGGTGTCCATATCCAGCTCAAACAACGTGTCCGGGGTAGTCATTGACGAATAGCCGTACCGCAGGCGGGACGATTCCGGTTCCGGGTTAAAGCCGATCCACGTCACGTAAGCCGGGTCATCGAACGCAATGCCCACCACTTCGCGGGTTTTGCGGTTGATTTGGCGGATACTGGTCAGTCCGCGCTGACGCTCTTCCACCACCAGCCAGTCGGTAAACAGGGTGAACCCCTCCAGCATCACCTGATCGCGCGCAGGAATTAACACTTCCCACTTCCGTTCATCGCGCACTTTGGTTTTATAAAGGCCAAAGTTTTTGCCCTCGCGGTTCGAACGCAGGTAAAAGCTGTGCTGGAAGTGATCCAGACTGTACTCATGATCTTTACGGCGCGGCAGGAAGCACAGCGGCTGGGCATCCGGCAGTTCGGCATCCAGCAGCAGCACCTCAGAGGTAGTGGCGCTGGCAAGGAAGATAATCACGTAGTGGCGAGACGAGGTTTTATGCAGGCTGACGTAGAACGTCTCGTCTTTTTCTTCATACACAAGCTCATCGTCGGCGGAATCAGTCCCCACCGTATGACGCCAGACCTGATAAGGCAGCAGCGTTGAGGCATGCTTTTTAACGTAGTAGACCGTTTCTGAATCGTTACCCCAGACGAAATCGGGGGAGACATTATCCAGCATTTCGGGATACCAGTTTCCCGTTTCAAGATTGCGGAAACGCAAACCGTACTGGCGGCGGGAGAGGTAATCCTCAGCCAGCGCCATAATGGCGTTATCGGGGGAAATGGACATGCCGCCCAGCGTATAAAACTCACTGTGGGCAGCACGTTTGTTAGCATCCAGCAGGATCTCCCATTCGTCCCACTCGGCGCTTAGCACAGACTGGCGCTGGTAGATGGGATATTCGTTTCCCGGCTCATAAATATGGCGATAGCGATAACCGTTTTTGCACCACGGGGCAGAGACATCACGCTGGGGGATACGCTGCACCATTTCGTTCAGGAGCTGATCCTGAAGCGCCTGCTGGCTGGCCATGACCTGGCGGCCATAGTCGTTTTCCTCGTGCAGATAGTCGAGCACCTCTGGCCGGGAACGAGAATCGTCCCGCAGCCAGTAGTAGTTATCGATACGCGTATCGCCATGCGTGGTGATCGCATAAGGAGTACGTCGGGCTTTTGGAGGCATGGCATTCTTACTTTTTCGTTTTACATCCTATAAGGTTGGCAAAACACGCGTATGATGCAAGCGAAACATGGCCTTCTAGCCCGCGAGGGTCTGCTTCTGCTGCTGAATATCCTGCTCAATTCCCTCACGAACGTCCTGTGGGATCTTCAGCGCATCACCCAGGGCGTTCAGGTAGCTGCGCTCCATAAAGTGATCGATATCGATGGCGGCACAGCTCAGAAAATAGAGTTCCAGCGCCTCTTCTTCGTTTTTCACGCTTTGCGCCAGACGCTGCGGATCGAGCGGCTGTTCGATGGCCTGCGCCACCAGCGCCCTGCCCTGCTCCTCAACGCCCGCTTCCCGCATCTGCTGCTCAATCGCAGCACGTTCACTGGCATCAATATGCCCGTCGCTCTTGGCCGCAAAGACCAGGGCGAGGATCAGACGCTCGGTGCGTAAATCTAACGGCGATACCTGCTTCCCGTACTGCGGTTCATCCTGATGCGCGTTGCGCACCTTGTCTTTGTATTTGTTCCATAAGACGGAGCCTGCAATAGCCCCTCCGCCCGCCAGCAGCGCGCCGGTACCGTATTTGGTAAGCAGTTTCCGCGATGATTTATTGGCAACCAGCAAACCGGCCAGCCCGCCGAGCGCACCCGGCACAAGCAGCTTGCTCAGACCCTGCTCGCCGGACGACGAGCCTTTTTGTCCCAACAGGGATTGCAGTTGATTCATCCAGCCTGACATATTTTTCCTCACGTAACAGTGCGTAACCTTCACAGCCTAAGCGAGCGGGTGTCAGGAAATGTCTGTCAGTGCTAAAGAAGCGCAAATTTCTCCCCTGTCCGGGTTATCCCTATACAAGACATACGCAAACGTTTTCGTTTATACTGCCCGCATCTTTTTCAGGGGGATTTTTATGACTCGTTTAGGAACTGCGCTGCGTCCTGCCGCGACGCGCGTCATGCTGTTGGGATCGGGTGAACTGGGTAAAGAAGTGGCCATTGAATGCCAGCGTTTGGGTGTGGAAGTGATTGCGGTGGACCGTTATGCGAATGCGCCCGCCATGCACGTCGCGCATCGCTCGCACGTCATCGATATGCTTGACGGTAATGCCCTGCGGGCGTTAATTGCCGACGAAAAACCGGATTTCGTGGTACCTGAAATTGAGGCCATTGCCACTGAGATGTTGGTTGCCCTTGAACAGGAAGGCCAGCGCGTGGTGCCCTGTGCCACAGCGGCAAAACTGACCATGAACCGGGAAGGCATTCGTCGCCTGGCGGCAGAAGAATTACAGCTCCCGACCTCCAGCTACCGTTTTGCCGGGGATAAAGCTGCGTTTCTCCAGGCCGTAGAGGAGATTGGCTACCCGTGCATCATTAAGCCGGTAATGAGCTCCTCTGGCAAAGGGCAGAGCTTTATCCGCGACAGCAGCACGCTGGACAAGGCCTGGGACTATGCCCAGCAGAGCGGCCGTGCCGGAGCCGGGCGCGTCATCGTAGAAGGTGTAGTGAAGTTTGATTTTGAAATTACCCTGCTCACCGTCAGCGCCGTGGACGGTGTTTATTTCTGCGACCCGATTGGTCATCGCCAGGAAGACGGCGATTATCGCGAATCCTGGCAGCCGCAGCAGATGAGCGCGCTGGCGCTTGCACGCGCGCAGGAGATCGCCCGCAAAACGGTGCTGGCGCTGGGCGGCTACGGCCTGTTCGGCGTGGAATTGTTTGTTTGCGGCGACGAGGTGATCTTCAGCGAAGTCTCCCCTCGCCCGCACGATACCGGGATGGTCACGCTGATTTCGCAGGATCTCTCCGAGTTCGCGCTGCACGTACGTGCTTTCCTCGGCCTGCCGGTTGGCGGCATCCGTCAGTACGGCCCTGCAGCCTCGGCGGTGATCCTGCCGCAACTGACCAGCCAGAATGTCACCTTTGACAACGTCGAAGGTGCGGTAGGCGCAGGCTTGCAGGTTCGGCTGTTCGGCAAACCGGAGATCGACGGAGCCCGTCGTCTGGGCGTGGCATTAGCGACCGGGGAAAACGTGGACGAAGCCGTCGCGAGAGCAAAAAGAGCGGCTGCAAACGTCAGCGTAGCAGGATAAAAAAACGGGCCGAAAGGCCCGTTTTAACTGTCTGGCTGGCCGGGTTAGGCGCAGCCGACACCCGGCAAACAAACTTACTGTTTCGCGCCTTCTACCGCTTCGCGAGCCAGTTTAGTAATGCGATCCCAGTCGCCTGCTTCCAGCGCATCCGCCGGAACCAGCCAGGAGCCACCGATGCACAGCACGCTTTTCAGCGCCAGGTAGTCGCGGTAGTTGGCCGGAGAGATGCCACCCGTTGGGCAGAAACGCACCTGGGAGAATGGGCCTGCAATCGCCTGCAACGCTTTGGTGCCGCCGTTCGCTTCAGCCGGGAAGAATTTAAACTCTTTCAGGCCGTAGTCCATGCCCAGCATCAGTTCAGAAACGGTGCTGATACCCGGGATCAGCGGAATAGTACCTTCGGTTGCGGCTTTCAGCAGCGGCTCGGTCAGGCCCGGGCTGATGGCAAACTGTGCGCCCGCTTCGGTCACTTCCGCCAGCTGCTGCGCATTCAGAACCGTACCAGCACCGATGACCGCTTCCGGCACTTCTTTGGCGATAGCGCGAATCGCATCCATCGCACAGGCAGTACGCAGGGTCACTTCCAGAACACGAACGCCACCCGCAACCAGCGCCTTCGCCATTGGGACAGCGTGCTCCAGTTTGTTTACCACAATAACCGGCACGACAGGGCCAGTAGTCAGGATTGCTTCTGCACTTGTTTTCCAGTTTTTCATCAGAGTTTTCTCTCGCCAGATCGTTAAAATCAAGTCGTCTTAAAACGTAATACAGGTTGCGCCCTGCTCCGCACCGGAGAGTTTCTCACGCAACGCACCAAACATCTCGCGTCCGGTACCCACTCGGGATGCGCTCAGGTCAGGAATATGTGGCTGACGCGCCGCCAGCTCTGCTTCGTCCACCAGCAGGGTTAACTCGCCTGTCTGACCGTTAACGCGGATCATGTCTCCATCATGGACTTTCGCCAGCAGGCCGCCGTCGTAGGCTTCCGGGGTGACATGAATCGCTGAAGGCACTTTACCGGATGCCCCCGAGAGGCGTCCATCGGTCACCAGCGCAATTTTGAAACGGCGGTCCAATAATACACCAAGCGGCGGCATAAGTTTATGTAATTCTGGCATCCCGTTCGCTTTTGGTCCCTGATGACGCACCACGACTACGCAGTCTTTATCAAGCAGACCCGCGTCGAAGGCAGGTAAAACGTCGTGCTGGCTTTCAAACACCACCGCCGGGGCTTCGATAACCTGATTCTCTTCCGGCACGGCAGAAGTTTTCATTACGGCACGCCCAAGGTTACCGCTCAGCACTTTGGTGCCGCCGTGAGGAGAGAACGGCTGTTCGAAGGTCGCGATAACCTGAGGATCGAGCGAGTTGCTCGCCCCCTCGCGCCAGTCCAGCTCACCGTTGTTCAGCCACGGCTCAAGGGTATAGCGATGCAGGCCAAAGCCCGCCACCGTGTTGACATCCTCATGCAGCAGGCCGCCTTTCAGCAGCTCGCGCATCAGCACCGGCACGCCGCCCGCGGCCTGGAAGTGGTTAATGTCCGCCGGACCGTTCGGGTACAGACGCGCCATCAGCGGTACCACGGAGGAGATCTCGGAGAAGTCATCCCAGTTGATCAGAATGCCCGCCGCGCGCGCCATCGCGACAAGGTGCATGGTATGGTTGGTTGAACCGCCGGTCGCCAGCAGGGCGACAATCCCGTTGACGATGACTTTTTCATCCACCATTTTGCCCATTGGCATCCACTCGTTGCCGTTACCGGTCAGACGCGTCACCTGACGGGCTGCGGCTTCGGTCAGCGCTTTACGCAGTGGCGCATCCGGCTGGATGAACGACGAGCCCGGCAGCTGCATCCCCATAAACTCCACCACCATCTGGTTGGTGTTGGCCGTACCGTAGAACGTACAGGTGCCCGGCGCGTGATAGGACGCGGCTTCCGCTTCCAGCAGCGCCTGACGGTCCGCTTTTCCTTCGGCATACAGCTGGCGGATACGGACTTTTTCCTTATTTGGCAGACCGCTTGCCATCGGGCCTGACGGCACAAAAATCGCTGGCAGATGGCCAAACGACAGCGCGGCCATCACCAGCCCCGGGACGATTTTGTCGCATACGCCCAGGTAGAGCGCGCCATCAAACATATTGTGAGAGAGGCCCACTGCCGCCGACATGGCGATCACTTCGCGGCTCAACAGAGACAGCTCCATACCGTCCTGTCCCTGAGTCACGCCATCACACATGGCCGGCACGCCGCCTGCAACCTGGCCCACCGCGTTCACGCTGTGCAGCGCATTGCGGATGATAGACGGGTAAACCTCATACGGCTGGTGGGCTGAAAGCATGTCGTTATAGGAGGTAATAATGGCGATATTGTTACGCAGCATGCTTTTCAGCGCGTCTTTATCACCAGGCTGGCAGGCGGCAAAGCCGTGGGCCAGATTCCCGCAGGCCAGCTGTGAGCGATGGACCGTTTCACTCTTCGCCTGTTCGATGCGGGCAAGGTAGGCAGCACGGGTCTCTTTCGAGCGTTCAACGATGCGTTGTGTTACGCGTAACAATGTCGGATTCATAAAAGCTCCTCTAATTTATCTGTCCAGGCTCGGGAGTTTACACAGTTTCTGACGGTTGTTAACAACGCTGAAACGCCTGATATCCGGAGCGCAGGGGCAAAATGTCTGAAGGGAGTGTAATAAAAAAAGCTCCGCGGGTGAATCCACGCGGAGCTTAAAAGATTAAAAATTATGCCACTTGCTGTGTTAGATCATGTTACCGGTAAAATAACACCTTTGGGCTAGAGATGGGGGTTATTCAAACTCGTTCCAGGAGCGGCCATCACGGGTGATCATCGCAACGGAGGCGACAGGTCCCCATGTTCCCGCCTGATACGGTTTTGGCGCGTCCTGGTCGGCTGCCCACGCTTCGGTGATTGAGTCCACCCACTTCCACGCCTCTTCCACTTCATCGCGGCGGACGAACAGCGCCTGGATACCACGCATGGTTTCCAGCAGCAGACGCTCGTAAGCATCGGCCAGATGCGTCTGGTTGAAAGTTTCAGAGTAACTCAGGTCGAGCTTGGTGGTTTGCAGGTTGTGTTTGTGATCAAGACCCGGCACTTTGTTCAGGATCTGAATATCCACACCCTCGTCCGGCTGTAAACGGATGGTCAGTTTGTTCTGCGGCAGTTCCTGCCAGGATTCTTTGAACAGGTTTAGTTCCGGATTTTTGAAGTAGACCACCACTTCGGAGCATTTTGCCGGCAAACGTTTCCCGGTACGCAGGTAGAACGGCACGCCGGCCCAGCGCCAGTCGTCGATATCCACGCGGATCGCCACAAACGTCTCGGTGTTGCTGGACTTGTTCGCGCCCTCTTCTTCCAGATAGCCAGGGACTTTTTTCCCCTGGGCAAAACCTGCGGTGTACTGGCCGCGCACGGTTTTCTCACGCACGTTGGAGCGGTCAATACGGCGCAGTGATTTCAGCACTTTCACTTTGGCGTCACGAATGCTGTCGGCCGTCAGATCTGACGGTGGAGACATGGCAATCATGCACAGAATTTGCAGCAGGTGGTTCTGGATCATGTCACGCATCTGGCCGGCCTGGTCGAAGTAGCCCCAGCGGCCTTCAATGCCCACCTCTTCCGCCACGGTAATTTCCACGTGGTCGATAGTGCGGTTGTCCCAGTTGTTCACAAACAAGGAGTTGGCAAAACGCAGCGCCAGCAGGTTCAGAACCGTCTCTTTACCCAGATAGTGGTCAATACGGTAAACCTGACACTCCTCAAAGAACTCGCCCACCTGGTCGTTGATTTCACGCGAGGTTGCCAGCGACGTACCCAGCGGCTTCTCCATCACCACGCGCGCCGGTTTGGCGTTCAGCTTCGCTTCGCCCAGACCTTTGCAGATGGCGCCGAAGGTGCTTGGCGGCATGGCGAAATAGTTAATGGTGACGCGATTTTCCTGGTCCAGCATTTCACCCAGACGGGTAAAGGCGCTTACATCGTTGACGTCCAGATTGCAGAAATCGAGACGCCCGCTCAGCTTATCCCAAAGGCTTTCATCGATTTTCTCTTTCATGAAGGTTTCGAGCGCCTCGCGCACGACTTTGGTATAAGCCTCCTTATCCCAGTCGGCGCGCCCTACCCCAAGGATTCGGGTATCGGGATGGATCTGGCCCGCTTTTTCGAGCTGATACAGGGAAGGCAGCAATTTTCGGCGTGCAAGATCGCCTTTCGCGCCGAAAATGACCAGGTCACATGCCTGGGCTGTTTGCGTTACCGCCATGTCATTCTCCTCAGTTAGATCTCCTGGTACTCTGCCAGGTATCGTTGTAATTTTATTACAATGCACTGTACTGCTTTTACGCGTTTCCTGAAACCATTAGCGCTTAACGACGCGTGCGATACGGTGATTTTTCGTCGCCGGTGCCATAATGCCCGTCTGGTGACGCAACTAATGTCGATTCTTTGCGCAACAGGGTCAGAGCAAAACCCGACGTCGATCAAGTAATGAAAAAAAACAACAACATTTCTTGTCGACGATTACCCTTTCGGGTGTCCCGGGGGTAATATCGGCTAAATCGAATCAAGGTTTCATCTCTATGAAATCGTTTATGCCCTCACGAGCGTCTTGTTAACAATGAACATGCTGGAAAAAATCCAGTTTCAACTGGAACACCTTAGCAAATCCGAGCGCAAAGTGGCTGAAGTTATTCTCGCCGCGCCCGCTCAGGCGATTCATTCAAGCATCGCCGCTCTGGCACAGGAATCGGGCGTCAGCGAACCGACGGTCAATCGATTCTGTCGTAGTCTGGACACCCGCGGCTTTCCTGATTTTAAACTGCATCTGGCACAAAGTCTGGCAAACGGTACCCCGTATGTTAATCGCAATGTAGATGAAGACGACAGTGTTGATGCTTACACCGCAAAAATATTTGAATCGGCAATGGCCACGCTCGACCATGTTCGCCAGTCTCTGGACATGAGTTCAGTGAATCGCGCGGTCGATCTTCTTACGCAGGCCAAACGGATTGCTTTCTTTGGCCTTGGCTCGTCCGCCGCCGTGGCGCATGACGCCATGAATAAGTTCTTTCGCTTTAACGTGCCGGTGATTTACTCCGATGACATTGTGCTGCAACGCATGAGCTGTATGAATTGTAGCGAAGATGATGTCGTGGTACTCATCTCCCATACGGGCCGCACCAAGAGCCAGGTGGAGCTGGCGCAACTCGCGCGTGACAACGATGCGATGGTCATCGCCCTGACGACGGCAGGTACGCCGCTGGCCCGGGAAGCAACGCTCGCCATTACCCTGGACGTACCGGAAGACACCGACATGTACATGCCGATGGTCTCCCGCCTGGCGCAGCTGACGGTCATCGACGTGCTGGCGACCGGTTTTACTTTACGCCGGGGCGCAAAATTCCGGGATAACTTGAAGCGGGTCAAGGAAGCCCTGAAAGAATCGCGTTTTGATAAAGAATTGCTTATAAAGAGCGATGTTCCCTAATAACGACGATGTACGATTTACGGCATTCGGTCCCCTCGCTACTGCCTTGCGATAGATGAAGGCCGATTCTATGTTCACGCAACACCAAAGTTGTTTCAGTCAACGGAGTATTACATGTCCAGAAGGCTTCGCAGAACCAAGATCGTCACCACCCTAGGCCCGGCCACCGACCGCGATAATAACCTCGAGAAAATTATCGCCGCGGGTGCCAACGTGGTGCGCATGAACTTCTCTCACGGTACGCCAGAAGACCATAAATTACGTGCCGACAAAGTGCGTGAAATCGCAGCTAAACTGGGCCGCCATGTTGCTATCCTCGGTGACCTGCAAGGTCCAAAAATCCGCGTATCGACCTTTAAAGAAGGCAAAGTCTTCCTCAACATCGGCGATAAATTCCTGCTGGATGCCAACCTGAGCAAAGGCGAAGGCGATAAGGAAAAAGTGGGTATCGACTACAAAGGTCTGCCTGCTGACGTTGTGCCTGGCGACATCCTGCTGCTGGACGACGGACGCGTACAGCTGAAAGTGCTGGAAGTTCAGGGTATGAAGGTGTTCACCGAAGTGACCGTCGGCGGCCCGCTCTCCAACAACAAAGGCATCAACAAACTCGGCGGTGGCCTGTCTGCCGAAGCGCTGACCGATAAAGACAAAGCGGATATCGTGACCGCAGCGCAGATCGGCGTGGATTATCTGGCCGTCTCCTTCCCCCGCTGCGGCGAAGATCTGAACTATGCTCGCCGCCTGGCGCGTGATGCAGGCTGCGATGCGAAAATTGTTGCGAAAGTGGAACGCGCTGAAGCGGTCTGCGATCAGGACGCGATGGACGACGTGATCCTGGCGTCTGACGTGGTGATGGTTGCCCGTGGTGATCTGGGCGTGGAAATTGGCGACCCTGAACTGGTCGGTATCCAGAAAGCGCTGATCCGTCGCGCGCGTCAGCTGAACCGCGCGGTGATCACCGCCACCCAGATGATGGAATCCATGATCACCAACCCAATGCCAACCCGTGCGGAAGTCATGGACGTGGCGAACGCCGTGCTGGATGGTACTGACGCGGTGATGCTGTCAGCAGAAACCGCTGCGGGTCAGTATCCGGCGGAAACCGTGGCCGCCATGGCGCGCGTCTGCCTGGGTGCGGAGAAGATCCCAAGCATTAACGTCTCCAAGCACCGCCTGGATATCCAGTTCGACAATGTGGAAGAAGCGATTGCGATGTCCGCGATGTACGCAGCCAACCACCTGAAAGGGGTCACGGCGATCATCACCATGACCGAATCTGGCCGTACCGCGCTAATGACGTCTCGCATCAGCTCCGGTCTGCCGATCTTCGCCATGTCCCGTCACGAGCGTACGCTGAACCTGACGGCGCTGTATCGCGGCGTGACGCCAGTCTACTTCGACAGCACCAACGATGGCGTGGCCGCCGCGCACGATGCTGTGAACCTGCTGCGCGACAAAGGTTATCTGGTATCCGGTGATATCGTTATCGTGACGCAGGGTGACGTGATGAGCACCATCGGCTCAACCAATACCACCCGCGTACTAACCGTAGAGTAAGCTCCGATCCCCTCTCCCCTAAGGGGAGAGGGGTGAAGGTTTCCTATTTCTTCGGGAAAAGCTCTTTACGCTTGTACGGCTCTGTTTCGCCAGGTTTACGCGTTTTGAGCAACTTCAGGATCCACGTATATTGCTCCTTATGTGGCCCCACCAGCACTTCCACCTCTTCATTCATGCGGCGTGCAATGGTGCGATCGTCCGCGGTCAGCAGATCGTCCATCGGCGGACGAACCTCAATGCTCAGGCGATGCGTTTTACCGTCATAAACCGGGAACAGCGGGATCACGCGGGCGCGGCAGACTTTCATCAGGCGACCAATCGCGGGTAGCGTAGCTTTATAGGTCGCGAAGAAATCGACAAACTCGCTGTGCTCAGGACCGTGATCCTGATCGGGCAGGTAGTAGCCCCAGTAACCCTGACGTACGGACTGAATGAAAGGCTTAATGCCATCGTTTCGGGCGTGCAGACGTCCGCCAAAGCGACGGCGCACGGTATTCCAGACGAAATCGTAGATTTTGTTTCCCTGATTATGGAACATCGCCGCCATTTTCTGGCCCTGCGATGCCATTAACATTGCCGGAATGTCGACCCCCCAACCGTGCGGCACCAGGAAAATCACTTTTTCATCATTGCGACGCATCTCGTCGATGATTTCCAGCCCTTTCCAGTCAACGCGGTCGACGATCTTTTCCGGCCCTTTCAGCGCCAGTTCCGCCATCATCGCCATGGCCTGTGGCGCGGTAGTATACATGTCATCAATGATTGCTTCGCGTTCGACGTCGGTTTTATCCGGGAAGCAGTACAGAAGGTTTATTTGCGCCCGGCGGCGTGCGCTTTTACCTAAGCGCCCTGCCAGGCGCCCCACATTGCCGAGCACCGGATCGCGGAGGGAAGCAGGTAGCAACGCCATGCCAGCAAACACGTATACGCCAAGCCAGGCGCCCCAGTTACGCGGGTGGCGAAAGGATTTTTCAAACTCGGGAATGTACTCAATATTGTTTTTTTTGGTTTCCATGCGGGTTCCAGGGTCTGGTGACGCAAAAATATATTCAGATAGTGTAGCGAGGCAGCCGTCCGCGTACAAAAGAAAAAGCCGGCGCACACTGACGCCGGCTTATTTTTGAGGGTGTTAGCTTAGTCGAAGCGCAGCTGTGGCATCACCTCTTTCACCTGCGCCAGGTAATCTTTGCGATCTTTCCCGGTCAGCCCTTCGGTGCGCGGCAGTTTCGCCGTCAGCGGGTTAACCGCCTGCTGGTTGATCCACACTTCGTAGTGCAGGTGCGGCCCCGTCGAACGGCCTGTGTTACCGGACAGCGCGATGCGATCGCCACGTTTCACTTTCTGGCCCGGTTTGACCAGCAGTTTACGCAGGTGCATGTAGCGGGTGGTGTACGTACGACCGTGACGAATAGCCACGTAGTAGCCAGCAGCACCACTGCGTTTCGCCATGACCACTTCACCATCACCTACCGCCAGCACTGGCGTGCCCTGCGGCATGGCGAAGTCAACACCACGGTGCGGCGCTACGCGACCCGTTACCGGGTTCAGACGACGCGGGTTAAAGTTGGAGGAGACGCGGAACTGTTTCGCCGTTGGGAAACGCAGGAAGCCTTTTGCCAGGCCCGTACCGCTGCGGTCATAGAACTTACCGTCTTCCGCGCGAATGGCGTAGTAGTCTTTGCCGTCTGAACGCAGACGAACACCCACCAGCTGGCTCTGCTCGCGCTTACCGTCCAGCATTTCGCGGGACATCAGGACAGAGAACTGATCGCCTTTTTTCAGTTTGCGGAAATCCATCTGCCACTGCATGGCTTTGATCACCGAGCTGATTTCAGCGCTGGTCAGGCCAGCATCGCGGGCACTGGAAACAAAGCTGCCGCCGACGGTCCCTTTCATCACGCTGTTAACCCAGTCGCCCTGCTGCATTTCACTGGTCATTTTGAAACCGTTTGCGGTGCGATCGTAGGTGCGGGTTTCGCGACGGGACATCTCCCAGGTCAGACGTTGCAGATCGCCGTCGGGCGTTAAGGTCCAGGAAAGCTGCTGACCAATTTTCAGGTTACGCAGCTCTTTATCGGATGCGGCAAGCTGGCTAATGTTGCCCATGTCGATACCGTACTGGTTCAGGACGCTGCTCAGCGTATCGCCAGTAGAAACAACATATTCATGAATGCCGGTTTCATTCTGGATCTTGTCATCCAGCTCATCCTGGGGAATAGCTTCATCTTCCTGTGCGGCCTGATCGATAGGCTCGCTGGCCTCAGGCAACAGAGAGCGGATCTCGCTCTTCTCCAGTTCGATGGTTTTAATAATAGGGGCAGAACTCGGGTGGTAAACATAGGGCCGCCAGACGGCGACCGCTAACGTGAGAACTGTAAGCGACCCCAGCATAACGCGGTGGGGTCGAGGCAGATTGTTAAATGCCAGGGCGACAGAGCGGGCTATCTGTTGCACGTATTCACTTCCTCGTTAATCTCCTTTCAGGCAGCTCGCATACTGATTCGCCAGTTGGCTGAGGAACTGCGAATAGCTCGCTTTGCTCAACTGGATGTTCGTACCTAGCGGGTCAAGGGTTCCCATGCGCACGGATGTTCCCCTGGCCACGGCTTCTACGACCGCTGGCCTGAACTGTGGCTCAGCAAAAACGCATGTCGCTTTTTGCTCAACCAACTGTGTTCTGATTTCATGTAAACGCTGCGCACCAGGCTGAATTTCAGGGTTGACGGTAAAATGCCCCAATGGGGTCAGACCGTAATGTTTCTCGTAATACCCGTAGGCATCATGAAAAACGAAGTACCCTTTTCCTTTAAGCGGTGCGAGCTCGTTACCTACCTGTTTGTCGGTTGCGGCTAATTGAGCCTCAAAATCCTTCAGGTTGGCGTCGAGTTTGATTCGACTTTGCGGCATAAGTTCCACTAATTTGTCGTGGATTGCAACCGCTGTAAGCCGCGCTATCTCTGGGGAGAGCCAGAGATGCATGTTGTATTCACCGTGATGGTGATGGTCGTCACCTTTTTCGCCATGAGCATGGTCGTGGTCGTGTTCGTCGCCCTCGTCCTCAGCCCCTTTCATCAGCAACGGTTTCACAGCGGACAGCTCACCAATCGTCACCTGTTTCTCCGCAGGGACCTGTTTAGCGGATTTCTGCATGAACGCTTCCATCTCAGGACCAATCCAGACGACTAAGTCCGCGTTCTGTAAGCGTTTTACATCAGACGGACGCAGAGAATAATCATGCTCGGAGGCCCCGTCAGGCAGAAGAACCTCTGTGTCCGTCACACCGTCGGCGATGGCAGCGGCGATAAAGCCAAGTGGTTTAAGCGAAGCGACAACGGCAGCGTTAACATCTTGTGCTGTTGTCCCCCAAAGAGCAGCGGATAATGCTGCGAAAAGAAGCGTATTTTTCTGTAACATAATGCGACTAATCATCGTAATGAATGCGTGGAATGTGATATTATAACATTCGATGACTTCTGCAAGCTTAAATTGACATGACGACTTTAGTTTCTCTTGAAAATGTTTCGGTCTCATTCGGCCAGCGCCGCGTCCTTTCTGACGTGTCGCTGAATCTGAAGCCCGGCAAAATACTCACGCTGCTCGGCCCTAACGGTGCAGGCAAATCGACGCTGGTGCGCGTCGTATTAGGCCTGGTAGCCCCTGACGCAGGTGTTATCGTCCGCGAGGACAAATTGCGTATCGGCTATGTGCCGCAAAAATTACATCTTGATGCCACCCTGCCCCTGACGGTGAGCCGCTTCCTGCGTCTCCGTCCCGGTACGCGTAAAGCGGATATCCTACCGGCGCTAAAACGCGTTCAGGCGGGACATCTTGTTGAGGCGCCTTTGCAAAAGCTGTCGGGCGGTGAAACCCAGCGCGTATTGCTTGCCCGCGCCCTGCTCAGCAGCCCTCAGCTGCTGGTCCTGGACGAGCCGACGCAGGGTGTCGACGTCAACGGTCAGGTTGCGCTGTACGATCTTATCGACCAGCTCCGTCGGGAGCTTAACTGCGCGGTGCTGATGGTCTCCCATGATCTGCATCTGGTAATGGCCAAAACCGACGAAGTGCTGTGCCTGAACCATCACATCTGTTGTTCCGGCACGCCGGAAGTGGTGTCAATGCATCCCGAATTTATCTCCATGTTTGGCCATCGTGGCGCCGAACAGCTGGGCATCTATCGCCATAATCACAATCACCGCCATGATTTACAGGGACGAATTGTCCTGCGTCGGGGAAATGGACACTCATGATTGAACTGTTATTGCCCGGCTGGCTGGCCGGGATTATGCTTGCCTGCGCCGCGGGTCCACTCGGCTCGTTTGTCGTCTGGCGCAGAATGTCCTATTTCGGCGATACGCTGGCCCATGCGTCATTGCTGGGTGTCGCGTTTGGTTTGTTGCTGGACGTGAACCCTTTTTATGCGGTGATTGTCGTCACGCTGCTGCTGGCCGCCGGTCTGGTCTGGCTGGAAAAACGCCCTCACCTGGCCATTGATACCCTGCTCGGCATTATGGCGCACAGCGCCCTGTCGCTGGGCCTGGTGGTGGTGAGCCTGATGTCCAACATCCGCGTGGACCTGATGGCCTATCTGTTCGGCGATCTGCTGGCCGTCACGCCCGAAGATCTGATTTCCATTGCCATTGGCGTGGTGGTGGTGCTCGGGATCCTGCTGTGGCAGTGGCGGAATTTACTGGCAATGACCGTCAGCCCCGATCTGGCCTTTGTCGACGGCGTGAAGCTTCAGCGCGTGAAGCTGCTCTTGATGCTGGTGACGGCGTTAACCATCGGGGTAGCGATGAAATTTGTTGGCGCGCTGATCATCACGTCGCTGTTGATAATCCCTGCCGCCACGGCGCGTCGTTTTGCGCGTACGCCGGAGCAAATGGCCGGTATCGCGGTGATAATCGGGATGATCGCAGTGACGGGCGGATTAACCTTCTCGGCGTTTTATGACACGCCAGCGGGGCCGTCGGTGGTATTGTGCGCGGCGGTGTTGTTTATTTTCAGTATGATGAAAAAAACCGCGCAGTAGTCAGCATGTCCCCGGTGGCGCTTCGCTTACCGGGGCTACCATTAATCGCTACTTACGGCATCGCGGGCGGCGTAATGCCGAAATGATTCCACGCCCGCACCGTCGCCATACGACCACGCGGGGTACGCTGTAAAAAGCCCTGCTGGATCAGATACGGCTCCAGCACATCCTCGATAGTCTCACGCTCTTCGCCAATTGCCGCCGCCAGGTTATCCAACCCCACCGGCCCGCCAAAGAACTTATCCAGCACTGCCAGCAGCAGCTTACGGTCCATATAGTCAAAGCCTTCGGCATCAACGTTCAGCATATCCAGCGCCTGCGCAGCAATGTCAGCCGAAATGGTGCCATCGTGCTTCACCTCGGCAAAATCACGCACGCGACGCAGCAGGCGGTTGGCGATACGCGGCGTACCGCGGGAACGTTTCGCCACTTCAAACGCTCCCTCTTCGCTCATATCCAGCCCCATGTAGCGCGCGCTGCGACCCACAATATGCTGAAGATCGGGCACCTGATAAAACTCCAGACGCTGCACGATACCAAAACGGTCACGTAGCGGTGAGGTCAGCGAGCCGGCTCGCGTCGTGGCACCAATCAGAGTAAACGGTGGCAGATCGATTTTGATCGAGCGCGCGGCCGGGCCTTCGCCGATCATGATATCCAGCTGGTAATCCTCCATCGCCGGATAGAGCACTTCCTCCACCACCGGTGACAGGCGGTGGATTTCATCGATAAACAGCACGTCATGCGGTTCGAGGTTGGTCAGCATCGCCGCCAGGTCCCCTGCTTTCTCCAGCACCGGGCCGGAGGTGGTACGCAGGTTAACGCCCATTTCGTTGGCGACGATATTCGCCAGAGTGGTTTTACCTAACCCCGGCGGACCAAAAATCAACAGGTGATCGAGCGCATCGCCGCGCAGCTTTGCCGCCTGGATGAAAATCTCCATCTGAGAACGAACCTGCGGCTGGCCAATGTACTCATCCAGCAGTTTTGGACGGATCGCGCGATCCACCACGTCATCTGGCTGAATGGTGCCTGCCGATACCAGGCGGTCTGCTTCAATCATCCTTTACCTCACAATGCAGCGCGCAGCGCTTCACGAATCAGAGTTTCACTGCTGGCATCCGGTTTGGCAACTTTACTCACCATACGGCTGGCCTCCTGAGGTTTATAGCCCAGCGCCACCAGCGCGGCAACCGCTTCCTGCTCGGCATCATCATCCGTCGCTGGCCCGCCCGGTGAAGTCAGCACCAGATCGGCTGCCGGAGTGAACAGATCGCCATGCAGACCTTTAAACCGGTCCTTCATCTCGACAATCAGGCGCTCGGCGGTTTTCTTGCCGATGCCCGGAAGTTTAATTAACGCAGCCGGATCTTCGCGCTCAACGGCATTCACAAACTGTGGCGCTGACATACCGGACAGAATCGCCAGCGCCAGCTTGGGCCCGACGCCGTTGGTTTTGATTAATTCGCGGAACAGGGTGCGTTCCTGTTTGTTATTGAATCCGTACAGCAGCTGAGCGTCTTCACGCACCACAAACTGGGTAAAGACAACCGCCTCTTTGCCCGCCTCCGGCAACTCGTAGAAGCAGGTCATCGGCATATGGACTTCATAGCCCACGCCACCCACTTCCAGCAGCACTAACGGGGGTTGTTTTTCAATGATGATGCCTCTGAGTCTGCCTATCACGTGACGCTCCTGCGTTCTGGATGAAATTAACTGCCGACATAATAAAAAAAGGCTGGATAAACATCCAGCCTGATTTGTCATTATCGTAATCTGCCTCGCGCCAGATTGAGCCGCGACTCACTCATTTGCATCGCGTTCTGGCTGACGTGGCAGTGGGTAATCGCAATGGCCAGCGCATCGGCGGCGTCGGCCTGCGGGTTCGCCGGGAGCTTCAGCAGGGTACGCACCATGTGCTGCACCTGGCTTTTCTCCGCGCTACCTATGCCCACCACCGTCTGCTTAACCTGACGGGCCGCGTATTCAAACACTGGCAGGTCCTGGTTCACGGCGGCAACTATCGCCACGCCGCGCGCCTGCCCGAGCTTTAACGCCGAGTCAGCGTTCTTCGCCATAAAGACCTGCTCGATGGCGAAAAAGTCCGGCTGAAACTGGGTGATGATCTCCGACACGCCCGCATAAATGAGCTTCAGGCGCGACGGCAGATCGTCCACTTTGGTACGAATACAGCCGCTGCCGAGGTAGGTTAGCTGGCGTCCCACCTGACGGATAACGCCATACCCGGTGACGCGTGAGCCGGGGTCAATCCCGAGGATAATCGACATCACGCGTCTCCCGTAAACGGTTTACAGGCTCTCATCAGAGAGTCGCTGCAACCTCATCAGAGATTTCACCGTTGTGATACACTTCCTGCACGTCGTCGCAGTCTTCGAGCATGTCGATCAGACGCAGCAGTTTCGGTGCGGTTTCTGCATCCATGTCCGCTTTTGTGGAAGGGATCATGGACACTTCAGCGTTATCCGCTTTCAGACCTGCCGCTTCCAGCGCATCGCGCACGGCACCCATCTCTTCCCATGCGGTGTAGACATCGATAGCGCCGTCGTCGTAGGTCACAACGTCTTCCGCACCGGCTTCCAGCGCCGCTTCCATGATCGCATCTTCGTCGCCTTTCTCGAAGGAGATGACGCCTTTTTTGCTGAACAGGTAAGCAACGGAACCGTCAGTGCCCAGATTACCACCGGTTTTGGTGAACGCGTGGCGCACTTCCGCAACGGTACGGTTACGGTTGTCGGACAGGCACTCTACCATCACCGCCGTACCGCCAGGACCGTAACCTTCATAAATGATGGTTTCCATGTTCGCGTCTTCATCACCGCCAACGCCACGTGCGATTGCACGGTTCAGGGTGTCTCGCGTCATGTTGTTGGACAGGGCTTTATCCACCGCCGCGCGCAGACGTGGGTTAGAGGCCGGATCGCCGCCACCCAGACGCGCCGCTGTTACCAGCTCACGAATGATTTTGGTAAAGATTTTACCGCGTTTGGCATCCTGTGCCGCTTTACGGTGTTTGGTGTTGGCCCACTTACTATGACCTGCCATAAAAAGTTCTCCAAAAATCGCGCCTTCTCAGGCAGCGTTAATTACAAATTCTTCTATCGCCTGCCGGTTGCTCCATGACTTGGTCAGTGCGGCGGCATCCGCCGCATCCACCCAGCGGTAGGTCAGGTGTTCCGTGAACACGATCTCCCGCTCATGGGGAAGCGCAAGGCAGAACCACGATTCCGTATTGCGCTCAATTCCCGGTGCATAGCGATGACGTAAATGGCTAAAAATTTCAAACTCCACCGTGCGCTGACAGTCCTTCAGGGTCAGTTGCTCGCGAGCAACGTCAATGGCGACCTCTTCCTTTACTTCACGCGCGGCGGCCTGCGGCGCGGACTCCCCCTCTTCCAGACTGCCGGTAACCGACTGCCAGAAATCCGGATCGTCGCGCCGCTGCAACATCAGCACCCGCTTCGAGTCTTCTGCATAAATGACCACCAGAACCGAAACGGGACGCTTATATGCCATATCAGTTTTTCTCTTCCTTCTTCACCACCTCAATGCCCAGCTCAGCCAGCGCGGCCGGGTTGGCAAAGCTTGGCGCTTCAGTCATCAGACACGCCGCTGCGGTGGTTTTCGGGAAGGCGATAACATCACGGATGTTGTCGGTGCCGGTCAGCAGCATGGTCAGACGGTCAAGACCAAAGGCCAGACCCGCGTGCGGAGGCGTACCGTATTTCAGGGCGTCCAGCAGGAAGCCAAACTTCTCGCGCTGCTCCTGCTCGTTAATGCCCAGAATGCCGAACACGGTCTGCTGCATTTCACCGCTGTGAATACGCACGGAGCCGCCGCCCACTTCGTAGCCGTTGATAACCATATCGTAGGCATTCGCTACCGCATCTTCCGGTGCAGCCTTCAGTTCCGCCGCCGTCATGTCTTTTGGCGAGGTGAACGGGTGGTGCATCGCGGTCAGGCCGCCTTCACCGTCGTCTTCAAACATCGGGAAGTCGATCACCCACAGCGGCGCCCATTTGCTTTCATCGGTCAGGTTCAGGTCTTTGCCGAGCTTCAGACGCAGCGCGCCCATCGCATCCGCAACGACTTTCTTGTTGTCTGCGCCGAAGAAGATCATGTCGCCGTCCTGCGCGCCGGTGCGCTCCAGAATAGCTTCCACGATGTCCGCATTCAGGAATTTCGCAACAGGGCTGGTAATGCCTTCCAGACCTTTAGCACGCTCGGTTACTTTAATATAGGCCAGACCTTTCGCACCGTAGATCTTGATGAAGTTGCCGTAGTCGTCAATCTGCTTACGGCTCAGCGCAGCACCGCCCGGTACGCGCAGGGCAGCCACGCGGCCTTTCGGATCGTTAGCCGGACCAGCAAAGACCGCGAACTCAACGGCTTTCACCAGGTCTGCCACGTCCACCAGCTCCATTGGGTTACGCAGGTCTGGTTTGTCGGAGCCGTAGCGACGCTCGGCTTCCGCGAAGGTCATGATTGGGAAATCGCCCAGCTCAACGCCTTTCACGTCGTTCCACAGGCTACGCACCAGGGCTTCCATCACCTCACGCACCTGCCCGGCGGTCATGAAGGAGGTTTCCACATCGATCTGGGTAAATTCTGGCTGACGGTCTGCACGCAGATCTTCATCGCGGAAGCATTTCACGATCTGATAGTAGCGGTCGAAGCCGGACATCATCAGCAGCTGCTTGAACAGCTGTGGTGACTGTGGCAGCGCGTAGAATTTGCCCTTATGGACGCGGGATGGCACCAGGTAGTCGCGCGCGCCTTCCGGCGTGGCTTTGGTCAGCATCGGGGTTTCAATATCGAGGAAACCGTGGTCATCCATAAAGCGACGCACCAGGCTGGTGATTTTCGCACGGGTTTTCAGGCGCTGAGCCATCTCCGGGCGACGCAGATCCAGGTAGCGGTATTTAAGACGCGCTTCTTCGGTGTTGACGTGGTTGGAGTCCAGCGGCAACGCTTCTGCGCGATTGATAATCACCAGATCGGACGCCAGCACTTCGATAGCACCGGTCGCCATATCGGCGTTGATGTTTTTCTCGTCACGCGCACGCACGGTGCCCGTCACCTGAATGCAGAACTCATTACGCAGCTCAGAGGCCAGCTTCAACGCATCAGCGCGATCCGGATCGAAGAACACCTGAACGATACCTTCGCGGTCACGCATATCAATAAAGATAAGGCTACCAAGATCGCGACGACGATTGACCCAACCACACAGGGTGACCTGCTGCCCGACGTGGGACTGACGCAGCTGCCCGCAATATTCTGTACGCATGAGATATCCCTTAATTAGCCGCAGGCTGATTGTCGCCTGTCTTACAGGCTACGATGTCGCAGCTTTCTGTATGTCACAACTGGATGAAAAAAGGCGGCTATTATACTGGAAATTCTGCCGCACGATAAGAGCGAAGCACGGCCTGACGCGTGTTTGCTGTGCTCTTATTGTCTATTCTCACAAAAATTAACAAAATTATCCGACCGATAACAGGCCATCCCGTCGTAAGGTGTAAAAAAGCAATTAATTTTACTGGAGTGACAATGTTAACGCTTGATGCCACCAAAACCGCCCTTGTGGTCATTGATTTACAGGAAGGGATCCTGCCTTTTGCCGGTGGTCCACACACCGCTGACGATGTTGTAAGCCGTGCTGCGCGTCTGGCGGAAAAATGCCGGGCCAGCGGTGCGCCTGTCGTCATGGTGCGCGTCGGCTGGTCCACTGATTTCGCCGAAGCGCTAAAGCAGCCAGTTGATGCTCAGGCCCCGGCGCATGCGCTGCCGGACAACTGGTGGACATACCCGGTCTCGCTCGGTAAACGCGACAGCGATTTAGAAGTCACCAAACGCCAGTGGGGCGCATTCTATGGCACTGACCTGGAGCTCCAGCTGCGCCGTCGCGGGATAGACACTATTATTCTGTGCGGGATCTCCACCAACATCGGTGTGGAATCCACCGCCCGTAACGCCTGGGAGCTGGGCTTTAACCTGGTGATAGCGGAAGATGCGTGCAGCGCAGCCTCTGCGGATCAGCATCAGGGCAGCATGACCCATATCTTCCCGCGTATTGGTCGCGTGCGCAGCACGGATGAGATCCTCAGCGCGCTATGATGTACGTGGGTTTGCCCCAGTGGTCGCACCCGAAATGGGTGCGCCTGGGTATTACTGGCCTTGAAGAGTATGCCCGACACTTTAACTGCGTGGAGGGCAATACCACGCTGTACGCTCTGCCACGCACGGAGATCGTCGAGCGCTGGCGCGAGCAAACCACCGACGATTTCCGCTTTTGCTTCAAATTTCCGGCAACCATCTCCCACAACGCCGCACTGCGAAACTGCGATGATTTAACCTACGAGTTTTTCACCCGGATGTCGCCCCTGGCAAACCGTGTTGGCCAGTACTGGCTCCAGCTTCCCGCCACGTTCGGCCCGCGCGATCTACAAGCCCTCTGGCAGTTTCTCGACGCCCTGCCCCACGATTTCACGTACGGTGTGGAGGTGAGGCATCCAGATTTCTTTGCCAAAGGTGACGCGGAGAAAGCGCTGAATCGCGGCCTGCATGAACGATCGGTCAACCGCGTGATCCTCGACAGCCGCCCCGTGCACAGCGCAATCCCGCACAGCGAAGCCGTTGTTGATGCCCAGCGCAAAAAACCGAAAGTACCGGTTCACGCCATTGTTACCGCGCAGAACCCGATGGTGCGGTTTATCGGCAGCGATAACATGCAACAGAATGAAGAGATGTTCGCCGTCTGGCTGCAAACGCTCGCGAAATGGGAGCAAACCACCACTCCGTACCTGTTTTTACATACGCCGGATATTGCCCAGGCACCTGAACTGGTCGATGCTCTCTGGCAGGCCTTGCAGCAGGCGGTTCCGTCGGTTGGCCCCGCGCCGTCCATCCCACAACAATCTTCTCTTTTCTGAAATCACCCCCTATCATAGAGACGTGCCATCTGCCAAAAACAGGGAGTTAGTATGGTCAGCGCGCTGTATGCGGTGTTAGGTGCATTACTGCTGATTAAATTTTCATTTGATGTTGTGCGCCTGAGAATGCAGTACCGCGTCTCCTACGGTGACGGGGGCTTTTCTGAGCTGCAAAGCGCAATCCGGATCCACGGCAACGCGGTCGAGTACATTCCCGTCGCGTTAATTTTACTGCTGTTAATGGAGATGGATGGCGCTGAAACCTGGATGGTGCACGTCTGTGGGCTGCTGCTGATTGCAGGTCGTTTGATGCATTATTATGGTTTTCACCACCGCCTGATCCGCTGGCGTCGTTCCGGCATGAGCGCGACCTGGTGCTCGCTTTTGCTGATGGTGCTGGCTAACCTTTGGTATATGCCGTGGGAGTTGGTTTTCTCCTTCCATTAGCGCACAATATGCCCCTTTATTTTTCCCGGATTTTTACGTTATGTCAGATCGCGACACGCTTTTTTCCGCGCCTATCGCCAGCCTGGGCGACTGGACCTTTGATGAACGGGTAGCCGAAGTCTTCCCGGATATGATCCAGCGCTCTGTTCCCGGTTATTCCAATATCATCTCCATGATCGGCATGCTGGCGGAGCGTTTCGTTCAACCCGGCACGCAGGTCTATGACCTGGGCTGTTCGCTAGGAGCGGCAACGCTGTCCATTCGTCGTAACGTTCATCACGATGGCTGCAAGATTGTGGCTGTCGATAACTCACCGGCCATGGTTGAACGCTGCCGTCGCCACATTGACGCGTATAAAGCCCCTACGCCTGTGGAGGTGGTTGAAGGCGATATCCGCGATATCGACATCCAGAACGCCTCGATGGTGGTCCTGAACTTTACCCTTCAGTTCCTGGTGCCGGACGATCGTCAGCGGTTGCTGGATAAAATTTATCAGGGTCTGAACCCGGGCGGCGCGCTGGTGTTGTCTGAGAAATTCAGCTTTGAAGACGCCAGCGTGGGCGAATTGCTGTTCAATATGCACCATGATTTCAAGCGTGCAAACGGCTACAGCGAGCTGGAGATCAGCCAGAAGCGCAGCATGCTTGAAAACGTCATGCTGACGGATTCCGTTGAAACCCACAAAGCGCGCCTGCGCAAAGCCGGATTTGAACACAGCGAACTGTGGTTCCAGTGCTTTAACTTTGGTTCTCTGGTGGCGCTGAAAGCCGGAGACGCAGCATGATCGAGTTCGGTAATTTCTATCAGCTGATTGCCAAAAACCACCTATCCCACTGGCTGGAAACCCTGCCTGCGCAAATTGCCACCTGGCAGCGCGATCAGCAGCATGGTCTGTTGAAGCAGTGGTCCAACGCCGTGGAGTTTCTGCCTGAACTGACGCCTCATCGTCTGGATTTACTGCACAGCGTGACGGCGGAGAGCGAAGAGCCGCTCCCGGCCGGGCAGATCAACCGCATTGAAACGCTGATGCGTAACCTGATGCCGTGGCGCAAAGGGCCGTTCTCGCTGTACGGCGTGAACATCAATACCGAATGGCGCTCAGACTGGAAGTGGGATCGCGTTCTGCCGCATTTATCCGACCTGACCGGGCGCACCATTCTGGACGTGGGCTGCGGTAGCGGCTATCACATGTGGCGCATGATCGGCGCAGGCGCGCATCTGGCCGTCGGTATCGATCCGATGCAGCTGTTCCTGTGCCAGTTTGAAGCGGTGCGAAAGCTGCTGGGTAACGACCAGCGTGCGCACCTGCTGCCGCTGGGTATCGAGCAACTCCCTGCTCTGAAAGCCTTTGATACCGTGTTCTCGATGGGCGTGCTGTACCACCGTCGTTCCCCGCTGGAGCATCTCTGGCAACTGAAAGATCAGCTGGTCAGCGGCGGTGAGCTGGTGCTGGAAACGCTGGTTATCGAAGGGGATGAACATGCCGTTCTGGTGCCAGGCGATCGCTATGCGCAGATGCGCAACGTTTACTTCATCCCTTCCGCGCTGGCGCTGAAGAACTGGCTGGAGAAATGTGGGTTTGTCGATGTACGCATCGCCGATGTGTGCGTGACGTCGGTTGAGGAACAGCGCCGCACCGAATGGATGATCACCGAATCGCTGGAGCAGTTCCTCGACCCGGACGATCACAGTAAAACCATCGAAGGCTATCCGGCCCCGATGCGTGCGGTGCTGATTGCAACGAAGCCGTAGTATTTATCCCCTCACCCCGGCCCTCTCCCCAAAGGGGCGAGGGTGAAAAGACCGCACCGTGCAGTCCCCTTTCCCCTTTGGGGAGAGGGTTAGGGTGAGGGGCAAGAATAAAAAAAGGCCCCTGTTGAAATTGCAGGGGCCTGGTACAAGCAAGCATCATATTGGGCGACATGATGCGCGGTAAAAATCGGTACGTTGCTACACGTGATGACGTTCAATCAGCGATTTCATTTCCGCAACCGACTCTCCATCCACACCGTAGCGCGAGTACTCATCCGCTTCAGCATCCGTCGACATTGACAACCCTGTATTGCGATAACGCATGGGTGAAGGTATCCATTTACCCGCCGAGCTGTGTAGCTCTTCCACCCCTGCGTTTAAAAACAGTTCCAGATTGCTGGCGCGTACTCCTGCGCCCGCCATGATTATTGGAACACCGGAATGTGCTTTTAGTTCCGTAATTAATTTCAGTCCTTTTTCAGCCGAGGGCTGCTGGCCCGACGTCAGAACGCGCGCCACGCCCAGTTCTGCCAGCGTATCAAAGGCTTGTATCGGATCCTGACACATATCGAACGCACGATGAAAAGTGACCGCCATTCCCTGGGCTGCGCGCATGACCTGGCGCATACGCGAAAGATCGATGTTTCCGTCTTCGTCCAGCACACCGATCACCAGGCCCGGAAAACCGGAATCACGGACGAGGGCGATATCCTCAAGCATGGCACTGAACTCACCCGCCGTATAACAAAAATCACCGCCGCGCGGGCGAATAATCGGGTGCACCGGAATGGTGATGGCCTGACGGGCTGATTTCAGCACGCCAAAGGACGGGGTTAATCCCCCTTCTTTCGGTGCCGCGCAAAGCTCGATGCGATCGGCCCCCTGCCGTTG
This sequence comes from Enterobacter cloacae complex sp. SYL001, assembly GCF_049237025.1. Taxonomy (NCBI): domain Bacteria; kingdom Pseudomonadati; phylum Pseudomonadota; class Gammaproteobacteria; order Enterobacterales; family Enterobacteriaceae; genus Enterobacter; species Enterobacter cloacae complex sp. SYL001. The sequence continues at coordinate 57,257 of NZ_JBMKJI010000009.1, read as the reverse complement.
CGCAGTGACGGCACACTCCACGCTGTAACAACAAATTTCCAGCAGCGCCATGTCATCCTCCTTAAATTTCACTCAACGTACCATCGTGGCACGTTGCCCGATTCGTGTCTGGATCGACGCTCACAGTGCTTACGCTTCGCTGGCGACGATCTGCTCAATAGTCCAGGGATGGAATTTCACCGTCACGCTGCCGTCCGTTACGGCAAGCGTAGGGTTCGGTAAGCGTTCGCGCTCACCTTTTGGCGAGCTGGTTTTGACGAAAATACCCGGCTGGCTTAACCCCTCGTCGGACAGCAGCGCCAGCGCACGGGCGTTCAGCGTCTCGGGCTCCCCAGGCAGAACAATTTCGATATGCTCCCAGCCTTCGTGCGGATAACGCTTCTCTCCTGGCCAGGGCAGTTCCACAACGGTGAATTGCCAATGCGCCACCGTAACCGGCGCGTGAAGTTTGAACAGGCAAATCGGGCGACCGTTAATGATATTCTCTGACAGCAGTTCTCCGCACTGCTCAAAGCCACGCCGCCAGCGTTCTGCGGTGGCATTCTGGTGGCAGCGCAAAGAGATGTGATCGGCCTCAAGCGGCGCGATATCCAGCCCGAGACGGGTGGCAAGTTCTGTGAACGCCTGGGTGAAGCGCGGTAAATCTGCGGAAATATCATGCAGTTCGTCAATGGTGTGCCAGTTCGCCATAGGTCAGTCTCGTTTCGTGTCGCAAAGCCGCTAATTTACTCTGTTGATCTCTGTCGACCAACCGCAGAATCACGGTTTTTTTGACTGCATGATTATGCATACCGTCTTCGCCTGGATTCTGAGCGATCTTCGCCCCCCGCAGGGCTGACGCCCGAGGGCATTTGCAGTATACTCCCGCCCTAAATTCTTAAACTGGCGTGGGTGTTTTTTACCCGCATCAAAAACGTAAGGTATCCAGGTGAATATTCAGGCTCTTCTCTCAGAAAAAGTCAGTCAGGCACTGATTGCCGCAGGTGCGCCTGCGGATTGCGAACCACAGGTTCGTCAGTCAGCGAAAGTACAGTTTGGCGACTATCAGGCTAATGGCGTGATGGCAGTGGCTAAAAAACTGGGCATGCCGCCACGACAGCTCGCTGAGCAGGTACTGACGCATCTGGATCTCAACGGCATCGCCAGCAAAACCGAAATCGCCGGTCCGGGCTTTATCAACATTTTCCTTGAGCCTGCGTTCCTGGCAAGCCACGTTGACGCGGCGCTGAAATCTGACCGTCTTGGCGTGGCTCAGCCAGAAGCGCAGACTGTGGTGGTTGACTACTCCGCGCCAAACGTGGCGAAGGAGATGCACGTCGGTCACCTGCGCTCCACCATTATCGGTGATGCGGCCGTGCGTACCCTGGAGTTCCTCGGTCACAAGGTGATCCGCGCTAACCACGTAGGCGACTGGGGCACGCAGTTCGGTATGCTGATCGCATATCTGGAAAAACAGCAGCAGGAAAACGCAGGCGAAATGGCGCTGGCAGACCTGGAAGGTTTCTACCGTGAAGCCAAAAAACACTACGACGAAGACGAAGCCTTTGCCGAGCGCGCGCGCAGCTACGTGGTGAAACTTCAAGGCGGCGATCCGTACTTCCTCGAGATGTGGCGCAAGCTGGTGGACATCACCATGTCCCAGAACCAGCTTACCTATAACCGTCTGAACGTGACCCTGACCCGCGACGACGTAATGGGTGAAAGCCTGTATAACCCGATGCTGCCGGGCATTGTGGCGGACCTGAAAGCCAAAAACCTGGCGGTGGAAAGCGAAGGCGCAACGGTAGTATTCCTTGATGAGTATAAAAACAAGGAAGGCGAACCGATGGGCGTGATCGTCCAGAAAAAGGATGGCGGCTATCTCTACACCACCACCGATATCGCCTGTGCGAAATACCGTTACGAAACCCTGCATGCAGACCGCGTGCTGTATTACATCGACTCCCGTCAGCACCAGCACCTGATGCAGGCGTGGACTATCGTGCGTAAAGCGGGTTATGTACCTGAATCCGTGCCGCTGGAACACCACATGTTCGGCATGATGCTGGGTAAAGACGGTAAGCCGTTCAAAACCCGTGCGGGCGGCACCGTGAAGCTCTCCGATCTGCTGGATGAAGCGCTGGAGCGCGCCCGTCGCCTGGTGGCCGAGAAGAACCCGGACATGCCTGCTGAAGAGCTGGAGAAACTGGCTAACGCGGTTGGGATCGGTGCGGTAAAATACGCGGATCTCTCCAAGAACCGTACCACCGACTATATCTTCGACTGGGACAACATGCTGGCGTTTGAAGGCAACACGGCGCCATACATGCAGTACGCTTACACCCGCGTACTCTCCGTCTTCCGTAAAGCCAGTATTGACGAAAGCGTGCTGGCGAACGCCACGGTGACCCTTACCGAAGACCGTGAAGCACAGCTGGCTGCCCGCCTGCTTCAGTTCGAAGAGACGCTCTCTGTGGTCGCGCGCGACGGTACGCCGCACGTTATGTGCGCTTACCTTTACGATCTGGCCGGTCTGTTCTCTGGCTTCTACGAACACTGCCCTATCCTGACCGCCGAGAGCGAAGCGGTGCGTAACAGCCGCCTGAAGCTGGCGCAGCTGACGGCGAAGACCCTGAAACTGGGTCTGGATACTCTGGGTATCGAAACCATAGAACGTATGTAAAAAAGAAACCCGGCGGTTGCCGGGTTTTTTTATAAATGAACGCCATCAGTCGTGAACGAGTACCTGGAAGGTATCTAATTCATACTCTCTGCCGTTATAGCCGATGCAGCAACCTCTGCTGAGGTGACTTCCAGCTTTACCCACAAAGAGACCGTTATCGAATTTTGCGCGGGCAACGTAGAGCTTAGTGCCATTGGCTTCATGTCCCGCCTCAACCATATTCGGTGGGAAATGTTTATCCTTAACGTCTACCCATTTTAAAGCGCCCACGTAAACTTCAAATTCATTACAAAAGTGCTCTCTTCCTCCCCATGGGACCCATGCCGTATTGCCGAACACCCATTTCCCCGGATGAATCCCACCATTCACTTTTGCGCGAATAATAAACAATGGAGATGGTCCTTTGATACCAGGAACACCTATTTCATAACCTGCTACAGGCGCGTCCAATGGGATAAACTCATCTCTTTTCGCTGATTTCCACATAATGATGTCCTTTTCAGTCTAAATAATTATCCGTAGTTAAAATCATTAAAACTCAGAAATTGAATGAATGGCAAAGTCATTATTCAGGCTTTGAAAAATAATCACCTTAACCAGTGATTTTTCCGGGCCTTCCGCATGGATAAAACGGCGAAGCGCAATAAAGGTATGGAACTGGCCAGCCACAAGCTGGCTTCCGACATACAGTAGTGGGAAATAACCCGCACCATCAATATCCTTGAAAACCGTGTCGAACATATTGATATGTTCATCAGACATTTTATCGGCATGCATATTTACAGCAGGGTTAACGATAATACCGCCCATTGTATTTTCCATTGCATCACTCCTTGTATGAATATTAGAAGAATCTTAACGCAGATAAAAAACAGGATAAATACGAATTGTGTTTTGTGAAGAAAATCACGATTTAATATTAAGCGTAATGTATTTCCAGCCTAGTATTCACCACATCAATATATAACACGCCTGATATTGATAGCGTAAGGTATTTTCCCGGTGCCATTATAAAAAAAGCCTCTTCTAAAAGAGGCTTTGCAGTAATGAGATTATTATTCAGGTATTAAAAATATTTCCGCAAATATTCCGTCAGACACAGAATTGCCATTGCCTGGCCATACGGCATCGAGGTCAGCGGTATCTGGCGGTAAAACGCCAGATCGCTGCCCATCCCCGTCCCGAAGGACGTTTGCAGCAGTTCCCCTTCCGGCGAGATGTTTTGCACGATACCGCGGATCGCTTTCTCCGCCACCTCTGCATACTCTGCGCCGACATACCGCTTGCGCACGGCTTTCAGAATGCCGTAGGCAAACCCTGCCGTGGCCGACGCCTCCAGATAAGAATCAGGATCGTCCAGCAGCGTATGCCACAATCCACTCTCATCCTGACATTTTGCCAGTGCGGCGATCTGCGCATTTAGCACCTGCACCAGATAGCGACGAACGGCGTTGTTTTCTGGCAGATCCACCAGTTCGAGGAAATCCGGGATCACGATGGTCAGCCAGCTGTTGCCGCGCGCCCAGCGGGCCCGGGCAAAGTTGTGATTGCCGTCGTAATTCCAGCCGTGGAACCACAGCCCCGTCTCACGATCCATCAGGTTCTGTACGTGGAGCAGGAACTGATAGATCGCCTCCTCGACGTACTCCGGCTTATTAAGCAGCTTGCCGATTTTCGCCAGCGGCAGCACCGTCATCATCAGCGTGTCATCCCACATCTGCTGATGGTTCTCTTCCGCCAGTGTGATGTGCTGCATGCCGCCATGTTCGGTGCGCGGCATCTCATTCATCGCCCATTCCGCCCAGCTTTCCAGCCACGGCAGCCAGGCCGGGTTTTTGGTCTCTTCGTAGCGATACGCCAGTGTCAGGAACGGCGACATGGTATTCACGTTTTTGGTGGTTGCGCCTTCTGCGAAACGGTCAGTAAACCAGCTGTCGATAATCTCGCGCATGCCTGCGTCACCGGTCTGGCAGTAATACTGCCAGATACCGTACAAACCAACGCCGTGCGTCCATTCCCATCCGGCCCAGCCTTTGGTGTCGATCACGCGCCCGTCGTCCAGCCGCAGCAAAAACTCACCCGTTTTGTCGTGGATATTGACCAGATTATGCGTCACCTTTTGAATCAGCGATTTCAGTTCATCCCTGGCGATAAAGCGCTCAGGCTGACGCAGTAACGGGCTATGTTTGACAGGCCAAACTTTCATCATCTTAACCTCTGTTGTATGTCGAATTCAGTACCGCACGATCCTTCAGTGAAGGGGCCGCTGGCTTGTTGCGATTCAGGTAACCGATATTATTGTTGCCCCACAGGGATTCATACGGCATACCGGCCAGCATCTCCACGGTGGCGCGGGCCTGCGGGGTCGCCGCCTCCGGCATCGCATGGCCGGACTCGCGCATTTTCGCGGTCTCTTCACGCAGGGTGCTGTGGGTCTGCAAATTGAGTTTGAAGCGCAGGGAGACCAGGAAGCCGCAGAACAGTACCAGAATGGTGCCGACGCTCAGGATCATCAGGATAGTGTGGCTCACTTCCGCAGGCTGCACTTTTTGACCGCTGACAAAGCCAGACATCTGCATCACGATCCCCACCAGCATTACCGCACCGGCCTGGGACGCTTTACGGGTCAGCGTCATGATGCCCGCGAAGATCCCTTCGCGACGCTGACCGGTGATCACTTCGTCCACGTCAGCAATATAGGTGTAGGTATTCCACGGTACGTAGTTGATACCCCCGCGGCCAAGACCGGCAACCGCAGAGATCAGCAGCAGCAGAGCGTAAACGTCGCTCAGGCCCGCGTAATAAAGCACCGCGTAAGAGAGCGAGGCCAGGCCAAACAGCACGACCACCATGCGGTAAGACGGCGCAGGCCCGAAGCGAATGCACAGCGGGATCATGCCAATCACGGCGAGGAACTGGAAGATGGCCATCGTGCCCAGCAGGTTGGACGCCATGGATGCTTCCTGCATCAGCACAAACACCACGTAATAGGTGAATACGGCGTTGAACACATCCTGGGCAATATAGCCGCCGAGATACATGCCCAGATGCTGGCGGAAAATCTTGATACGCAGCGTCGAACTTAATTCGACAAAAAGACGGTTCAGGCTCTGTCCCAGGGTCAGCTTTTTCTTCTCTTCTTCAGCGCGCAGGGCTGCTTCAGACCACTCTTCCCGCGGACGCTCCCAGGTGAAGAACCAGACGAAAGTAAGCATCAGCGCGCAGAGTACAGAGAAGACCAGGCTTGCATAGAAGAAGGAGATCGCGTTGTCTTTGCCGAAATGCGTGAGCAGGATCCCCGGCAGGAAGGAGGCCAGAATGGCGGACATCTGGGCCATGGAGATACGCGCCCCGGAGAATTTGGTTTTTTGTTTGAAATCGTCAGTCATTTCCGGCACCAGCGTTTCATACGGCACCAGAATCATGGTGTAAACAATATCAAAGATCAGATACGTCAGGAGGTAATACCAGAAACTCATGTCCCCTACCCACATCAGCGAGTAGCTGAAAACGCAGGGAATACCGAGCAGGATGAAGAACTTACGCCGGCCAAAACGCTTACCCAGCCAGGTGGTACCAAAATTATCGGTTAAAAAGCCCATTAACGGACTGACAACCGCATCCAGCACCCTTGCGGCGGCGAAGATAAAGGTTGCTTCAATCGGTGTGAGTCCACAGAAGGTCGTATAAAAATACAAAAGCCAGGCGGCCGTCAGGGCGGTAGTCCCCGCTCCGAGGAAGTCCCCTGAACCGTAAGCAAGATAATTTGCGAGTCCAATTTTACGTGTTTTCATTGCCGTCAACCCTAATCAGTTTTGGGAGACTCCCTGTAAGCAAACCTCGTCCGGGAGCTTTTACACGGCTACAGTAAAAGTATCGACCTGGTGAAACCTTTCTGTTTCTGCCATCACAGGGTGGTGAATGGCAAAAATGCAAAGAGTGTCAATACGCGTGTCACTGATTTATAAAACAGCGTTTCTTTTGTATCAAAAGGGAAGGTCAATTTTGCGAGCCAGCCTTCAGAAATGCCTGAAGACTGGCGAAAAGGCGGGCAGTTAGCGGTAGTTGACGAGCACCTCGTTGCGCTGAACCTTCAGCGCCGGGATCAGGCGTCCGCCGCCTGGCACTTCCCAGATAAAGCGTAAAGGTTCCTGAGCAGACACCCCGTTGAAGGCCTGGGTGATGCCACTTTGGCCCTCGATTTCCGCGCAGCGGGTCAGCGAGCACAGCCGCACCCGCAACCCGGCCGGTGTGGGTCCCGTCAGGGTGTAATTCCAGGCCACCAGCGTCATCTGCCCGGAGACGGTCTCAGAGGCTGACAGCGGACGGGAGGAGATCGACTCCCCCCGATGGTTGAGCGTTAAGCCGATACTGCTGGCCTGCCATGCCCCCTCGCCTGCGGCCTGCACCGCCAGCGGGAAAAATAAGATCCACAGCCACTTACGCATTATTTCCCTCCTATGGTCGCCGTCATGCGAATATTGCGGTTATCGGACAGCTCCATATTCGACAGCACCACCAGCTGGTTCAGGCTCCGGCGCAGGAAGCGCGACAGCAGCGGACGCAGCGCATGATTCACCAGCAGCACCGGCGGCGCGCCCAGCATCTCCTGACGCGCCAGCGCCTCCTGGGTTTGCGCCAGCAATCTGTCCGCCAGACCCGGCTCCAGCCCGCCACCGCCCTGTAGGGCCTGAAGCAGCAGACGTTCCAGCGGCGTGTCCAGGCCAATCACCTGCACTTCGCCTGTTCCCGGGAACCATTGCTGGGTTATGGCGCGCCCGAGCGCCACGCGCACCACCGCCGTCAGCTCATGTGGATCGCTCTGGAGCGGCGCATGCTCGGCCAGTGTTTCCAGAATGGTGCGCATATCGCGGATCGGCACCTTCTCATCAAGCAGATTTTGCAGCACTTTGTGCAGGGTGGTTAAGGTAAGCACGCCCGGCACCAAATCTTCGGTTAGCTTTGGCATCTCCTGCGTTACGCGGTCAAGCAGCTGCTGCGCCTCCTGACGTCCAAACAGTTCCGCGGAGAACTGGCCAATCAGATGGTTGAGGTGCGTCGCGACCACGGTACTGGCCTCAACAACCGTGTAACCCTGGATCTGCGCCTGCTCTTTCAGGGCGCTCTCAATCCAGATGGCCGCCAGACCAAAGGCCGGGTCGGTCGTCTGCTCACCCGGCAACGTGCCAGCGGCCGTGCCCGGGTTAATCGCCAGCCAGCGGCCGGGGTACGCATCACCGCTGCCGATTTCCACCCCTTTCATCAGGATGCGGTAGCGTGCGGGCGGGAGATCCATATTGTCCCGGATATGCACCACCGGCGGCAGGAAGCCCATGTCCTGGGCGAATTTTTTACGAATGCTGCGGATACGGCCAAGCAGTTCGCCATCCTGCTGGAAGTCCACCATCGGGATAAGGCGGTACCCCACTTCCATCCCCAGCGAATCTTCGAGCTGAACGTCGTTCCAGGTGGCTTCCACCGCCTGGGTGTTCTCAGGCATTTTGACCGGCGCTGGCTCTGCCTTAGGCTGCGTTTCGCGGCCACGCATCCACCAGGCAAGGCCCAGCAGCGCGGCAGTGAACAGCAGGAATACCAGGTTTGGCATGCCCGGCACCATACCGAGCAGGCCCAGTACCGCCGCGGAGAGCAGCATAACGCGCGGGTTGCTGAACAACTGCCCCACCATCTGCTCGCCTACATCCTGATCGGTGCTGACGCGGGTCACAATTACGCCCGCCGCGGTGGAGATCACCAGTGCCGGGATCTGCGCCACCAGACCATCACCAATGGTCAGCAGCGTATAGCTTTCCGCTGCGTGGCCCATGTCCATGCCGTGTTGCAGCACGCCGACGAGCAGGCCGCCGACGACGTTAATCACCATGATCAGAATGCCCGCGATGGCGTCACCGCGCACAAACTTACTCGCACCGTCCATGGAGCCGTAGAAATCTGCCTCCTGGGTCACTTCGGCACGGCGTTTTTTTGCTTCATCTTCCGCAATCAGCCCGGCATTCAGGTCGGCGTCGATTGCCATCTGCTTGCCCGGCATCCCGTCGAGCACGAAGCGCGCGCCCACTTCTGCGATACGCCCCGCCCCTTTAGTGATAACCATGAAGTTGATAATCACCAGAATGACGAACACCACGATACCGATGGCGAAGTTGCCGCCCACCAGGAAGTGACCGAAGGCTTCGACCACCTTGCCCGCCGCCGCCGCGCCGGTGTGCCCTTCCATCAGGATGATACGCGTGGAGGCAACGTTCAGCGCGAGGCGCAGCAGCGTGGTGAACAGCAGGATCGTCGGAAACGCGGCGAACTCCAGCGTGCGCTGGGTGAACATCGCCACCAGCAGCACCATGATGGACAACGCAATGTTGAAGGTGAAAAGCAGGTCGAGGATAAATGCCGGTAACGGCAGCACCATCATCGACAGAATTAGCAGGATCAGAATCGGTCCGGCAAGGATCTGCCATTGCGTCGATTTCAGGTTGCCGGGCAGGCGCAACATTGCCACCAGATTAGCCATCAGTGTCCTTCTCGTTCAAAAAATCCAGTGCTTCAGGCACCGGAAGGTTCTCAGGTTTTACAGGTCGTTGACCGCCCGCTAAACGCCAGCGTTTCAGTTGCCACACCCAGGCCAGCACCTCTGCGACAGCGGCGTAGAGCTGGCCCGGGATCTGTTGTCCAATTTCCGCGTGGCGATACAGCGCACGGGCTAATGGCGGTGCTTCAAGGATCGGTACGCGGTTTTCCGTCGCGATCTCACGAATGCGCAGCGCAATTAGCCCGGCCCCTTTCGCCACCACTTTCGGTGCGCTCATTTTGTTTTCGTCGTACTGAAGCGCCACGGAGTAGTGGGTCGGGTTAGTGACAATCACATCGGCTTTCGGCACATCTTCCATCATGCGACGACGCGCGGCAGCACGTTGCATCTGGCGGATACGGCCCTTGACGTGCGGGTCGCCTTCCATCTGTTTATATTCATCGCGAATATCCTGACGCGACATTCGCAGCTTCTTGATATGGGAAAAGATCTGGAAGATAACGTCGAACGCCACCATCGGAATAATGCTGAGAACCACCAGCAGCGAGCCTAATCCGACCAGGTTCAGGGCATTCTTCATCGCCGTCATGGGGGATTCACTGATCAGACGCATCATCTCCGGCCAGTGGTGCCACAGAAAAAACCCGGCAGCACTGCCCATAAGAAGCGATTTCAGGATCGCTTTAAGAAGCTCAGCCCCGGTTTGAGCTGAAAACATTTTCGCAATACCGGGTAGCGGGTTGAGCTTGGAGAATTTTGGTTGCAGCGATTTACCGCTGAACACCAGGCCACCGAGCATGACCGGCGAAACAAGAGCCACGATGACCACCCCGGCAATCAACGGCAGCAGAGCGATCATGGCGCTTTTTACCAGGTTGATGATCTGAATGAGGATCAGATTGGGGTCATTGACCATGCTGTGATCAAAACGTAAGCCAGCAGAGAGCATTCCCGCCAGTCTGCGGGCAAGCATCTCCCCGCCCCACCAGATTATGCAGACGCCCACCACCAGGATCAGCAGGGAGGTCAGCTCTCGGGATCGGGGGATCTGCCCATCCTCACGGGCTTTTTCAAGTCGGTGGGGTGTGGGGGCTTCTGTTTTGTCGTCGTTCTCTTCTGCCACTGTGCCTGCTCGCAGCCCATTAATTCACGGGTATCATGCCAGCGCAGAGAAAATCCAATGGCGGGAAAAGCCCGTTTATTCGGGCTCTTTTCGCTGTTTTTGTTCTGAACAACCTCAGGCCGCGTTCACAGCCTGAGGCAGAAGGGCAATCAGAAACCAAGACTGTCCAGCAGATCGTCCACCTGATCCTGGCTTGCCACCACGCCCGCTTTACTGGTGTCAAGCTGTGGACCATTGAGCAGGCTTTCGTTCTCGCGTTTCGGACGGGCAGCCGGTTCCGGAATATTTTCCAGCAGCACCATCAACAGCTGACGTTCAATCTCCTGAATCACATCCATCATGCGCTTGATCACCTGGCCGGTGAGGTCCTGGAAATCCTGCGCCATCATGATGTCCAGCAGTTGCGCATTGGTGAAGCTGGTGTGCCCTGGCACATCGCCCAGGAACTGACGGGTGTCCGTTACCAGTTCGCGGGCATCCGCCAGCTCAATGGGGTTCTCAAACCACTCATCCCAGCGTTGGGTCAGCGCTTTCGCCCCCTTCTCCATCGCATCCTGGTGCGGCTGTGACGCCTCAACGCTGTTCAGCGCTCGCTCGGCCGCCTGCGCGGTCATCTGCACCACGTAGTCCAGACGGTCGCGCGCGTCGGGGATGGCTTCCGCCGCTTCGGCGATAGCCTGGTCCAGCCCCAGCTCACGGAGGCTGTCGCGCAGCATGCGGGTCAGGCTACCAATACGGGCAATAATGTCGCTCGGCGAATGTTCTTCAACGGGTTTCATAGCAGGTTGCAACATTTCCATCACCTCACATGCCGAGTTTCTCGAAGATCTTCCCGAGCTTCTCTTCCAGAGTCGCCGCGGTGAATGGCTTCACCACGTAGCCGCTTGCGCCCGCCTGTGCAGCGGCAATAATGTTCTCTTTCTTCGCTTCTGCGGTCACCATCAGCACCGGCAGAGAGGCCATGCCTGCATCCGCGCGGATGGTTTTCAGCAGTTCGAGACCGTCCATGTTCGGCATGTTCCAGTCGGAAATCACAAAACCAAACCCGCCAGCCTGGAGTTTGTTCAGCGCATCCACCCCGTCTTCTGCTTCTTCAACGTTGTTGAAGCCTAGCTCTTTTAGCAGGTTGCGCACAATGCGACGCATGGTGGAAAAGTCATCCACAACCAAAAACTTAAGCTCTTTATCCGCCATAAAATAATACTCCTGAGTCAAATACGTATTGCCTGTCCGGCACTGATTTTCGCCAGCATCTGCTGGCTTACCTGGCTAAGATCGACCACTTCGCTTACGCCACCCATATTGATGGCCTCGCGCGGCATGCCGAACACCACACAACTTGCTTCATTCTGCGCAATCGTCCAGGCGCCAGCCTGGTGCATCGCGAGCATTCCGGCGGCGCCGTCGTTGCCCATCCCCGTCAGGATCACCCCCACGGCGTTGCGCCCCGCATGTTTCGCCACCGAATGAAACAGCACATCCACCGACGGACGGTGCCGGTTAACCGGCGGCCCGTCATGAATTTTGATTTGATAGTTCGCCCCGCTGCGCGCCAGCTCCATATGTTTGTCACCCGGGGCGATATACGCGTGACCTGGCAGCACGCGCTCGCCGTCTTCCGCCTCTTTCACACTGATCTGGCACAGCTTATTCAGGCGCTCCGCGAATGAGCGGGTAAAGCCCGGCGGCATATGTTGCGTAATCAGGATACCCGGGCTTGAGAGCGGCAATGGCTGGAGTACATGGCGAATTGCCTCTGTTCCTCCGGTTGACGCCCCAATGACCAGCAGTTTTTCCGAGCTGAGTAACGGTCCGGCCTTCAGGGTTGCCGGCGCGGCCATCGGCTTGTGGGCCGCCAGTTTTGCGCGCGACGCGGTACGGATTTTCTCGGCGATCATCTCGCTGTACGCCAGCATCCCCTCGCGAATGCCGAGCTGCGGCTTGGTGACAAAATCCACCGCCCCCAGCTCCAGCGCGCGCAGGGTGATTTCTGAACCTTTACCGGTCAGAGATGACACCATCACCACCGGCATCGGGCGCAGGCGCATTAATTTTTCCAGGAAATCGATGCCATCCATGCGTGGCATTTCGACATCCAGCGTCAGCACGTCGGGGTTATATTTTTTGATTAAATCCCGCGCGACCAGCGGATCGGGCGCTGTTGCCACCATCTCCATATCGCTGTGGCTATTGATGATTTCGGTCATGATCTGACGCATCAACGCCGAATCATCGACAGACAATACCCTGATTTTACTCATGCTTTTTCCTTACTCAGCGCATAAACCGTTTGCCCACGCAGGCTAAACTCACGCACGAGGTTGCTGAAGTTTTCCGAGTGCCCGGCAAACAGTAAACCGTCAGGCTTGAGCAACGGAACAAAGCGACGCAGGATGTCCTGTTGCGTCGTTTTATCAAAATAGATCATCACGTTACGGCAAAAAATGGCGTCGAATGGCCCCGGCACGTTGTACTGCTTATCCAGTAAATTAACGGGAGCAAATTCCACGCAGTTCGCCAGCTCCTGGCGTACGCGCACCAGTCCTTCATGCGGGCCGGTACCGCGCATGAAGTAACGCTGTAGCTGCTGAGGAGACAGCGTTTTTAGTTCATCCTGGCGATAAACGCCGTTACGGGCTTTTTCCAGCACTTCGGTGTCGATGTCGCTGGCGTACACTTTCCAGCGGCCCGGCGCCATTCCCAGGGTGTCTGCAAGGGTGATGGCCAGCGAGTACGGCTCTTCCCCGGTAGAGGCTGCCGCGCTCCAGACGCGATACTCTCCGCTACGGCGACGGGCGTGTTCCGCCAGCACCGGGAAGTGATGCGCCTCACGGAAAAACGCGGTCAGGTTGGTAGTTAATGAGTTGATAAATGCCTGCCATTCGGCGCTGTTCTGGTTCGCTTCGAGCATGCTCAGATAGCGGCCAAAATCATCCAGCCCCAGCGTGCGCAAGCGCCGCACCAGCCGGTTGTAGACCATGTCTCGCTTATGGTCCGCAAGCACGATCCCCGCACGCTGGTAGATTAACTGACATATCCGACGAAAATGCGCGTCGGACAGCGCGAGGCGCTGTGTCATCTGCAACAATAATGACGTTTGCCCTGAGGGCATGGGTGATGTCATAGCGCCTTCTCAATCACATTCAGGATACAACGGGCACGGCCTGTGACCGTCCGACTTCTGTTACTGCTTCAACGTGCTCTTTCACATTAAATACGGCGACCAACCCGGTAAGGTGATCCGCCTGGTTTGCCAGCTGATCGGTAGCCGCCGCCGCCTCTTCCACCAGTGAGGCGTTCTGCTGCGTAACCTGATCCATCTGTGTAACGGCCTGCGCCACCTGCTCAATACCACGGCGTTGTTCATCAGACGCCGAGGCAATCTCGCCCATAATGTCGTTAACCCGCGTCACGGAGGTGACAGTCTCGTGCATGGTCTGCGCGGCGGTATCCACCAGCGCGGAGCCCTGCTGAACGCGGGAGACCGACTCTTCTATCAGCCCTTTGATCTCTTTCGCCGCGTTGGCGCTGCGACTGGCGAGGTTTCGGACTTCACCGGCAACCACCGCGAACCCGCGCCCCTGCTCTCCGGCACGCGCCGCTTCAACGGCCGCGTTCAGCGCCAGAATATTGGTCTGGAACGCGATACCGTCGATGACGCTGATAATGTCGCCAATTTTCTGCGAGCTGGCGGCAATCTGCTGCATCGTGCTGGCGACGTGAGAAGCCTGCTCGCCCCCACGTTTCGCCGTCATCGCCGCCTGTTTTGACAAGTCGGACGCCTGACGCGCGTTATCGGCGTTCTGGCTTACCGTCGCGGTCAGTTGCTCCATGCTGGCCGCCGTCTGCGCCAGCGATGCCGCCTGTTGTTCGGTGCGGGATGAGAGGTCGTTATTGCCTGCCGCAATTTCGGAGATCCCGGTATGCATGGCGTAACTGCCCTGACGAACATTGCTTACCGTTTCCCGCAGCGAACTCTGCATCGCCTTCAGGCTGGCGAAAATCGCTGATATTTCATTCCTGCCATACACGGCCACCGGACGCGCCAGGTCGCCCTTCGCCATACTGTCGAAGTGGCTGCTGACGATCGCCAGCGGCTGGACGATCATTTTGCGCGACCACCACAGCGAGCCGCCGGTCAGCAGGGCGGCCAGGATCACCATGGTCAGGAAAATCACCCCTGACATGCGGTAGCTGGTACGGCTGTCCGCACCGGCACGCGCCACAAACTGGTTAATATCCTGCTGCCATGCGTTAAAGCTGTCGTCAAATGCCGCCTGAGACGCCTGCACCGGCGCGGTCAGGAAGTCAGAGAGCTGGTTGTTCTCCAGCCACGTCGCCTGATGGTCGAGATCGCCGTACCACACATCAAAGTTCTTTTTCATGGCGACCTTCAGCGTTTTCTCTTTCTCACTCACCGCCTCCTGCGCCGTAAACGCCTTAAACTGCGCGTCGGCCTGCTTCAGGCTGCTGCGGGCCACGACCATCAGCGCCTTAATATCATCCGGCGGATAGCTCAGCGCGGTTAACGTCCCTGCTTTGTTCAGCGCAGTGCTTGCCTGTAACAGCACGGCACGCGTTTGTGCCAGTGCGGAGCGCTGCTGATTACTCGTCTCAACTTCCTGCAAATTCTGATAGCCATCGCGAAACGCCCAGAAAGACAACCCGTTACTGCCAACCTGCAAAACCCCACACAGGATCAGAATCAAAAACAGTGTGGTCGAGATACGAATACGATTTAACATCCACGCTCCCATCAAGCGGCAAGCAGCCGCGGTTTAATTGTCAGTCAAAATGTTTCCCAGTTTTCATCTTGTCCGGTCACCGCTGCGCGCGTAGGTGTTGTCACGGGCGCCGGGGTTGCTTCGCTGTACGCTGACCGCGAGCTGACCGTATTTGTTGTTTTTGAAGTAAGACGGAACGCCGAGACGGCCATTTTCAGGCGGCTCGCCTGATCCTCAAGCGCAGCGGCCGCGGCAGCGGACTCCTGCACCAGGGCGGCGTTTTGCTGCGTCACACGATCCATTTCAGATACCGCCAGAGCGACCTGGTCAATACCACGACTCTGCTCATCCGATGCAGAGGCGATTTCACCCATGATGTCCGTCACGCGCGTCACGGCATTCACGATGTCATTCATGGTTTCACCCGCACTTTCCACCAGCACCGAGCCGGTATCCACGCGTGAAACAGAGTCTTCAATCAGGGCTTTGATCTCTTTCGCCGCATTGGCGCTGCGGCTGGCGAGGTTACGTACTTCGCCAGCGACCACGGCAAACCCACGTCCCTGCTCGCCCGCACGCGCCGCTTCAACGGCCGCGTTCAGGGCGAGAATGTTGGTCTGGAAGGCGATGCCGTCGATAACGCTGATGATATCGGCGATTTTCTTCGAGCTGTCGGCAATGTCATGCATGGTTTTCACCACGCCGTCGACCACCCGACCGCCGCGCTGGGCGGTGTCGGACGCGCTTTCTGCAAGCTGCGACGCCTGACGGGCGTTGTCGGCATTCTGCTTCACGGTCGCGGTGAGCTGCTCCATGCTTGCCGCCGTCTCTTCCAGAGCGGACGCCTGCTGTTCGGTACGGGACGAGAGATCGTTGTTGCCCATCGCGATTTCACTCGTGCCGGTATAGATGGCATCCGCCCCCTCGCGCACGTTGGCGACGGTATCAATCAGCGAACGCTGCATATGGTCGACGCTGGTCGCCAGCTCGGTGATCTCGTTGCGACCAGAAACGGTCAGCGTTTTCGTGAGATCGCCCCGGCCAATATCGCGGATATGGGCAATGACGCGGCCAAGCGGATTAAGAAGGATATGACGAATGCCGTACCACACGGCCACCAGCACGATGACCAGCGCGAGGGCGAGCACCGCCATCTGCCATTTCGCGAAACGGTAGTCGTTCTGGCTTTGCGTAAAGGCGGAGTGATAAAGCTCGCCGCTGGCTTTGGCGTACTCGCCGAGCGCCGCGCCGAGGGCGTTCTGCATGCCCTGGGTCGGCTGCGCGAAATAGGCATCCATATTGCCCTTCTCCAGGAACTGCACCAGCTCCGTGAGGCCGGCGAAGTAGGCCTGATATTTTTCATCTATGTTCGCGCTCGCCTGCGCCATTGCGGGCTGAGGGGCGATTTTTTTGAAGGCCTCGTAATGTTTCGCCGCGTCTGCCAGGGTGGCGCGCGCATTCTTCAGCAGTTCCGTTTTTGCGCTGCTCTGCTGGTTGTTCGGATCCATCATCATGCGGGCAGACGAGCGGCTCAGATTGATACGCGTCTGCAACATCAGATCCCAGGTTGTGGTCAGTTCGCTTTGCTGCATCCGCAAATCGTTCGAGGCCGCGAAGCTGTCCTGGTTCTGTTTTAACGAGGAGAAAAAGAGGCCGCCAGAAATAAGCTGAAGAAGTGCGAAAATGACCAGCACCATCATAAGCATTGTGACAACGCGGATACGGTTCAACATACAACACCTTCTCATCAATTGATTAACGGTGTTATCGGCAGGGGCCACGGGAACTTTACATTTGCGAAAGGGAAAAGCGCGGGGAGTCAGAACGCGACGTCAACGATCAGCGTGTCGGTGTAGGTTCCGGCAGGCGGCGTGGCCTGGCTGGTCAGGACTTTAGCGCTGTAGTTATAAGTACGTAAAAGCCCGTCGGTACTGACCTGGGATGAGCTGGCGCTGGCCCAGCGCTCGCTGCCACTGCCGCCCCAGCGGTTGCTGGTCGCCTCTTTATAGATGTCGTAACTCATAAAATTGCTGCCGCTAACCATACGACGAACGTTGTTCAGGGCGTTTGCTCCATTATTAATGCCTATGGTGTAGGTGCTGCCCTTGGTGCAGGTGACGGCGATCGACTGCGAAACGGTGGGAAAATTTTGCACCAGCGGCGCGCTGTTAAAATTCACGTCCGGCGTGGTCATCGTGCTGCAATCGTTGGTGACGGTCATGTTGAGGAGAATGGAGGTAGTTGCCGTGCCGGTTTGCGGGGTCAGGCATAGCCCGCCCGCGCCAACGGCGCACACGTTGTAGTTGATGCTGAACGTTAACAACACCTGGTACGGCCCGGCCGTGACGTTCTGCCCCGGCACAGTACGGAAATAAAGCGGAATGTTGTAGCGCCTTGACCCCAGCAGCCCGAGCAGGGTGTTGCCATTCCAGGTATAGGTTTTGCTGATTTGTACTTCACTGTTTCCGCCGCAGCCAGTGGCACCGCACAGGCGCGTGGGGATAACGTCCGCGATGGCCGCATTATCGGTACGTTTCATGGTGGCGCGGCTGTTGGCGGCTATCGACGCCGAGGTGTAGGTCAGCGTCACCGAGTCGTTGGTTAGCAGGTTGAGAACAGTATCGCAGGACACCACCAGCGTGCCGGTGGTTTGCACCTCCCCCGTACTGCTCAGGGCGAATGAGGTGACGCTGCCAAACGAGGCGTTCACCGTACTGACGGTGCAGGCCGCCCAGCCGCTGCCCGAGAACAGCAACAGTATGGCTATCAACAGGCGTTTCACGGCGCCTCCCGGCAGGTCAGCGGACCGTAGGTTTGCAGCTTATGCTCGGGATTTGCGCCCACGTTCAACGTTGCGATACAGCGTTTACCGTCCGGGGTGATGACCTCCAGAGGATTCACATCGTTGAGGTTTTCCAGCCAGGCGAGGCCGTCGTAGCCAACAACCGCGCTACTGCGGGACGCGCGTTTGACCTGGCTTCCCACCGGGATCGGATTGCCCTGCGCGTCATGCAGGATCACGCTGGCAACCCGCTCCTGCTCCATCGGGAAATCCACCAGATAACCGTTATGCCGACGAATCGCCACCCGACGCTCGGTCTCTTTCAGCCGGGTATCCGCAGGTAAGTTCAGGGTATCAATGCGGTAGCTCGCCGGGTAATAGGCGGAAACGCCGCTGACCAGCAGATAACCTTTGTTATTGGTTTTACCAACCGGCTGGTTCTCGTAGCTGACGGGTACGTCCGGATGTCCGTCGGTGCTGATCACCACAAACGCATCGTTGATTTTGTTCGCCGCAAACAGCTCACCGTCCATCAGGACGACAGAGCCCATCGCCTCGCCCCACCAGGTCATCATCCCCTTCTCACCGTAGCCGCCGCCCTGAAGCTCAACATTGTTATTCCGCCAGCCGAGCGTGGCCTGTTGATAGTTACTCGACCGCGACTGGTTGGCCCAGGCCATGTTCCAGCTAAAGCCGCCGTCAGACGGCATCGAGTGGTTGTAGTTAATGCGTTGAGTGCTGCCTGCGTCAGGCGTGTTTTCAAAGGTAACGGCGGCGCTGTCACGTTCGCCCAGAGGGACCTGCAACGACAGCGCAACCGTCCAGTCGTCCCGCTGCTGGTCACGGCTGGCCGCCAGGTAAATACTGCTTGAGCGCCACAGATTTCGGCTCCAGGAGAGGTTGAGCAGCTCGGTTTTCCGGCTGTCAAAACTCTCCACGCCGATCCACGCCGCACCGATATTGCCGTAATCACCGAGGTTAAAGGTTAAGGAGTACTGGTCGGTATTGCGGCTCAGGCTGGCAACGGGGTTATCATATTCATCATAAACGGTGGGCTGATCGTACAGGGCGAGGTTGCCGAAGCCGCGGTCGCGTCGGGTATGCTGGGTCGCTACGCTAAACTCGCTGGTGCTGTACTGATAGCCCCAGTTCATCTGGCCCCCTTCGTCGCCGCGCATCCGGCTTTGGGTATAAGACGTGTTCACCACGCCAAAACGCCCGAGCTTCAGCACTGTGCCCGCGCCGCCGAGCGCCAGCGACTCCGCCCCTTCCGCATGCCCCTCCAGCGTCAGCCAGTCGGTCACCCCGTAGCGATACGATCCGCTGCCCGCCGCCGGGCCATAGTCAAAATTCTCTATACCGTAGTTGCGCCGCAGGCTGCCCAGCGTCACGGCGCCGTCGCTTAACCCCTGCTTCAGCAGATCGCTGCTGACATAAAACGGCAGCGTGGTGCTCACCTGACGTCCCAGCGCGTCGGTGGTGACCAGTACCGCATCCCCTGCGCCGTTGATGTACGGCAGATTAGTGAGGGTAAACGGCCCCGGCTGAAGGCGGGTGGAGCCGGAACGGTAGCCATTAATAAAGAGATCGATCGAGGTCGGGACGGCCGCCTCACCGGAAAACGCCGGCAGCGGCCAGGTCACCAGATCCGGACGCAGGGAGAAGTCGCGCCCGTAGCTGATCCCGCCCATCCGCACGCTGGTGCTCCAGCTCAGCGCATCGCTGATGACGTCCCCAACGGTCCACGTGGTGGCATCCTCCTCGTTGGTGATCAGCAGGGTTGAGTCATAGCGCACGTATCCTTCCTGCTGCCCGCTGCTTCCGGCGAAATTCTGTCGGGCGTACCCTGTCGAAGAAAACGAATAGTCTTCGTTGAAATAGCGGAACTCATGCCACACCGACGCCTGGCCGCCCGTGTGTTCGGTATGGTTGGTATAAACGTCGTAGTTGAGCAGCGCGCCCCGGCCATAATGCGGCTTGCTTTGCGCGCTCTGACCGCTAAACGACGTGATCCGCGCCGCAACCCAGTCCCGGGGGACCGTCAGCATGAGCCGCTGGGCGCTGCTGTCATACTCTACGCGTACCGATGAGAGCGTTGAAAGGTTCACCTCTCCGGCAGGCACATGCTCCTGCGGCAGTCCGGCGCGAAGCAAATCCGCTCCTGAAATAAACCAGGCGCCCTCGCGCTGCGTCACCGGCACCACCAGACCCGTGTCATAGTGGTTCAGCACCAGGGCGAGCTGGAATACAGCTTCGCCGTTCATCGTCCGCGCGTCCGGCGGCGGTAAACTGTCGTCGCCGGTTTCGGCAAATGCGCTGGTACTGACGCAAAGCAGGATCATCATCGCCGGTTTCAGTTGACGGGCGTCGATTGCCATTGTGTATCCCTGGCATTAATTTGCGCGCTCATCCGATTCGGCTGATAAATCCCTGCCGGAAGCGGCCAGCTTCGGGTGCTGCCTGGCAGCACATAACCCAGCAGCCCCTCGGCAACCGTGCGTTTTTGCCCGCCCTGCTCAACCGCAACCTGGCTGAGCCTGACGTGAACGTTTCCCTGATTGCGGACCTCAAGCGCGGGTTTCCCCTCCTCCTGAATGACCCGCCAGTTGAGCTGCTGAGTGTTCGCCAGCGCGTGATGCTCTCCTTCGTTGAGGGTGGGGATCCCCTGTCCATAAACAAATAAGGGAATGGAATAGCGCATTTGCAGTTTGAGGCCCATAGACGGTTCCGCTTTGGCATCCGGCTGGGGAATCTCATCCACAATGATGCGGTAGGCTTGCTCGACGCCGGACGGGATCGTCCCCTGCTTAATCAGGCGAATAAGCTGTTTACTGCCTTTAGCGATAGTCACGATCGGCGGGCTGGCGACCACATCCTGCTGGGCGGTGTAACGCTCATATCCGCCCTCCTGTTTCCAGCGCACAATGCGTATCTGCATTGTCGTGGCGCTGTTGCCCTGATTCTGGATCCACAATTCAGTTGCTCTGGCGTCTGCCGAAAGCCACGGATCGATAGGCCAAAGAAGAATGGTTGCGGCTGCTTGCGCCTTAACCGCTGTAAGGGCCGTTATCCCCAACAGACTCAACAGGCCTGACCGCCTGAAAAATGGCTTCATCAATGCTCTCCCTTTCCTACCATGACAAGGTCACGGTGAGTTGATCTGAATACGTTCCTGACGGGCTAAACCCGGTCAAAAGCGCGACGCCAAAAAGAGGCAGCGCGATGTTATTGCTGTTGGTATAGGTAATCGGTATTGCCTGGTTAACCCCAATTTCACTGTTTGCGGCCAGAGAGCTGCTGCTGTAGAGCCGGTAACCGACCACTTCAGTCCCGCCTGAACGCGTCATCCGCCGCACAGAGCTATAATTCTGACCGCCGTTAATGCTCATACTTAGCGCCACACCCGGTGTGCAGGCGATGGACAACGCGCCGTCGGCAACAAAGCTGGTGCTGACCGGTGCGCTCTCCACGCCGCTGCGGGTACCGAAATTCAGCGTACCGAAACGCCCGCCGGTGCCGGTGCTCACCGAGCATCCAGGCACAACCGTCGCGCTCACCCTGAATGACTGGGACGTCACCGCCCCGGCGTCTGGGATCAACATCAGCCCGACGAACAGGGTCAAAAAAGGGTGCACGACGCCCTCTGCGCTGTCGCGCAGACATAACAATGCCTTCATGGCTGAATCAGTAGGTGACGCTGACGTTAATCGTGTCGGTATAGGTTCCCGGTACGACCGTCACGCTATTGCCGCCGCCCGTAATGCGTGCGTAGAGGGTGTAGCTATCCACCCCACCCGCAGTAGAGGCGACCGGCAACGCGGCATTGTTTGCAACCACGTTGTTGTAACCGCTATCGCTGAACAGGCTGTAGGCAACGCCCTGCGCCGCATTGGCGGTGTTGACCAGATAGCGGCCCGGCGTACCTGGGGTGCCGACAACGGTTCCGGGTGCGGTAGCGTTAGTGTTGCCGGTGATCGCCACCGTGTAACTGGCAGTGGTACATTGAATGGTAAAGGTGTTTCCTCCGCTGGCACCGGTTAACTGGGTTGTCAGGGTGGAGAATGTTGCAGGATGAGTGCCGAAATCCAGCGTCCCGAAGTTAATGCCGTTTTGCGTTGGCGAGCCGTTGATCAAGCAGCCGTTGGTCAGCGTCAACGTCGCGCCGATAGTGCCGCTACTGGTGACCGCGAGAGCCTGACCGACCGTTGCCGCCGTCAGCAGCGTGCCCGCGCAGATAAAAAGAAGTTTTCTTTTCATTTACCACCCTCCAGAAGAAATATAGGTTCGCTTGCCATATTTTATTCATACTGTTCAGTATGTTAGCCCCGCTTAAACATTCCCCGGCGCGGTTACTGAGAATTTAGTTTATGGTTAGCACTTCAACCACTTTCATCAAAAAGAGGGCAACCCCGCTCGAATTAACAGGTTATTAACAAACATTACAAAGGGTTAGCAAAAAAAATGGGCATTATTCTTGCTTAACTTGAGGATATATCGCCTGTAGTGTGATCTGAGTCACAATATATCGTCATGATAAAAACAACGAATTTCATAAAAATTAAAAACAAGTTGTAACTCACGCAGCTTTACTTCAATTTATGCCCCGAATATTTTCCTGCGCTTAAATAAAAATTTTGTATGCATTGACGCAGGAAACTCTTTTAGCGCATAGAGGATCTTTTTGTGGCAAGTGCAAACAAACTCACGCTCTTCATCGTGATTTTCATGCTGGCGGGCATTCTTTCCGGTGCGGCGATCCATGAGTATGCTTCGTCCGACGCGATACAGGCCTGGTCGGAGAACATCACCCTGCTGACCGATATTTTCCTGCGGCTGATCAAGATGGTGATAGCCCCGCTGGTGTTCAGCACCCTGACGGTGGGCATTATGAGGCTGGGTGAAACGTCTACGATTGGGCGCGTCGGGGGTAAAGCGATGGTGTGGTTTATCAGCTCATCCGTACTTTCCATTCTGGTGGGGCTGTTTATTGTTACCCTTGAACAACCCGGCAGCGGTCTGAACCTGAGCATTCCGACAGAGACGGTTGATACCGGCCTGGCCGTGAGCGGGATGTCGCTGAAAGCCTTCCTGTCACACACCATTCCAACCAGCATTGCCGGCGCGATGGCGAACAATGAGATCCTGCAAATTGTGGTCTTCTCGATGTTCTTCGGCATTGGCGGCGCGTCACTGGGCCAAAAATTCAACGCCCCGCTGGTCGCGGCGCTGGATGTGGTATCCCACATTATGCTGAAGGTGACGGGCTACGTGATGTACGTTGCGCCGCTGGCCATTTTCGCGGCGATTTCGTCCGTCATTGCCACCCAGGGGCTGGGCATTTTGCTGAACTATGCCTCGTTTATTGGCGGTTATTATGTGGCGATCCTCCTGACCTGTCTGGTATTGCTGGCCGTGGGTTACATGGTACTGAAGAAAGAGATTTTCCGTCTGGTGGCGATGCTGAAAGATCCGGTGCTGGTGGCGTTTACCACCAGCAGCTCTGAAGCGGCATACCCTAAAACGCTGGAGCAGTTAGCGCGCTTTGGTTGTTCACGGAATATCGCCTCTTTCGTCCTGCCGATCGGCTACTCGTTTAACCTGGTCGGCTCCATGGTGTACTGCTCGTTCGCCTCAATGTTTATTGCCCAGGCGTACAACATTCACCTGAGTTTTACCGAGGTGACGGTGCTGATGTTAACGCTGATGCTGGCCTCGAAGGGCATTGCGGGCGTACCGCGCTCGTCGCTGGTGGTGCTGGCGGCAACCATTCCGAGCTTTAATATTCCGGTGGCCGGGATCCTGCTGCTGATGGGGATTGATCATTTCCTGGATATGGGGAGATCGGCCATTAACGTGCTGGGGAACGGGATTGCGACGGCGATGCTGTCGCAGAATGAAGGGGCGCGGGAAGTTGAGGCTGAGCTGGTGGAGCAGGAGGCGTAAAGATACATAAGAGCCGGGTGGCGCTGACGCGTACCCGGCCTACGTGTTGGAGCCATTTGTAGGCCGGGTAAGGCGAAGCCGCCACCCGGCATTATTTTATGCCACGTGATTCGCCGCAATATCGAGCAGCGCCATCTCTTCGCTGTTCAGCAGCTTCTCAATATTCACCAGAATCAGCATACGCTCGCCGAGCGCACCCAGCCCCGTCAGGTATTCCGTCGACAGCGTGACCGCAAACTCCGGCGCAGGACGGATTTGATCGGCGGTCAGCGACAGCACATCTGACACGCCGTCCACCACAATCCCCACCACACGCTGCCCCAGATTCAGAACAATCACCACCGTGTTATCGTTGTACTCCACATCGCCCTGGCTGAACTTCACGCGCAGATCCACGATAGGCACAATCACACCGCGCAGGTTGGTCACACCCTTGATAAACGCTGGCGTATTCGCGATGCGCGTTACCTGATCGTACCCGCGAATTTCCTGCACTTTCAGGATGTCGATACCGTACTCTTCATCACCTAAAGTGAAAACCAGGAATTCCTGCCCAGATGGCTCGCCCGCCAGTTTCGTTACGTTACTCATACCGGTCATGTTATTACCTTTTACTTAATCAGGCGGCTGTGTTCGCCACACGTTGTTCACGATTTAATCCCTGAAGTGCCGATACATCGACGATCAGCGCGACGCTACCATCACCCAGGATGGTGGCAGCAGAGATCCCCGGCACTTTGCGGTAGTTACTTTCCAGGTTCTTAACCACCACCTGATGCTGACCAATCAGCTGATCGACCAGCAGCGCGTAGCGGCGTCCGGCGCTTTGCAGGATCACAACGATACCCTGCGTGGCCTCGGTTTTTGCCCCGTCCACTTCGAACACTTTCCACAGTTCCACCAGCGGCAGGTACTCGCCGCGCACTTCGAGCACGCGCTCGCCGCCCGCCAGCGGATGCAGATCTTCTTCGCGCGGCTGGAGGGATTCCATCACCGCGTTCAGCGGCAGAATAAAGACTTCATCCGCCACTTTAACGGACATGCCGTCAAGAATGGCCAGCGTCAGCGGCAGCAGGATACGGATCGTGGTGCCCGTGCCCTGCTTAGACTGGATCTCAACGTGACCGCCCATCTCCTGAATGTTACGTTTCACCACGTCCATGCCCACGCCGCGGCCGGAAACGTCGGTGACCTGCTCTGCGGTTGAGAAGCCTGGGGCAAAAATCAGCATGCCCACTTCTTCATCAGTCATGTTTTCGTTGACCGCCATGCCCTGCGAAATCGCCTTCGCCAGAATACGCTCGCGGTTCAGGCCTGCGCCGTCATCGGTCACTTCGATGCAGATGTTGCCGCCCTGATGTTCTGCTGACAGGACCAGGTTGCCCACTGGCGATTTTCCGGCTGCCACGCGGTTTTCCGGCAGCTCAATGCCGTGGTCGAGGCTGTTACGCACCAGGTGCGTTAACGGGTCGATAATGCGTTCAATCAGGCTCTTATCCAGCTCGGTGGAGCTGCCCATCAGCGTGAGTTCGATCTGTTTGTTGAGCTTGCTGGCCAGGTCGCGCACCAGGCGCGGGAAGCGGCTGAAGACATATTCCATCGGCATCATACGGATGGACATCACCGATTCCTGCAAATCGCGGGCGTTACGTTGTAACTGGCCCATGCTGGTGATGAGATCGCCGTGGGTCACCGGGTCCAGCTCGTTGGAGCGCTGGGCCAGCATCGACTGGGTGATCACCAGTTCACCCACCAGGTTGATCAGCTGATCCACTTTCTCCACCGCCACGCGAATGCTTGTGGACTCGCTGGAACGCGCCGCCGGTTTTTCACCGCGGGCCGGGGCGGCCGTCTCTTTTGGCACGGCTTTCAGGGCCGGAGCAGCGGCAACTACCGCAGGGGCAATTTCTGCCGGCGCGGGCACTTCAACGGCCGCCGCCTCGGTTTCAAACGCAATTTGATCCGCTTCAATCACGAAGCACAGCACCGCCACAATGTCATCCTGACCGATCCCGCCGTCGAGCGTCGCGGCCAGGCTGTCTTTACCCTTCACCACGTTGCTGAGCGTCGCCAGGTTACCCAGCTCCTCTTCCAGCAGGTTGACCTCGTTCTCTTTCAGCCGTGACAGCACTACGCGCAATTTTCCTGCGGGCGCATCAGGCGCACTGTCTGGTTTGGCCGCGGCGTCAACAACGCTCAGTTTTGCCGCAGGGACAACGGGCGCAGACGCCTCACCTTTGGCTTCCAGCGCTAACTGACGCAGCGCGTTGCAGATGTATTCAAAGCTGGCGGCATCAGGCTCTGCCGAACTTTTATAGGCGTCGAGCTGTTCCTGCATAATATCTTTCGTTTCCAAAAACAGGTTGATAATGTCGGTATTGAGCTGCATCTCACCGCGTCGTGCTTCATCCAGCAGGTTTTCCATTAAATGGGTCGTTTCCTGCAAAATGGTAAATCCAAACGTTCCGGCTCCGCCTTTAATGGAATGCGCCGCACGGAAGATGGCGTTGAGCTGTTCTGAGTCCGGTGCCTCGGGCACCAGATCCAGCAAATGTTGCTCCATATCGGCCAACAATTCGTCGGCTTCATCAAAAAATGTCTGGTAAAAATCGGTAATATCCATGCTCACGCTATCACCTCGGATTGGCTGGTGGCGATGTTGGAACGGCAGCCGAAGGGACGGCCCCAGGCTGTTTTAAATCGTCCAGTGACTCATTCTGACTTTCGGCGTTTTCATGCAGGATGGCCTGCTCCGCCTGCTGGTTCAGCACTAAAAGACTGATACGACGGTTGATGGCGTCATCCGGTCCGCGGTCGGTCAGGCGCATGGTTGCAGCCATGCCGACCACGCGCAGGACCTTGCCATCATCAAGCCCACCCGCCACCAGCTCGCGACGCGAGGCGTTGGCGCGATCGGCAGAAAGCTCCCAGTTGCTGTATCCCTTCTCTCCCGTGGCGTACGGGAAATCATCCGTGTGACCGGAGAGGCTAACGCGGTTCGGAATGCCGTTCAGCACCGGTGCAATCGCACGCAGAATATCGCGCATGTAGGGCTCCACGTCGGCACTGCCGGTTTTGAACATCGGTCGGTTCTGGCTGTCGATGATCTGAATACGCAGCCCTTCCTGCACCAGGTCAATTTTCAGATGCGGACGCAGCGCGCGCAGTTTAGGGTCCGCCTCAATCAGCTGATCCAGGTCACCGCGCAGTTTTTTCAGGCGCGCCTGCTCCATCCGTTTTTTCAGCTCATCGATGTTAGGCTGTTTTTTCACTTCGCCCTGCTGCTGGGTGTAATCGTCACCGCCGCCGGGGATCGGGCTGTCGCTGTTCGATATGCGCGGCCCGCCGGTGACCGCCGTCGCCAGCGGCGTTCTGAAATATTCCGCAATCTGAATAAGCTCTTTCGGGCTGGAGATGGAGATCAGCCACATCACCAGAAAGAAGGCCATCATGGCGGTCATAAAGTCGGCGTACGCGATCTTCCATGAGCCGTGAGAACCGTGCCCGTGCCCCTTATGCTTGCGTTTTTTTACGATGACGATCGGATGGGACTGGTTTTTCATGCGTCCTCAGTTGTCGTCTGTTGGTTGGGGTTTTTCACCGCGCGCACGTGCTCTTCCAGTTCGATAAACGACGGACGTTCGCTGGAGTAGAGCGTCTTACGACCAAATTCGACGGCGATCGGTGGCGCATAACCGTTGAGGTTTGAGAGCAGCGTAATTTTCACGCACTGCATCATTTTGGTGGTTTCAGCGCTCTTCTGGCGCAGCACGCTCGCCAGCGGGGAGATAAAGCCGTATGCCAGTAAAATACCGAGGAACGTCCCCACCATTGCGTGGGCAATCAGGGCGCCCAGTTCAGCCGCCGGGCGATCCGCCGAGGCCAGGGCATGAACGACGCCCATGACCGCCGCCACGATACCGAACGCCGGAAGCGAGTCGCCCACCAGCGCCAGGCTGTTGGCCGGAACTTCGGATTCGCTCTCGTGGGTTTCGATCTCTTCGTCCATCAGGGCTTCAATTTCGAAGGTGTTCATGTTGCCGCTGATGATCAGTCGCAGGTAATCGACGATAAAATCGAGCATCATCGCGTCAGCCAGAATACGCGGGTAGCTGGCGAAAATTTCGCTCTCTTTCGGGTTTTCAATGTCCCGCTCCAGCGAGAACATTCCTTGCTGACGTGACTTCGCCATCAGGCGATAGAGCAGCGCCAGAAGATCCATATACATGCTTTTGGTGTATTTCGAGCGACGAAACAGCAGCGGAATCGCCTTCAGCGTGCCCTTGATCGATTTACCGTTGTTACCAACGATAAAAGCCCCTACCCCTGCACCGCCGATGATGACAAGTTCAGCCGGTTGATAGAGTGCTCCAAGGTGCCCGCCGGTCATCATGTAACCGCCGAAAACTGTACCGAGAACTACCAGGTAACCTAATAAGATAAGCACGACATCATCCTTCCGCTAGTGACTATGGCAGGACGTTCATTTCGAGCGCGTGACCTGAACGCAGGGTAAAAAAAAGCAGCGGTAATCGCTTACCGCTGCTGGAATCTTGCCCACAGGTTCGGGTTAAACAGCGTGTTCGATCTGTTCATCCAGCAGTTGTGGAATAATATCGGCAGCATCCCGGGAAAGTTTACGTCTTTTTACGGCTCGGGATGGAGGCTGGCATAAACTACAGGCGAAGCTGCCCGCAGGCTGGTGCGCGTGGGTAATAAAATTGCCGTCACAGCAGTTGCAGCGCGACAATTCAAGCATTCCGCTTTCAACAAAACGCACCAGCGTCCAGGCGCGGGTCAGCGCCAGCAGGGGTCCCTGTTCCTGCTGCGGGCATTGCTCAAGGTAAAGTTTGTAGGCTTTAATCACGGCATCCACGCCGCTGCATAAGCCCGTTTTAAGCAGGTACTGCCAGGCGTTACAGAACATGGAAGCATGGATGTTCTGCTCCCAGGTCATGAACCAGTCAGTCGAAAACGGCAGCATGCCTTTTGGCGGTGGGCTACCACGCAATTCTTTGTACAGCTTGATCAAACGACCACGGCTCAGTTGCGTCTCGCTTTCCAGCATTTGTAAACGCGCACCCAGCGTGATGAGTTCCATTGCCAGCTGGATATCACGGGCTTCCTGAACAATGCTTTTTTCGCTCATTGTTAAGCCCTTTTCTTCCGGGCTACGTCGTCAGGCTGGCTGATTTCGTTGAGCAGGCGGGTGGAGAGAAGAATACCGGTGTGGATCTGTTGCAGATCGTCCACGCGGGATTCCTGAGTCAGACGCGTAATGGTCTGCGGGTTATCGAAACGGAACTGGCAGACAAGCTGATTGGTTTCAGCCAGCTTGACCATCTGCGGAAGTGTTAATCCCCCCAGCATGGTTGCCATCTCTTCGTTAACACCCAGACGAAACATCGCTGACGGTTTGTCCTGACTAATCAAACGCTGCGCGAGCAATAAATACGACAAATTGATGTCGTAAATATGTTTTAGCAACTCGGATGTATGCATTTTTCCCATCCCGAATAACCAACTATTATTTTTATGCGGAAAGACCGCACCCCGTGATGTCGCCGGGAAATCACCCGGTATAAAAAGAAAAGGCCAAATGCATAGTTGAATTTAGGTTTGTACGTCGTAAAGCGCGTGACCGGTTAACATGGCCAAAATGTCGGTTACACATTTTATCTTTTCTTACAAATAACTAAGATTTTTCCTAATTCGACGCAAACTCTACTCGTCAGTTTTGACACATACAATGCAGCCCCCCCTGGAATTTAAAAAAAATGTGATCTGCGTCACATAATTTACACGAATGTAACCTATAAATCCATCAGCGTGACTTGTAATTTGGGTGTTATTTATCCAACCCAAGCTTGTTTATATTCTTCAGGAACGAATACTCATGCATCCGGACGGGGGAATTGGGTCTGGGAAATGTAAAGACAGGGCAAATCCGCATTGATCTGCTATGGGGAAAACTTCACGTTGAAACTACCATTAATTAATAAAGTAAAAACAGGGGGTTAACGCTGGCAACACAAAAATCAGTTTCGTTGCGTAACGATCTACGCCGGGTTGATGATGAGTTAAGGCGTGTTAACCACCCGGAAGGGAAAATGTGTAATTTACGTTAAGCTGTTAATTTTTTTCATTTAGGCCATCTTTTCAGTTATTCTTCTTATAAGAATAATTAATGAATAATTATGATAAGCTTCACACTAATGACGCATTCACCTCTTGCAGTAATGACATTTTCGCGGTAAAGCTGGGGAAACTTGTCATTCTGACATCAAAGGAGTGCGTGATGAGTTACTCCCATCTGCTTGTTTCAGTTGCTGTTTCTCCCGAAAGCCACCAGCTTGTCGCCCGAGCCGTATCCATCGCCCGCCCCGCCAATGCCCGCATCAGCCTGATCACGCTGGCCGCGGAACCCGAAATGTATAATCAGTTGGCTGCGCCGATGCTGGAAGATATACGTGAGGTATTGCAGGAGGAAACGCACCAATTCCTGCAAGAGTTGGTGGACAGGGCAGACTATCCGATTCATCAGACCGTTATCGCGACCGGTGAATTAAGCGCGCATATACTCGACATCTGTCAGAAAGAGAATATTGACCTGGTTATTTGCGGAAATCATAACCAGAGTTTTTTTTCTCGTGCGGCATGCTCGGCAAAATCTATCGTTTCGTCAAGCCAGGTTGATGTCCTGCTGGTGCCTCTTGGGGGCAATTAATGCCCCCGGAGAAAATCAGGCGAGTTTAGGGAAGGTCGCGATCTTTTTTTGCAGATCACCTTCCTGACTTTGCGGCTGGATCGCGCGCAAATCGTCAATAAAACGCGCCTGCCAGCGGTTAATATCATTCTTCATGATGGTCTCCATCATTTCCGAATGGCGTGAAATACGTTCCGCAAGCGGCATAGTTAACGCACGGTTCAGGGCATTTGCCACGTCATCGCGATCGTAAGGGTTTACAATCAGCGCTGAGGTTAACTCGTTTGCCGCACCGGCAAATTGAGACAGCACCAGCACACCCGGGTCAGCAGGATCTTGTGCTGCAACATACTCTTTTGCCACCAGATTCATCCCGTCGCGCAGGGGCGTGACCAGCCCGACGTCCGCATAGCGGAACACTTTCATCAGAATTTTGCGTTCAAAGTGCTGATTCAAATAGAAAAGTGGTGTCCAGCCAAGCTGCCCGTAGCGCCCGTTGATGCGCCCTGCTTCGGTCTCAAGCTGGTGACGGATATCCTGATAGGCCTGAACCTCACCGCGCGAGGTCGGCGCTATCTGGGTATAACGAATCTTGCCGTGATGCTGCGGGAATTTTTCCAGCAGGGTTTCGTACGCGAGGAATCGCTCCGGCAAACCTTTGGAATAATCAAGTCGTTCAACCGAAAAGATATTCTTAACGTGCTTGAGTTCATCCTTAAGCTGGGCAAGCTTCGGAGGCAATGGACCGGAGGCCTGCTCGGCAATTTCGTCTGGCTCAATACCAATCGGGTAGACCTCGGTATGGAAATTACGTCCCCACGCGGTGTGAGATTTGCCGCCGTGAGTGACCAGTCGGGTTTTACCGGACACGCTGTCGAGGAAGGCCAGCCTGTCGTTTTCCGTCTGGAAACCGAGCAGGTCGTAATCGGACAGCGCCTCAAGGATCTCTTCATGCTGCGGCAGTGCCGTGAAAATCTCCGGCGTCGGGAAAGGAATGTGCAGGAAAAAACCGATTCGGTTATTCACACCACGTTTTCGCAGCTCTCTGGCGAAAGGCAGCAGATGGTAGTCGTGGATCCATAAAATATCGTCTTCTTCGATCAGCGGCAGCAGTTTATCTGCCAGCAGCGCATTAACGCGCATATAGCCTTCATAGGATTCACGCTGGAATTTCACCAGGTCCAGACGATAGTGAAACGCTGGCCACAGCACGGCGTTTGAGAACTCGGAATAATATTCATCATAGTCCTTCTCACTGAGTGCGAAGGAAGCCCACGTGATATTGCCCCGTGACACCTTTTTAAGCGGTTTCTCATCATTACTGATTTCCCCGCTCCAGCCAAACCAGAGACCACCCGCGGCTTTGAGGGCACCTAATACCCCGACCGCCAGGCCACCGGCACTGGCTTTTTTATCATCCGGCGGTGCGATGCGATTAGAGACGACGACTAAGCGACCCATAATGATTTCTCCCGTTGTTTTGCGCTATTTGTTGTTGTTGCTGGTTAGCGACATCAGATATCCACTGCCAGACGCTGGCGACGTTTTCCAGCCGCCATCCGGCAACGGTTTCACCCGGCCCTACCTTGACAGACATGCCACTGGCCTGGTTTACCACGCTGAACCCGGCCTCATCGGTCAGGTCATCCCCAAAAAATACTGGCGTACGCCCTTTAAACGGCGCTTCCGCCATAAACGCTGCAATGGCAGCGCCTTTATTAATTCCTGCTGGTTTAATCTCGACCACACATTTACCGGGCTGTAACGCCAGCTCCGGATGGGCTTCCGCCACGCTTCTTGCTACCGAAAAGATCGCCGCCTCATGGTGAGGCGCCTGACGGTAGTGCAGCGCAAAGGCCATGCCTTTGGCTTCCAGTTCCGTACCGGGAAGCAGTTCCAGAGCAGAAGAGAGTTGCGCATGCAGCGCCTGAACCAGCGTATCGGGGAGTGAAACTATATGCAGTTGATCATGGATATCGCGGCGCTCCGCTCCGTGCACACCGGCCAGCGGAAAGTGATAAGGACTGGCGAGCACATCCAGCTCGGCCATTGAGCGCCCTGAAATCAATGCCAGTGCCCCCTCGTTCTGTCGGGAGAGCTGCTGCAAATTCTCTAACACCAGATCCGGTACAACGACGTCGTCAGGATGCGGTTCAATCCCGGCGAGCGTCCCGTCGAGGTCAAAAAAGAAAGCAAATTTTCCGGGCAGTACAGGCGGTGCGGTTAACAAGTCAGCCACCCTAATCCTCCTTACAGTGAACAAAACAGCCATGTAAGTATAGACAGTGTGACGGCGCTCGCCATTTAGCAACCGGCCCGTCAGCATAACTGGCGGGCCGGTCAGGGAGTCAACTATGGTTAATAGTTGAGCAGATAAGTGGCTAAAAATAAATCAGACGGTACGCTTAGCTTTTTGCTTGTAACGGTCGAAGATCACTGCTGCCAGCAGGATCAGGCCGCGTACGACGTACTGAGAGAACGGAGAAATATTAAGCAGGTTCATGGCGTTCTCCACGGTCCCCAGAATCAGGATCCCCGCCACCACATATGAGATTTTTCCGATGCCGCCCTTGAGGGATACGCCCCCCAATACGCAGGCTGAAATGACAATCAGCTCATAACCGATAGAGGTCATTGGCTGGCCGCTGGTCATACGCGACGCCAGAATAATCCCCGCCGCTGCCGACACCAGCCCGGAAAGCACAAAGATAATGATCTTGGTCCGTACGACCGGGACACCCGCCAGACGCGCCGCTTCCTCGTTCCCGCCAATCGCCAGGGTGTTACGTCCAAAGGTGGTGCGGTTAAGCAGGAAACCAAACAGGATCAGACAGGCTACCGTCAGCCAGATAGGCGCAGGCAAGCCCAGCCAGTTGGCATAGCCCAGCGTAAAGAAGCGCTCGTCTTCAATCCCCACCGCCTTACCGTCGGAGATGATATAGGCCAGACCGCGCACGATTTGCATGGTCGCAAGCGTCGTGATCAGGGCGTTAATCTTCAGGCGCGCAATCACAAAGCCGTTCACCAGACCGCTCAGCACGCCGAGCATCAGCCCCGCCAGCACGCCGATCCACAGGCTTTCGGTCATATTGATCACCACGGCAGTGGTGACCCCGGCACAGGCAATCACCGAGGCGACCGACAGGTCAAAATCGCCGGAGGCCAGGCAGAATAGCATTCCGCAGGCCACCATGCCGGACATGGAGATGGCCAGCCCCAGTCCCTTCATGTTGATGAAGGTCGCGAAGTTTGGCACAAAAATCGCGCACGCAACGAACAGGGCGGCAAAAACCACCAACATGCCGTACTGGTCCCAGATGCGGCCAAAACTGAAAGCCGACTTCGGCGCTCCGGATGTAGTAACAGAGGACATCATTGACTCCTTACTCAGGCGACAGCCTGGCTAACTTTAGGCATGGCGAGACTCAACGCCTGTTGTTCATTCGCCTGTTCATGCAGCAATTCACCGGCAATTTCGCCTTCACGCATCACTACAATGCGGTCAGCGACGCCCAGCACCTCGGGCAGATCGCTGGAGGCGAACAGCACCGCCACGCCGCGTTTTGCCAGCTCATAGATGACGTTATAGATTTCGTGTTTCGCCCCCACGTCGATACCGCGCGTTGGTTCATCCAGCAAAATGACCTTCATGTCTTCCGACAGCCAGCGCCCCAGAATGGCTTTTTGCTGGTTGCCGCCGGACAGGTTCATGATCAGCTGTTCAGCCCCGGGAGTTTTGATGTTCAGCGAACGGATATGGTGATCAGCGTTGCGCGCCTCCCACCCGTCGTTAATCAGACATCCCGCGCGGATGAACTTGCGCCGGGCAGAGATGTTGATGTTGTCGCGCACCGAGTGCACTGGAATAATGCCTTCGGCCTTTCGATCCTCCGGACAGAGCATGATGCCCGCGTTAATCGCCTGCGCAGGCTTCTGTATATCGACCTTTTTCCCGTCGACGAAGACCTGGCCCTGGGTAATACGCGTCCCGCCAAACAGCCCTTTCATCAGCTCGCTGCGCCCTGCCCCGACAAGGCCAAACAGCCCGACGATTTCGCCGCTGCGCACCGAGAGTGAAATAGGTGTGCGCACGCCTGGGGCTTTAACGCTATCCAGACGCAGACGCTCAGGGCCGTACTCGCGCGGCTTCCAGTGGTAAATATCCCCGAGATCCCGCCCGACCATCGCCTGCACCAGCTGGTCATGATTGACCTGCTGCATATCGGTGAAGGTGCGCACGTAGCGGCCATCCTTAAACACGGTGATGGCATCGCTTAAGGCAAAAATTTCTTCCATACGGTGGGAGACGTACAGAATGATGCGGCCCTCTTTGCGCAGCTCGCGGATCACGCGAAAGAGGTTTTCAATTTCACGCGCCGAGAGCGAGCTGGTTGGCTCGTCAAAAGCGATGATCTTGGCGTTACGCGCCAGCGCTTTGGCAATTTCCACCATCTGCCACTGGCCGATGGAGAGATACTTGAGGGGCGTTTGTGGATCGACATCCAGCCCAAGGTGCCTGAGTTGCAAGCCCGCTTCATAGTTGAGCAGCGAGCGGTTGACCACGCCGCTTTTATGCGGAAGCTGGCCCAGGTAGATGTTCTCCGCCACGGTCATTTCAGGAATGAGATGCAGCTCCTGATAGATGATGGCGACGCCCGCGTTTAACGCTGCCGTGGTATCGGCAAAGGCCACCTCTTCGCCGCGAATGGCCAGCGTGCCGGTGGTGGGCGTGTAGTTGCCGCTGAGAATTTTTAGCAGCGTGGATTTTCCCGCGCCGTTCTCCCCCATCAGGGCATGAACCTGGCCGGCATAGCAGTCGAAGCTGATATCGGTCAGCGCGTTTACGCCGGGGAATGTTTTACCGATGCCGCGGAAAGAGAGATACGGATCAGACTGTTGCATAACGACTCCGTGATTCCTGTAGTGTGTACGTCAGGCCCCTCACGGCGTGTGAGGGGCGCAATCACAGCGTATTACTTACCGCCCAGTCCTTTTTTCGCCAGCTCCTCTTTGAAATTATCGCGGGTGATCAGCACCACATCGGTTACTTCGGTGAATTTCGGCGGCTCAACCCCCTTGGTCACCCAGTTGTAAAGCATTTCGCTGGATTTATAGCCGTGGACATCCGGGCTTGGCAGCAGAGAGCCGTAGAAGCCGGTCGCCTGCGCTTTAGACAGTTCGCTCACGGCGTCCACGCCGTTGATGCCGATCCCGATAATGTCCGGTGCTTTAAAGCCCTGGCCTTCCGTTGCACGCACGCCGCCCAGCACGGTGTTATCGTTCATCCCCACCACCAGCCAGTGTTTCACCTCCGGATGCTGGACGAGCATGGAGTTCGCCGCATCAAAGGCGCCCGGGATATCATTGGATTTGGTCGGGACTTTGTAGATTTGTTTTTCCGGGAAGCCAGCCGCTTTTAGGGCGTCCATTGAGCCCGTGGTACGACGACGGGCGGTATCCAGCTCGTCAGCGGTAATCGCCATCACGGCGGTCTCTTTTACATCCCAGCCGCGTTTTTGCATCTCTTTATAGAGCTCCTGGCCCTGACGCTCGCCGATTTTGGTGGCCGCCATCATCACCAGCGGAACGGTATCCATCGGTTTGCCTTTGGCATTCACGAACTGATCGTCCACCGCAATCACTTTCATGTCATAACCGCGCGCTTTCGCGGCAATCGCTGAACCCAGCTTTGGATCCGGCGTACAGATAACGAAACCTTTCGCGCCGCTCGCCGCCAGGCTATCAATGGCGTTAAGCGTTTTCTCGCCGTCAGGTACGGCGATTTTAATTACCTCAAATCCCAAATCTTTTCCGGCTTTATCAGCAAATTTCCATTCGGTCTGGAACCACGGTTCTTCCGGCTGTTTAACCAGAAAACCGAGCTTTAAATTTTCAGCGATAGCGGATTGTGACATAACGGCAGCCAGGCCGATGGCCGCCAGCGCTTTAGTAAATTTGTGCATGGTAAACTCCAGCTTTTGCATTCTTATCTGTAGGGAATAATGGCGAACAACTTATTTAATCGGACTTAAAACAAGGCATTAGCGCTTACCTCGTCATAAGCGTTATTGCTGGTGATAGTTTTAGCGGGAAATTAATCATCCATAAGAGAGCGACATCACACCGCAGAATTACAGTAATTGCGTACATAAATTCAGCGAAAAATGACATAAAAAAGGACGTAATTGTCCTACAAATGGAAAGGAGTTAAGCAGGATTATCCATAAGGTCAGCTAAGAAATCCCTGTAACCCGGACGCCTTAGCGTCCGGCAGAAATTTACCAGCGGTAATAGATGTGTTCAGCATGATCGCGCACGGGGGCGTCGTCGCCCAGCAGACGCGCAGAGAGCGTCAGCGCAAAGTCAAAAGCGTGCCCCAGCCCCTTGCCGCTGATGAGGTTGTTATCCTCCACGACCGGCGCATCCACATATACTCCATCATCAACGGTCTGCCAAAGATCGCCGGAACAGACGTAGCGCCGCCCCTTCAGTAGCCCGTTTGCGCCCAGCACCCGCGCAGCCGCAGAGCAGATCGGGCAGATGAGTTTGCCGTGCTCGTCATGCGCGGAAACAAAGCGTATCACCTCCTGGTTAGCCGCAAGATTGATACTCCCCTGCGGCCCACCGGGTAACACGACCGCGTCATACAGCGTATTAATACGTTCCGTTAATGTACTGTCAGCCACCATGGGGATATTGTGGTAACTCACTACCGCACGGGACTCCGCGCAGGCCAGCGTTTCCACCTCAATCTGCAAGCGACGCAGGATATCAACTGTGATAATCGCTTCTGCTTCTTCAAAACCAGGTGCCAGCAGCATCGCAACTTTTGTCATCATAAACCTCTACGGGTGAAAAGATATAAAACATCGTTTCATTTTCCAGATTTGTTAGATAACAATCTTACGACGCGATCACAGAACCGTATATTGCGGGAAAATTGATTTAGCTCAAATTTGCTACAGCAGGATATATTTGCAGTTATTATTTCTGATTTAACACTTTCACAGAATTTCCCGCCACAGAAGGTTTCCTGAAACGATAAAAATGGGAAGCACTGATTTTAATATCATTAAAAACATAAAGATAAAAAATATTATATCTCGTCACCTGTTTTCTGTTCTGCGCTATATTTAAATTTGTAATGTATGGTAAACACAGCCCAACTAAGAGTTTTCTTAATTCCAAGAGAAGCGTATGCTTATTTAAATCGAACACAGGACGTGAATTTTCGAGTTTGTTTACCTTGCAGAAATCTTTTTCTGTTATTCAATCGTCAGTACCTGCCGGGTCAGGTTTCGTAGTGGACATCAAGTCCCACAGTCAATAAGGATATGAGTATGACTACCCAAACGATGATGCAAAAACTGAATGCCCAGATGAACCTGGAGTTTTATGCTTCAAATCTGCATCTGCATTTGAGCGCCTGGTGTTCCAGAAAAAGCCTCAACGGCACTGCCACCTTCTTTCGTACTCAGGCGCAAAGTAACGTCACGCACATGATGCGTGTCTTTAACTTTTTGAAAGCCATCGGCGCCAATCCCACAGTCAAAGAGCTTGAAACGATTGAAGATAATTACTCCTCTCTGGAGGAACTGTTCCAGAAAACGCTTGAAGAGTATGAGCAACGCTGTACAAAGCTGAACAAGCTGGCCGATGAAGCCAAAGCGCAACAGGACATCATTACCCTCAAGTTTTTACGTGATATGGACAGAGAGCAGCAGCAGGATGGCATGCTGCTGAAAACGCTCGCAGACGAAATCCGCAACGCGAAACGCGCGGGGATCTGTCTGGAGCAGACGGACCGCCATCTTCTCGACATAGCTACCGTGCAACACCACTAAGTTCCTTCACCCGCTCCCGTCAGGGCTGAGAGTTCCCCACAAAATAATGCCTGCACAGACGGCCCCCTCTCCCTTGAGGGAGAGGGCTGGGGTGAGGGGGAACATACGGCTCTGGTGGTCATTCCGTTCACTTTATGTTCCTTGCTACTCTGTCACGGCATAACCGGTGAACGTGCCAGGGTGGCTCAGTCGCCACCACCCTGGCGACCCGGGCTTCCGGCGGAAAATCGCCGCTTCGCGGTACCTTCGGCTTATTCCTTCCGGCTTATCGGGGACGGGCGGAGGTAACATCCCTGTAAAGCCCGCCCTCTCGGCGCATCCCTGCGCCTCGCCCCGGCCTACAGGAAACGCCTCAGCGATTTACAGCCGGACCGAGGCATCGCTGAAAGCCTTCAGTTATTCTGAAGGCAACGTTATCGCTTTTGCTTTCAAATTACTGGGGATCCCTCAGCCCGTCAGGGAGTGGGTGCCAACTCCCTGCTTTTGCTGACATTTAACAAATCAGATCTTGCTCCCAATGAATAACCACACATCGTGTAATGATTTGTTTAATTACATTCATTAACGAGGGAGCATTATGATCACCATTGAGTTTATTGTCATTATCCTCTGCCTGCTGGTAGGTACCCGCTTCGGCGGGATGGGCCTGGGGCTGATAAGCGGCATCGGCCTGTTTATTTTGAGTTTTGTCTTTGGTCTGCAACCCGGTAAACCGCCGGTTGACGTGATGCTCACGATCCTCGCCGTCATCGGCTGCGCGGCAACACTACAGACCGCCGGTGGCCTGAACGTGATGATGCAATTCGCAGAGCGCCTGCTGCGAAAACATCCCCAGCACATCACCCTTCTCGCGCCGTTTACCACCTGGATGTTGACCTCTCTCTGCGGGACCGGCCACGTCGTCTACACTATGTTTCCCATTATCGCGGATATCGCCCTGAAAAAAGGCATTCGCCCGGAACGGCCGATGGCGGTGGCCTCGGTGGCCTCACAGATGGCGATCACCGCCTCCCCCGTTTCCGTGGCCGTCGTTTCGCTGGTCTCAATTCTGGGTGCGCAGCACGGTATCGGCCACGCGTGGGGGATCCTTGAAATCCTCGCCGTTTCCGTACCGGCCTCACTGTCTGGCGTCGCCATTGCGGCACTGTGGAGCCTGCGCCGGGGGAAAAACCTCGCAGACGATCCTGAATTTCAAGAAAAGCTGAAAGATCCGAAACAGCGGGAGTTTATCTATGGGGGAACGGAGACGTTGATGGATCAGCGTTTCCCTAAACAGGCCTACTGGTCAACGTGGATCTTCTTCGCCGGGATTGCCGTTGTGGTCCTGCTGGGTGCGTTGCCCGAGTTGCGTCCGGCGTTTGAGATCAAAGGCAAAATGACGGCCCTGTCGATGAACCTTGTCATTCAAATGATGATGCTTATTGCCGGGGCCATCATGCTGATGACCTGTAAGGTTAATGCGTCGGCCATTTCAAACGGAGCGGTATTTAAGGCGGGGATGGTCGCCATCTTCTCGGTGTTTGGCGTGGCATGGATGAGCGATACCTTTTTCCAGGCGCATCTCGACGAACTGAAAATGGCACTGGAGGGGGTAGTGAAGAGTCATCCCTGGACGTATGCCATCGTGTTGTTTCTGGTGTCGAAACTGGTCAACAGCCAGGCCGCGGCCTTAACCGCAGTCGCCCCGATGGGGTTGATGTTAGGCATCGATCCGAAAATGCTGGTGGCCTTCTTCCCGGCCTCCTACGGCTACTTTGTGCTGCCCACCTATCCGAGCGATCTGGCCTGTATTGGATTCGATCGCTCCGGCACCACCCGCATCGGTAAATTCATCATCAACCACAGCTTTATTCTGCCGGGCCTGATTGGCGTCAGCTGTGCCTGCGTGGTGAGCTATCTACTGGTGCAGACGTTCTTTTGAACCTTCTGCGGGCGACAGACTCTGTCGCCCTTCGACGTAAAATCAGAAAACGGTTTCTAATTTTAAAACATCGGTTTATTTTAGTGTGACTCACCCTGCGGCGTGAAGCGCAGTTCAATCAGCGCGATCGCTTTCTGGATCGCGCGGAGCGTAACCGGGTCCGCCGCAGCAGGATGATTGGTGAAATCGATGTTTTTTAGCTGGGTCGACATCTTTTCGCGTACCTCAACCGGCGCGATAACGTCAATCACATCAAGGATTTGTTTGATAACCAGCTGGCAGGCGACGACGTCAGATACCAGTTCCTGATCGGCGCTCAGGTTTTGTGACATGGGGTTCTCC
This sequence comes from Enterobacter cloacae complex sp. SYL001, assembly GCF_049237025.1. Classification (NCBI taxonomy): domain Bacteria; kingdom Pseudomonadati; phylum Pseudomonadota; class Gammaproteobacteria; order Enterobacterales; family Enterobacteriaceae; genus Enterobacter; species Enterobacter cloacae complex sp. SYL001. Next base: position 16,666 of record NZ_JBMKJI010000009.1, on the reverse strand, counting down.
TTATTCAAAGGCCGCCATAGTAGCAAAACAGACGCCCTTCCATCTCCCTCTCGTCGTCCGCAGACATAAAAAAACCTGCCGAAGCAGGTTTTTTTATCAGAACATCGCACCCGGTGGGACGTCTTTAAACGTTGTGCAGTAGTTAGCCCACATGCTTTTCAGGATTTTGCGCAGTTTCATTATGTTGCTCCAGTAACGTGTTATGCAGGTGTTATTATCAATACGCTTATAATATGACCACCATCACAAAAATCAACCATTTTGTGACCTGCATCACGGTTAATAAACCCTCAGTGCTGCCGGTTTGTTAAAAAAGGCATGATAAATCCGCACGTTACAGACTTATAAATTCCAGTAAATTTTTATAAAATTTTTTGAGCGGGCAGGAAGAGAATGAGTGAAAACGTATCCGGCAAAGAGAGCCGTGGATTATCGCCTGCGGCACTGCTGGTGGCCGGTGCTTTCTTTATGGAGTTTCTGGACGGGACGGTGATCGCCACCGCATTGCCGGATATGGCAAAAAGCTTCGGCGTACAGGCCGTGGATCTGAATATCGGCATCAGCGCCTACCTGATCACCCTTGCCGTGCTGATCCCCGCCAGCGGCTGGATCGCCGACCGCTTCGGCGCGCGAAAAGTATTTGCCCTCGCGCTGGCGATCTTCACGCTGGCCTCGGTATTTTGCGGCCTGTCCACCACGCTCGAGGAGTTTGTCGCAATGCGCGTCTTCCAGGGCATGGGTGGCGCGCTGATGGTGCCTGTGGGTCGCCTGGCCGTGTTACGTACAACGCCAAAGCATCAGCTCATCACGGCAATCGCCACCCTGACGTGGCCTGCGCTGGTCGCGCCGATCATCGGCCCGCCGCTGGGCGGGTTCATTACAAGCTATGCCGACTGGCGCTGGATCTTCTTTATTAACGTGCCGCTGGGGATAATCGCCATTTTGCTGGCACTGCGAATCATTCCAGACCTGCATGAAGATACGCGCCGACCGTTTGATTTACCGGGTTTTGTGGTCACCACCCTTGCCATGGTGAGCCTGGTTTATGCGATGGAGTTGATGGGCGCAGAGCCTCTGCGGACAGGATTAACCGCCACGCTGTTTATCGTCGGTGTCGCCGCGTTGAGCCTGGCGCTGCGCCACTTTAAGCGGGCAACCTGGCCGATGATCAGGCTCGATGCGATGCAAGTGCCGACGTTTCGCGTCACCCTGTACGGCGGATCGCTGTTTCGCGCCTCCATCAGCGCGGTTCCGTTCCTGTTACCGCTGATGTTCCAGGTCGGCTTTGGCATGGACGCGTTCCATTCTGGCCTGCTGGTGCTGGCCGTTTTCGTAGGCAATCTCACCATTAAACCGGCGACGACGCCCCTGATCCGCAGCCTGGGGTTTAAGCGGCTGTTGCTGATTAACGGTTCACTGAATGTCCTGGCGCTGCTGGCCTGCGCCTTTCTTACGCCGCAGACTCCTGTGTGGCTCGTCATGCTGATCCTCTATCTGGGTGGCGTTTTTCGTTCGATCCAGTTTACAGCCATCAGTACGCTGGCCTTTGCGGATGTACCCTCTGCGCAGATGAGCTATGCCAATACGCTGTTTTCAACCGCAACGCAGCTTGCCGTGGGACTTGGGATCACGCTCGGGGCAATTGGTATTCGTATCGGGGAAAAAGTCAGTGAGACGATGGGGATTGCCGGCATGCCGGGAATGAGCTTCCGGCTGGCATTTGTGGCGATCGCGCTGATCTGCCTGGTGGGAATGGTTGACACGCTGCGTCTGACCAAAAATGCAGGCAGCGCGGTATCATCGAAAAAGTAAGGCTCTGTGCCGGGCGGGCAACGCACCGCCCGGCAAAGGAAATCAGCCAACAATACCGCGCACGAAGGCTTCGATCTCTTTGTCCTGGCAGTTCTCGAAGAAGCACTGCTGGAAGCGCTGGCCTGAGACGGCGGTTTTAACCAGCTCAGGATCGATTGCACGCAGGGTATCCAGATAGTTTTCTTTTACCACCGCCGCTTTCACCTGGTTCAGAATACCGGCGTTACGCACCTGCGGCTCCTTACGCTCTGGTGGATAGCCTTCGCCATTGCGTCCGGTAAACGCTTTCTCAAAGATAAAGCGTACGTTCAGTTCTGCCCCCCAGCCGAAGCCCTTCGCAAACGGCAGAGAAAGCGCGTTACCGTTGTTGATTTGCGCGAACAGGAAAGCATCCGCAGGATCGATGCAGTAACCGCAAATCACACCCGGATGGATGTTCAGGGACATTAACGCGCCCTGCCCGGTACCGCAGCCGGTGACAACAAAATCAACGGCTTTTGCGTTAAGCAGAATGCTCGCCATGATGCCCAGGTGAATATAAGTGAGATGATGATCGTTCTCATCACTCATACCGACGTTATAGACCGGGAAACCTTTCTCATCAGCAACGGCTTTCAGCTCATTAAGGATGATGGGATTCTTAGCGGCCTGGCTGTTTTCCATCATCAGTGCAATTTTCATCTTGTCTCTCCTGAATGCATGGCGGGCGATCCCGCTGTGGATACCTTTTCAACTTAACCTTACTATCAAACAAACACACTTTCAAATTAAGTGAAAACTTGTTTTAAAAAACAAAGATGCGCTCACAATTTCGCGCGGTGGCCCGGCTCGTTGTAGAGTGAAAGGGCAGATCCTCCGGCTATTCCGGCCATTGCGTCCCGTCGCGTTGGTTACAATGGCGTATTTCCCGTCACGCAGAGTGAAACATGAAACGTGTAATCATAGCCGGAACGATCCTGTTGCTCGCCGGGTGCAGCATCAACCGTCAGGCAGAAGTCAGTAGTACGGATGCCCCAAACGGAATTGTGCGCCTCGACTATGGCCAGGCCATGCTGCAAAACGCCTGGTCTGATGACTATGTTAATAACGGTACGGCAACAAAGGCCTGCCAACACATGGGCTACGCCTCCGCGTCAGCCTACGGGCAGCCGATTAAAACCTGCACCCTGATCAGCGGTTCATTCTGTCTGAACGAAAGTGTGACCATTCAGTATAAATGTCAGGGATATGCCGTTACCTCTTCCAGCCAGAATCCGTGGTATTAACCGCGACTGCCAGTCACGCTGGCAGTTTATTTAATAAGAACAAAAATAATTCTCATTAATAAATACAAATGGCGGCAATGCGTTTTATTCCCATTCGTATTTTTAATAAATAAATATTTATTTTACTTTTTGCAAATAATTAAATAACAAATTATAGTGTCGCTCATCGTGAACCAGAATTAATAAACCGGAGCTGCACCATGTTAAAAACTGAAATGATCGACAAGCTCAATGCGCAAATGAATCTTGAGCTATTTTCTTCCCTGCTTTATCAGCAGATGAGCGCCTGGTGCAGCTATCACAGCTTTGAAGGGGCTGCCGCCTTCCTGCGTCGTCATGCCCAGGAAGAGATGACGCACATGCAGCGTCTGTTTGATTACCTGACGGACACCGGCAGCCTGCCGCGCATTGATAACGTGGTATCGCCTTTCGCCGAGTACGGCTCTCTTGATGAACTGTTCCGTGCCACCTATGAGCACGAACAGCTGATCACCCAGAAAATTAATGAACTGGCTCATGCCGCCATGACCAGTCAGGATTATCCAACCTTTAATTTCCTTCAGTGGTATGTGGCTGAACAGCACGAAGAAGAGAAGCTGTTTAAATCCGTGCTGGATAAATTATCTCTGGCAGGTAAATCCGGGGAAGGTCTGTACTTCATTGATAAAGAGCTGTCGACGCTCGACACGCAGAATTAATAGAAAAGCGGTGCTGAGTTTTCAGCACCGCTTTATTCAATGACGGCAAAATTTACTTTCGTGCGTGGAAAATCCGTCTGCTGCCGGAATGAATTTTCCGCGCGCCGCCAGAAACGCCACCAGCTCCGCGGCTGTCATTTCCGAAGCTGAACAGGTATGGAAACGCGCCGCTTCGCCAAAGCGGGCATGTATCGCCTCAACCAGACTCTCCTTCGTATAACGCTCACCTGACTCAATCATCATATTCAGCACGTCGTGTCCGTGAATTGACATCATTACCTCTCGCAAATAAAAAGCAGACTAAATGCTCCCTCCACGGCACGCTTTGCGCTGGCGCAGGTTCCCCCTTTCTTTTTGTAAATTAATCATTACACCCTATGTAACGGTGATTTGACGAGATGGTGCTTTTCCCTTACTCTGCGCCGCAGAATGAGTCGCGGTATGGAAGCGTTGTAGAGGAAAGCGTGAAGAACAGAACTCTGGGAAGTATTTTTATCGTCGCCGGAACGACAATTGGCGCAGGAATGTTGGCCATGCCGTTGGCTGCCGCCGGCGTCGGGTTTGGGGTTACCGTAGTGCTGCTGGGCGGTCTTTGGGCCCTGATGTGTTACACCGCGCTATTATTGCTGGAGGTTTATCAACATGTCCCTGCCGATACCGGCTTAGGCTCCCTGGCTGCACGCTATCTTGGACGCTACGGGCAGTGGATCACCGGTTTCAGCATGATGTTCCTGATGTACGCGCTGACCGCCGCCTACATCAGCGGCGCCGGGGAGCTAATTGCGTCAAGTATCAATGACGGCTTCGGTGCGTCGCTTTCACCGGAAACAGGCGCCATTGTCTTTACGCTGATCGGTGGCGGTGTGGTTTGTGCGGGCACGTCGCTGGTCGATCTGTTTAACCGTTTTTTGTTCAGCGCCAAAATTCTCTTCCTTGTTGTGATGCTGGTGCTGCTGGCACCGCATGTGCACAAGGTTAACCTGCTCTCCCTCCCGCTGGAGAAAGGTCTGGCGCTTTCGGCCATCCCGGTGATTTTCACCTCTTTCGGTTTTCATGGCAGCGTGCCGAGCATCGTGAGCTATATGAACGGGGATATTCGCAAGCTGCGCCGCGTCTTTGTGATCGGCAGCGCCATTCCGTTGATTGCTTACCTGTTCTGGCAGCTGGTGACGCTGGGCAGTATTGATTCCACCACCTTTATCGGCCTGATGGCAGAGCATTCTGGTCTGAATGGATTCCTGGTTGCCCTGCGTAACGTGGTGGCCTCTTCACACGTGGAGCTGGCGGTACATCTGTTTGCAGACCTGGCGCTGGCAACCTCCTTCCTCGGCGTGGCGCTTGGCCTGTTTGACTATATGGCGGATCTGTTCCAGCGTCGCAATACCGTTGCCGGACGCTTACAGACGGGGGCGATGACCTTCCTGCCGCCGCTGGCCTTCGCGCTCTTTTATCCGCGCGGGTTTGTGATGGCGCTGGGGTATGCTGGCGTGGCGTTATCGGTACTGGCCCTGCTGCTGCCTTCCCTGCTGGCGTGGAAGAGCCGCCAGCAACATCCGCAGCAAGGATACCGCGTGGCGGGTGGTAAGCCGCTGCTGTGCGTGGTGTTTGGTTGTGGGGTGGTGATTATTCTGGTGCAGATTTTGATTGCAGCGGGGATGCTGCCGGAAGTGGGATAACTTATTTATACAGGTCCTGAGGTACTGTTCCGTTCACCTTAAGATCAACAGAATATGATTTTTTCACAGCATGTGAACGGGATAAGGGGGCCGCCGCGGCCCCCTTATCAATCCCCGCGGCCCCGCGGAAAATCGGTGCTTCGCACTGCGCTCACCTCCCGACCATCTGCCTGCGGTCGGCTCAACTCGACATCCTGTCTCGATTCGCCTCTGGCCGCCATCCATGGCGTCCAGCCCTTGTCATCTGGTCTCCGGTTCGCCGATTTTAGCGGGGACTCAACACCCGTGCCCCATTCAGGCCACAGTAATTAATGATTTAATGCAGGCAGCAACTCTTAAACTTCTTCCCGCTCCCGCACGGACACGGATCGTTACGTCCCACCTTCGACCCGTTCACGATCGGCTTTTTCGCTTCCGGCTGCTGCGGATTAGCCACCCAGTAGTTGTACAAACGCAGCGCCGCAGGCTGAATGCTCTCGATGCTGGCCATATACTCCTCTTCGGTCAGCGCATCCAGCTTCTCGCTGTTCTCTTCCGTTCCGTGCAGGGCAATCACCGCCAGATCCGCTTCCAGCGCTTCCGGCAGGGATGACCAGTCCGTCAGCGCCACGCCGCGCATGTAGCCATAGCACCACTCTTCCACTACGGTATAGCTCTGACCGTCAACGTCGTTATAGCCAAACAGCGGTTCAAACTGATCCGGGTATTCGCTCAGGCGCTCGGCAATATCGTTCATGTGCTTAAAGCAGAGATCGATAAAACGGTTCATCTCACGATCGTTTTTCCAGCGCGGAATATACTTCTCGCCACCCCATACCGCCACCAGCCAGGTGTCGGGCTCCACCACAACGGGACCGGAAAGTACTGCGGTAAGCATGCCGTCCAGTTCGGACACGTCAATCACGGATGCATCGTCGTGTCCGTAAGAGATTAATGTCTCTTCCAGCCACGCCATCTCGCTTTCATTTAATGGGCCTTCAGCCATTGCTGATACTCCTGATAAAAAAAACGATCCTGACATATATCGCCGCGCATGCCTATCTGAAGTTTAGGTCTTTATTGCTGCAAAAACGTGCAAATCGTGACCGTTGCACAACTTATGGGCTTTGTTGTTAAGGAGATGTGATCTCCGCTGTAAATTCATCTCATCCCGCAAAGGCGCATAAAACGGCGCTCTATACTCAACGTGTTGTGACCCGGTCAAGGGATTAACCATTCTGGCAACCTTTTTGCTTAATGTTCTGCGCGCTTCGCGGTGCGTGGGATCCTCGCCGTATTAAGCACGAGATTGCTTCTAAAGTGCATTTTGTTCTCGCTCTTGTTTTTGGATTTACGATGCCATCAGGCGTTCGGGTTTATACCTGGTGCAAAAACCTCTTTGCTAAGGAACATAATAATGTCGCTGAAATTTACCAAAACTCCCCTCTCCCTGTTGCTGGCCGGTTGTCTGGTGACGGCCTTTTCTGCACAGGCCGATATCGTGATCGGCGTGGCCGGGCCGTTCACAGGCCCGAACGCAACCTATGGCGATCAATACTGGCATGGCGCTACGCAGGCGGCGGAAGACATTAACGCCGCTGGCGGGATCAACGGTGAGAAAATCAAACTGGTTCAGGGCGATGACGCCTGCGAACCCAAACAGGCCGTTGCCGTCGCCAACCGCTTAGTCGATCAGGATAAAGTGAAAGCGGTCGTCGGCCACTTCTGCTCCTCGTCGACCATGCCCGCCTCCGAGGTCTATAGCGATGCCGGGATCCTCTCCATCACCCCCGGCTCAACGAACCCGCTTATTACCGAGCGGGGCATGAGCGATATGTTCCGCATGTGCGGACGTGACGACCAGCAGGGCCAGGTCGCCAGCGATTTTATTCTTGATAAGCTGAAAGCCAAACGGGTCGTCATCATCCACGATAAAGACACCTACGGTCAGGGGCTGGCGGACGCCACTAAAGCGGCGCTGGCGAAACGCGGCGTTAAGGAAGTGATGTACGAAGGGTTGTCCCGCGGGGAGAAAGACTTTAACGCGCTGGTGACCAAAATTGGCGCACAAAAACCAGACGTGGTGTTCTTCGGGGGCTGTCACCCGGAAGCGGGCCCGCTGGTTCGCCAGATGCGTGAACAGGGCGTGCAGGCGAAGTTCTTCTCGGGAGACTGTATCGTCAATGAAGAGATGGTCACCGCCGCCGGTGGGGCGCAGTACACCAACGGTATTTACATGACCTTCGGTAAAGACCCGCGCCTGATCCCGGACGGAAAAGCCGTCATCGAGAAATTCCGCGCCGGTAAATTTGAACCAGAAGGATACACCCTCTACGCCTATGCGTCTGTGCAGGCTATCGCAGCGGCATTCAAGGCCACGAAAGGGACGGATTCCGCAAAAGCCAGCGAGTGGCTGAAGGCCAACCCTGTCGACACGGTGATGGGTAAAAAAGCCTGGGACAGCAAAGGTGACCTCAAAGTGTCTGACTACGTGGTCTACCAGTGGGACGACAAAGGCAAATATAAAGAAGTGCCATAACGGGACGGAATCTGCTCAACGCCGGCAGGTCTGACTGTCGGCGTAACCCTTTATTCAGGTGCGCGACCATGAGTACATTCTTCCTGCAACAATTAATTAATGGCTTAACGCTGGGTTCGGTCTATGGTCTTATCGCCATCGGCTACACCATGGTGTACGGCATCATCGGTATGATCAATTTCGCCCACGGCGAAGTGTATATGATCTCCGCCTATCTCTCGGCCATTGGCCTGGCCCTGCTGGCGTTTTTTGGACTCCACTCCTTTCCGCTGCTGATCCTGGGAACCCTGGTTTTCACCATCGTGGTCACCGGCGTTTATGGCTGGACGATTGAGCGCATCGCCTATAAGCCGCTACGCAATTCGACGCGTCTGGCGCCGCTGATTTCGGCCATCGGGATGTCGTTGATACTGCAAAACTACGTCCAGCTCAGTCAGGGCCCGCGGCAGCAGGGCGTACCGACCATGCTGGATGGCGTGCTGCGTTTTCACCTCGGCGAAGGGTTTGTCCAGATAACCTATACCAAAGTCTTTATTCTCATCGCCTCGTTCGCGGGCATGCTGGTGCTGACCTGGATTATCAACCGTACCCGCTTAGGGCGCATGTGCCGTGCGGTGCAGCAGGATCGTAAGATGGCCTCCATTTTGGGTATCAACACCGACAGAATTATTTCGCTGGTGTTTGTTATCGGCGCAGCCATGGCCGGGCTGGCGGGCGTGCTGATCACCATGAATTACGGCACCTTTGATTTTTACGTCGGGTTCGTTATCGGCATCAAGGCCTTTACGGCGGCGGTGCTGGGCGGCATCGGCTCTCTGCCCGGTGCGATGCTTGGCGGGCTGATTCTGGGCGTCGCAGAAGCGCAATTCTCCGGGATGGTGAACTCGGATTATAAAGACGTGTTCTCGTTTGGATTGCTGGTATTAATCCTGATCTTCCGTCCTCAGGGGCTGCTGGGCCGCCCTGTCGTGGCTAAAGTGTAAGGAACAACGCGATGACCTCTGACGGCTTTTCCCTGAAGCGCTGCATTCTGGACGCGATTTTTTCCGGAATGATCGCCCTGATTATTTTCGGCCCGATTGCGGGCGTGATACTGGATGGTTACAGCTTTAACTTTGACGGCCAGCGGCTGGCGTGGATTGTAGGCACGGTGATGCTGGGACGCTTTTTGCTGAGCGCCTTTTCAGCTACGGCGGCCGGAAGACGTTTACAGGCGCGGTTTGAATCCGACAATGCGGGGGTGTATGTCCGGCCACCGGCGTATAAAAGCCGCATGCGCTGGATCATTCCGCTGATTGTCACGCTGGCGATCTGCTTCCCGTTTGTGGCCACAAAATACGTTCTGACGGTCGCTATACTCGGACTGATCTACGTCCTGCTCGGTCTTGGGCTGAACATTGTCGTTGGCCTGGCAGGGCTGCTGGATCTGGGTTATGTCGCCTTCTATGCCATCGGCGCTTACGGGCTGGCGCTCGGGTATCAGTATCTGGGGCTTGGGTTCTGGAGCATGCTGCCGCTGGCGGCGCTAATGGCTGCGGGCGCGGGCGCCCTGCTCGGCTTTCCGGTGTTGCGCATGCACGGGGATTATCTCGCCATCGTCACGCTCGGGTTTGGCGAGATCATCCGTCTGGTGCTGAACAACTGGCTTACCTTCACCGGCGGGCCTAACGGCGTTTCAGCCCCTGCCCCGACCTTTTTTGGCCTGGAGTTTGGCCGACGCGCCAAAGAAGGCGGCGTCCCTTTCCACGAGTTCTTCGGCCTGACCTATAACCCCAACATGAAGTTTATTTTCATCTATGCAGTGCTTTTCCTGGTAGTCATGCTGGTGCTGTACATTAAACACCGGCTGACCCGAATGCCCATTGGACGGGCGTGGGAAGCGCTCCGTGAGGATGAGATTGCCTGCCGTTCCATGGGGCTCAACCACGTTCTGGTCAAACTCTCGGCCTTCACCCTGGGCGCATCGACGGCAGGTATCGCCGGGGTGTTTTTTGCCACCTGGCAGGGGTTTGTTAACCCCACCTCTTTCACCTTTTTTGAATCGGCCCTCATCCTCGCGATTGTGGTCCTGGGCGGGATGGGCTCCACCGTCGGCGTCGTACTGGCCGCCTTTGTGCTGACCGTCACGCCGGAACTGCTGCGCAGCTTTGCGGAATACCGCGTGCTACTGTTTGGCATGCTGATGGTGGTGATGATGATCTGGCGTCCTCGCGGTCTGATCCGCATCAACCGCAGCGGATTTGCCGTGCGTAAAGGAGTGGCGCCATGAACGTAACGATTTTGCGTGTAGAACATCTGATGATGCACTTCGGCGGGATCAAGGCCTTAAACGACGTCAATTTTGAGGTGCAGCGCGGCTCTATTACTGCACTCATTGGGCCTAACGGCGCGGGAAAAACAACCGTCTTTAACTGCCTGACCGGTTTCTACCGGGCCTCCGGCGGCAACATTCTGTTCAATGCACGAAATAAAACCACCAATGTCATTCAGGTGCTCGGCCAGAAACTCCAGCCGGGCGACTGGCTCAGCCCGGCGCAGCTTGGTCAACGCCTGTTCTATAAGATGTTTGGCGGCACGCATCTGGTGAACCGCGCGGGTCTTGCGCGCACGTTTCAGAACATCCGCCTGTTCCGCGAGATGTCCGTTGTGGAAAACCTGCTGGTGGCACAGCACATGCGCGTCAACCGCAATCTGCTGGCGGGGGTGCTGAACACCCCTGCGTATCGTCGGGCAGAGAACGAGGCGCTGGGCCGGGCGTTTTACTGGCTGGAGGTGGTGGATCTGGTAGATTGCGCGAACCGTCTGGCCGGGGAAATGTCCTATGGCCAGCAACGACGCCTCGAAATCGCCCGCGCCATGTGCACCGGCCCGGAGATGATTTGTCTCGATGAACCTGCTGCCGGCCTGAACCCGGTGGAGACGCACAAGCTGAGCGAGATCATCCGGTTCCTGCGCGACCACCACGACATCACGGTTTTGCTGATCGAGCATGATATGGGGATGGTGATGGGCATTTCAGATGACATCATTGTGCTCGATCACGGCGATGTGATTGCCAGAGGTAAACCGGCTGAGATCCAGCACAATGAAAAAGTGATTGCCGCGTATCTGGGCACCGACGAAACCGAGGTAAATCTGTGAGCGCACCGATGCTTCAATTTCATAATGTGGACGTTTTTTACGGGGTGATCCAGGCGTTGAAGCAGGTTTCACTTGAGGTAAACAAAGGGGAAACCGTGGCCCTGATTGGCGCTAATGGCGCGGGGAAGTCAACATTACTGATGTCTGTCTTTGGTCAGCCCCGGATCCGCAACGGGCAGATCCTCTTCTGCGGCGAGGATATCAGCCACAAATCCACCCACTATGTTGCCACCGGCGGCATCGCGCAGGCACCTGAGGGACGACGCATTTTCCCGGATATGTCTGTAGAAGAGAACCTGCTGATGGGGACAATCCCCGTCGGCAATCAGCATGCAGCTGAAGATATGCAAAGCATGTTCGACCTCTTCCCTCGCCTCAAGGAGCGGCGTAACCAGCGGGCGATGACGCTCTCCGGCGGTGAACAGCAGATGCTGGCTATTGCCCGGGCACTGATGAGCCGTCCTAAACTTCTGCTGCTGGATGAACCCAGCCTCGGCCTCGCACCAATCGTGGTTAAACAGATCTTCCAGACGCTGCGCGAACTGGCCCGTAACGGAATGACGATTTTTCTGGTCGAGCAGAATGCCCACCACGCGCTGAAGTTGTCCGACCGCGGCTATGTGATGGTTAACGGGCAGATTCGGTTAAGCGGCAGCGGCGAGGCGTTGCTAAAGGATCCGGAGGTGAGGAAGGCGTACCTGGGCGGCGTGTGAAGCCTGGAGGCTATAGTGAGAAAAACTCACAGTGATTGCCATTATTAATCGTTTTTCTGATGCGACCGCATTCAAATATCATCTTTACGACCCGCCTTTGCGCGGGTCGATAAAACGTTCAGCCGCAAACTGAATAATAATGATAAGAGGATCCGGGGCAAATATGACACTTGATGCGTTATATCAGTTAATGAAAACTGTATTACCACCTGACACCAATTCAGCCGATGATTTAGAGGATTTTATGGCCATGCTTATGGCGACGAAACATCACTCAGAGGCTCTGTCACCGTTTTCGCAGCGCGTATACATGCTGTCCGTTGCCCATCGCGACCCTAAGCAAGCGGCTGCGCTGATTTCAGCCTGTCATCCTGAAGCAGGAAAGCCCCTTCCGCTGCTCGACTTCTCCGGCTGGCCGCACGTGCGTTACGCCACGTCGGGTGAATTACAGACGCCTGAGACTGAAGAATATTTTCACAGGATCTCGTCTGCCGCCACGATATTACGCGGTGCAATTATTGACGCTGAGCAGCAGAAAAACACGCCAGCATTTTATATTCTGGATAAGGTACTCAGCCTGAACAGCGCTTTGCCAGAACGCTATAAAAAGATGGCCAACATCTCTTACTCATAACGGTATTAATAAACCCGGCTTTCATCGTATTCCAGGTAATCGATATCCAGAGCCGGAACGACCGGGGTATGGTTTTGCAGCCAGCCCAGAAGGTGCTGGATGCTCTCTCTTTTGAGCGAATTTTTTGGCCAGACGAGGTAGTAACCATCTCCCGTCGCGATAGCTTCCCTGAACGGCAGGCCCAGCAGGCCGCTTTTCAGGGCATCAAGCGTGAGATGCAGGTCGGCGATAGCGATGCCGTGCCCGTTCATCGCGGCGATACTTCCCTGTTCAAGGGTATCGAACACCATGCCGCTGCTCATATCGAGCCCCGGAAACAATCCTGTTCTTCGCAGCCAGCGCCGCCAGTCACGTCTGTCCGGTGAAGGATGGATCAAATCACATTGCGGAAGCCGTTGCCGGGCCGGTTCGATAAGTGATGGAGTACAAACCGGGATAAGCCATTCATGAAAAAGCAGCTGACTTTCCGTTGTGTCACCAAAACGGCCATTACCAAGAAGGATGGCGCAGTCGTAGGGCTCAAGATTGAAATCAACGGTGTCAATGTCCATCCAGACGCTGGCAATCTCAACCTGTGGTTTTGCATGGTTGTTGCGAAAAGATCGCAGCACGTCGAGAAGCCATCTCATGGTCAGGGTGCTGGGTGCTTTTAACCGCAGCAGATGATTTTCACTGCGAAATGCCCGGCAGGCCCATTCAATGCTCGTGAAGCTCTCGTTCAGCTGTCCGGCAAGCACTCGCCCGGCTTCAGTGACCTCCACGCGAGGACCTTGCCTTTTGAAAAGCTCGCAGTCGAACCACAGTTCAAGGGTACGAACATGTCTGCTGACCGCACCCGGCGTAATATTGAGCGTTTCAGCGGCTTTACTGAAGGAGTTCAACCGCGCAGCAACTTCAAACGCACGCAGTGCATACAATGGCGGTAAAGACATAACGTCCCTTAAATGAAAATTTCATTATGCTAAAACTTGTTCCGGGGCAACGCCAGCAAGTAAATTATGGAGAAAAACAATGATCCCCAATATACCGAGTCATATCGATATGGGTCAAAATCGATATGCAAAAAGCTGCGGACAAACTCGTAGCCATTAGCAAAGATGTTTATCTGAACGGCTGCAACAGCGATTACAAACACCATATATGCGATAAATAGCGGGTATTTATGCAGCCTGTTAACTTTTAGTTTCCCGAGATAAAGCAAGAAAAAAATTGCAACAGATACAACAAAATAGACGATGGCAGGCCAAACGGGTGGATGAAGCGAAAATTCTAATTCTTGTGACATAATCAATTCTCTTTAGCTATCTGGTACATCTGCCATCCCGTAATGCTCCCAGTGGTCAAATCCAGCGCCATTGCCGTTTTAGATGCCTCTTGCCAACCGTAGTTCATATCCTGTCCGTTCGAGAGCTTGTCGCCGGAGAACAATGTTTTGATCATTTGTTGATACCCTTGCCCAGCCCATTTGCAAGCTCTTCCACTTTTTCTAAGGAAAATCCAAATGAAGTTATCTGCGAAGCTGCCGCAGGGCAATCGATGAAACGGAGATATAAGAATTTACGCGATAAGGAAACGCCCTCAACGCATAATGATCGAAAAATTATGGTTGTGCATGGGTCAGGCACGAAAAATAAGATTTGTTGTCAGGAAGGGGGAATTGCAGGCACAAAAAAACCACCTTTCGGTGGTTTCACGACACTACTTATTGCTTTGATTATTCTGCTGTTCCCATAGTAGCCGGAGTGGGACTTGAACCCACACAGCGCGAACGCCGAGGGATTTTAAATCACGCGTGTTATCTATAATAATCAAACACATACGCTTATTTTTCGCCATTAATTCATAATTTTTAGATCAGAAGAATCAACTACTTACGGGTATCGAAAAGTCATAATGGCGAAACTTTTTCGTGCCGCGCACCAACATGGGGTGTCGGGGGTCGGAGGTTCAAATCCTCTCGTGCCGACCAAAAACATATTGAAAACCAACCTCTTATGGCTGGTTTTTTGTTGCCGTAAAATTAAGATGGCGAAACGATGGTGAAATGATGGCTTAACCCTGCTTTAAATAGCTGGGCAATCATCGTTCCCGATCCTGTTAAGACTATGCGTCAGCACGCCAAAAACCTCCACGTCATCCAGCGCGTCGCCTTCTATAGCTTCACCATCTTCAGTGATCAATGCCGACCCGTATAGCTTTGCAAACTCGTTCCTGTTATCCATTCTTACCAGTAGCGTATCGCCCTGCTCTGGCCTCATGGCAACGTTAATGACAGCCCAGCCGCATGACGTTTCTATTACCCTGCAATTCCCGTCAATTCCGCACAGCAGATCGATGGTCAATCGTTGTTCCTGGTAATCCATAGCAGGTGAAGGAAACCCCATCAGAAAACCCTCTCCATGTTTCGCAATATCCAATAACGGTTATCGCTTCCGTCTGTAGTTTTGTCGGCGAAGTCAGGCTGGTTACGTTCAATCCATGCGTTTGCATCGCCACGACTGAAGTGCCAGTTCTTCTCTCTTAACTTGAAAATGAATACGTCTGTTCGAAGACAGAGATAGCCTTTTATATTCTGCTGTATAGCCTCAGTAAAGGCGGCTTTGATGTCTGCTTGGCGGGGCATATTTTCCTCACAACAAATACTGTACATACATACAGTGTAGCTACTTTATAGGAAATTCAACCCTTAACTATTCATTGAGTTTAAATGCTTGTTGGGGTTAAAATTTCTTCATAAGGAGATTACATGCTCAAAATTTTAACTATGGTTGCTCTTTCAGCCAGTTTTTTTGCTCACGCAGACATGTACACTGATTTCAAAGGCGATGAATCAGCAGGAAGTTTTTACGGTGTCACCAATAAACTGATTCACATGAGACTTTCGCAGATTGATGATGAGGAAGCCAGTAAGACGATCATCATGTTTGGAGACTCCATAACTCAGGGTCTCAACCCAAACGGATTACATTTTGACTATGTAAATGCTGGCATTGGTGGGGATACAGTTCACGGAATTAAAGCCAGGGTTAAGGGCGAGGACTTAGGCAGGTATCGGGCCGTGTTCATTGAGTCTGGCACGAATAATTTATTGATGGGTGAGATCGGATCGCAGGTTGGTGACGAGATAGTCGAGATGATTGAGTATGCAGCTCCGAAGTCGAAGAAGCTGTATGTCTCTCAGGTCTTCGTGCCGAACAGGGATAAGATAACTCACATCGCAAAAGACGCTCCGCTTGCAGACTATAAAATCAAGCTGACCTGCGCGAAGTTTAAAAACTGCGTTGTAGTTCCACTCCCGGCAGGTGTCATAGGAGAGAATGGGATCAAGCCTGAATACTCGCTCCCAGACTCAACCCATCTTAACGGTAAGGCTTACGCATTATGGAAAGATGAGCTTAATAAAGCTATGGCTAGCTTCCCATATTCCGTATATTACAACTACTTCAAGTAGGGGCCAGAGGCCCCTATTCTAATTCAGAAGCTGACCTTTAATCTTATCGACAAGATATGCAGAAGATGCGGGGGTAAGGTGTCCCCAGTCAGCGGCAGATAAGTCTTTCACCCCGTCACCGACCCTGGTTATACATCCCTGCTCGTTACACATCTCATTGAGGGCAGAAATGTACTTCACCCCATGAGGCTCAAGGCCAGATTTGAGCGCCTCATCCCATGTGAACATGCTTTTATCAAGTTCAAAGTCCATATACTTTGGCGGGTAAGTATGAAACTCATCCCAGTACTTCAGCATTACAGCAACAAGATTTTGTTTCCACTGTGGCACCGGACCGATAACAATGATTTTCGATTCCGGGGAAACCCTCTTTATAAGATTTATGGTATCAAGAATACCTGCAACCGCTTCCTGAGGGATCTGAATTGAGTTAACACCTGTCATCATCCAGGTTATCACAACGCGCTGAGGCTTCATCGCTGCAACGATATCAAGCTTCTCCTGATTGACGGTAATCATGTCTTTTTTATTATCAGCCAGGGTGGCGTTACGGAAGAAAGGCGCACCATTTCCATCAGTAAACTGCTCGATAGAAAATTTGTGGTGATCACTCTTCTGAAGTGCAACGAGACCTGGATAAAGAGCGCCTGCGTATGTAGTGGTCAACTAAAACTGGCCACGGCTTTAGATTTTTTCCAGTATCGGTTTTCCGATTCGTTTGGCGGTAACCCACCGTTATAGTCATGCGGCCTGAGCGA
>NZ_JBMKJI010000008.1:0-178995 GCF_049237025.1 Enterobacter cloacae complex sp. SYL001 | reverse complement strand
GGCACGTTCACCGGTCATGTCGTTACAGAGTAGCAAGGAACATAAAGTGAACGGAATGACCACCACCGCCGTATGTTCCCCTCACCCTAACCCTCTCCCCGGAGGGGTGAGGGGATTGCTCAGTGCTCGCATTAATTTGTGGGGAACCCTCAGCCCACAGGGAGAGGGAATAAGGATTACGGTTGCAGTGCGCTTCCGACGCGTTTGTCCTTCAGGAACACCACCATCAGCCCTACCCACAGCACACCGTTTGCGAGGTTGAACAGGCTGAACAGCCCGTTACCGCCGAAAGCATAGGCATGTTTGCTCACCTCAATACCGACGGTGAAAATCAGCATTTGCAGCATCCCCATCGCGGCAGACACCGTGCCTTTACTCATTTCACTGGCGAACAGCGTCAGGCGCACCAGGCCAGCATTCGCCACGCCGATACCAAACGCGTAAACACTCAGCCCCGCCGTCATCCACAGGTACGCATGAGACGAGGCTACGGTCGCCACCGCCGCGATAATCAGCCCTGCCGCTATGGGCCAGCCGCCCAAAATAATCAGCGAACGCACGGTACGGCGTGACGTCAGACGCGCCAGCACCAGGTTACCGATAATCAGCGCGCCAAAAATCGGCACCTGTAACAGGCCATACTCATAGCTGCTAAGCTGTTCGCCGCTGATGATAATGACCGGCGACTGGGCAATCCACGCCAGCAGTGGCAGGCTGACAAACCCCGTCGCCAGCGCGCCCGCGACAAAACGACCGTTTTTCAGCACTGCCTTATAATCCCGCCCCAGCTCTTTAAGCGAGAGCTTTTCGCCCAGGCGGGTGGCGGTTTCCGGCATCGCACGGTGCAGGCCAAAGAAAGAGATAGCCGCAAGCGCGGCAAAGAGGACGAACATCCCCTCCCACGGCGCGACGTGAACCCATGCGGCTCCCACCAGCGGCCCAAGAAGCGGTGCAATCAGCGCCACGTTTGCCATCAGCGCGGTAATTTTGATACACACCGCCTCCTCAAACGACTCCTGAATAGCGGCATAGCCCACGGCGCCAATAAAGCACAGGCTCACGCCCTGAAGGAAACGCAGCAGCGTGAACTGCTCAATACTCTGCGCCAGCAGCGTGGCGAGACAGGTGACGATAAACCACACTACGCCCGTCAGCATCACCGGACGGCGGCCAATACGATCCGACAGCGGCCCTAACAGCCACTGTAAAAACATGCCGCCCGCCAGATAGGCGGTCATGGATGTCGGCACCCACTCAATACCTGCGTTGTACTGCTCAACCACAGCCAGCATGCCGGGCTGGATCATGTCGTTGCCGATGTAGGTAGAGAATTCGTAAAGCACCAGACACAGAGGAAAAAGTAACGCCTGACGACCCAGACGATTACCGGAAGAAGAACGGTTTATCATGCAATCTCTTTAGTATGAAAAAATCGCGATGAGTGTAATGAATTGCCGCTGTCTGAGATAGCAAATTAACGTGAAAAAACAGAAATAACGCACTTATCGTTGTTGTTTAAGGTTTCCTTAAGTTGCCCTCCCTATGATAGTGCTATTTCACGTTATTGACCGAAACTATGACACACGCCGTCAGCCCTTCAGAATTATCTAAGTTACCGACAAATAAGACAAAACGTCTTTACCGTTTGCCTGCCCGCTTTTATGGTTATCAACTTTTCGTGCTTATTGCCCTTGCGGTGCTTTTTACCTGGCTTTCGCGCGATGAATCGCTTGACCGATGGATAACCGGTTTCTGGTATGACGCAGCGGCGCATCATTTTCCGCTACAGCAAAACCCGCTGCTGGATCTGCTGAACCATCGGTTGGCGAAATATGTGACCATTGTTATCGCTGCCGCATCGCTGATTTACGGCGCTTACAAACGCAATGCCCGACTGGTAACGGCCGCGCTTCTGATGGGGCTGGGTGCGCTGGTAGTAGGGGTGCTGAAAAGCATAAGCCACCACAGCTGTCCGTGGGATCTGGTGGAATATGGCGGCAGGTCCGTTTCGTATCCCCTGTTCAGCGCCGTTCCGGCAGACAGCGGACCGGGACGCTGCTTTCCCGGCGGCCACGCCTCCAGCGGGTTTATGGTGATGGGGCTGTTTTTTGCCTTCTGGCGTGAACGTCCGCGCCTGGCATGGTCCTTTGTCGCGTCAGGCGTTGTTATGGGGCTGGTGATGGGCTTCGGGCAGGTCATGCGCGGCGCGCATTTTTTCTCTCACAACCTGTGGGCCGGGTGGTGGGTCTGGTTTTCCCAGGTGCTGGTTTACGGGCTGGTTTCCGCCCGGTTTGCTAAAGAGTAACGAGATTATGTTAGAAAATCTGAACTACGAACTGTTTTACCTGCTCAACGCCACGCCATTGTCACCGGAATGGATGATCGATCTCGCCACCTTCATTGCGAAAGATCTGATTAGCATTGTACCGGCGCTGGCGGTGATCCTCTGGTTATGGGGACCTCGTACACAGGTCACCGCCCAGCGCCATCTGGTGATCAAAATGGCGATGGCAATTGGCGTGAGCGTGCTGGCAAGCTACGTGCTGGGTCACGCCTTCCCGCACGATCGTCCGTTTGTCGATCGCGTCGGCTACAACTTCCTGCACCATGCGCCGGATGACTCGTTCCCGAGCGATCACGGCACGGTGATCTTCACCTTTGCGCTGGCCTTCCTGTTCTGGCATCGCCTGTGGTCCGGCGTAGTGCTGATGGGCGTGGCAGTCGCCATCGCCTGGTCCCGCGTCTACCTGGGGGTGCACTGGCCGCTGGATATGGTCGGCGGTTTCCTGGTGGGGCTGATGGGCTGCGTCAGCGCAGCCATCCTGTGGAGCCTCTTTGGCCCGGCGCTTTATCGTGGATTATCACAGGCCTATCGCGTTCTGTTTGCCCTTCCGATCCGCAAAGGCTGGATACGTGACTAACCCCGGTCCGTCAGGTTACACTTGAGCCCCCGCCCTGCGGGGGCTCACTTTTTTAGCCCGAGGATCTATGGAAACACGTCGCGATGACCGCATTGCTCAGCTGCTTCAGGCGCTGAAGCGCAGCGATAAGCTGCATCTTAAGGAAGCCGCTTCCCTGCTTGGCGTGTCTGAAATGACCATTCGTCGCGATCTGAACAGCGACAGCGCCCCCGTTGTGCTGCTTGGCGGGTATATTGTTCTGGAGCCGCGTAGCGCCAGCCATTATCTGTTAAGCGATCAAAAAACACGCCTGGTGGAAGAGAAGCGCAAAGCCGCGCGGCTCGCCGCCTCGCTGGTGCAGCCGCATCAAACGCTGTTTTTTGACTGCGGTACGACAACCCCGTGGATCATCGAGGCCATCGACAGCACCGTTCCCTTTACCGCCGTCTGTTATTCGCTAAATACCTTCCTGGCTTTGCAGGAGAAACCAGCATGCCGGGTGATTTTGTGTGGCGGCGAGTTTCATGCCAGCAACGCCATCTTCAAGCCGCTGAATATTCAGGACACGCTGAGCAATGTATGCCCTGATATCGCCTTTTACTCTGCGGCGGGCGTGAATGTGAAACAGGGGGCAACCTGTTTTAATCTTGAAGAGTTACCGGTGAAACAGTGGGCGCTCAACGCCGCGCAGCAGCATGTGCTGGTGGTTGATCACAGTAAATTTGGCAAGGTCCGTCCGGCAAGGATGGGAGAACTGTCGCGCTTTGACGCCATCGTCAGTGATTGCCGCCCGGATGACGAGCTGGTGGCATACGCGAAAGCGCAGCAGGTGAAGTTGATGTATTGAGGTTATGCCGGGTGGCGCTGCGCTTACCCGGCCTACGTTCGAGCCGTTGTAGGCCGGGTAAGGCGAAGCCGCCACCCGGCAAAAACTTAGCTGAACCAGCTGCCAAACCAGCCGTGGAATTTCATTAACACAAAGTCCCACATCCGGCTGAAGAAGCCGCCCTCTTCCACCGCTTCCATTACCACCAGCGGACGCTGCTCAATAGATTTGCCGTTAAGCTGGAAATCTATCGTCCCGACCACCTGACCTTTTTTCAGCGGTGCGGTGAGCTGTGGCTCGGTCAGGGTATAGCTGGCTTTCAGGTTTTTCAGCTGACCGCGTGGAATGGTGACGGAACCCGCTTCACCCGCTCCCAGGTTCACTTCACTTTTATCACCAAACCAGACGCGCTGACTCACGAAGGTAGCGTCCGGCTTAATCGGCGTGACGGTTTCAAAGAAGCGGAAACCCCAGGTCAGCAGTTTTTCGGATTCGTTAAAACGAATACGGTCGGTTTTCGTTCCCAGCACCACTGAGATCAGGCGCATATCGCCCTGCGTCGCAGAAGCCACCAGGTTGTATCCGGCCCCGGCAGTTGTACCGGTTTTCATGCCGTCCACGTTAACGTTACTACTCCACAGTAGACGGTTACGGTTAGGCTGGCGGATATTGTTGAAGGTGAACTCTTTCTCTTTATGGATAGCGTACTCATCCGGCACGTCATGGATCAGCGCTTTGCCCAGCAGCGCCATATCGCGCGCGGTACTGAACTGACCCGGCGCATCCAGGCCGTGAACAGTTTTAAAAGTGGTATTGGTCAGACCCAGTTTTTTCGCGTAGCCATTCATCAGCCCAATAAATGAGTCCTGACTGCCCGCGACGTAATCGGCCAGCGCAATACAGGCATCATTTCCCGACTGAATAATAACCCCTTTATTCAGATCGGACACGGAGACCTGGTCGCCAGGCTTCAGGAACATCACGGACGAGCCGCGCAGCGCCGGGTTACCGGTCGCCCAGGCATCTTTCCCGACGGTGACCATGTCATTCAGCTTGATCTTGCCCGCTTTCAACGCCTGGCCGACCACATAGCTGGTCATAATTTTCGTCAGGCTCGCCGGGTCGAGTTTTTCGTCGGCGTTACCTTCCGCCAGCACTTTCCCGCTGGCGTAATCCATCAGGATCCAGGCGCGCGCATCAACAGGCGGCGCTTCGGGCGCTGTCTGTTCCGCCGCATGGAGCGTTGGGGCAAAAAGGAAAAGCAGCGCCGAGCCTGCCGCCAGGCTGCGCAGAGAGGAAGTTTTTTGCGTCATAAATGCCACCCGAGTGTCCATTCTAAAAATCACGTCACAATCACCGTGTCGCAAGAAGCGATGAGTAATAGCGCACTACAGCCTTCAAAGAAACCTGTTCCAGGTAAAGTTTTTAAAGTTTATGCAATAACATTCAGATACGCTTTGATTGCGGTGTTTTTTTTAGCATCTGTTGCGTAATTGTTAGGTTTATCTCACCATGGCGAAAAGCTGACTCGGATTCACATCTCATCGGGAGTAAATATGATTACGCTGTGGGGCAGGAACAATTCGACCAACGTGAAAAAAGTGCTCTGGACGCTGGAAGAGCTGGATTTACCGTTTAAGCAGGTTATGGCGGGCCTGGAGTTTGGCGTGAATAAAGACGCGGACTACCTGGCGATGAACCCAAACGGACTGGTGCCGCTACTGCGCGATGACGAGACAGACGCCACGCTGTGGGAGTCTAACACCATCGTGCGATACCTCGCCGCGCAGTACGGCCAGGGTCGGCTGTGGGTAGAAAATCCAGCCCAGCGCGCGCAGGGCGAAAAATGGATGGACTGGGCAAACCAGACGCTTTCCCCAACGCACCGCGTGATCCTGATGGGGCTTATCCGTACGCCGGAAGCCGATCGTGATTATCCCGCCATTCATGCCGCCCAGGACGCGTGCGAGTCGCTGTTTGCGATGATGGACGACGAACTGGCGAAGCATACCTGGTTCTCCGGCGACACGTTCGGCGTGGGCGATATCGCCGTCGCCCCTTTCGTCTGGAACCTCACTAACATGGGTCTCAGCTGGACCCCGCGCCCTCACCTTGAGCGCTGGATCCAGCAGCTCAGCGAGCGCCCGGCGTATCGCAACGTGGTGATGATCCCGGTGACCTGATTACGACCCGGACGGGCTGACTTTCCAAAGCTGCCCGTCCGTCTCGTCGGTCAGCACGTACAGATAACCATCCGGCCCGACGCGCACATCGCGAATTCGCTGATCTTTATCCCCAAGAATGCGCCCGTCCTCCGTCACGGTATTGCCCTTCACGCTCAGCACGATGACGTCTTTCTCCTTCAGCGCGCCGATAAACAGCTTGTTTTTCCACTGCGGGAAGACGTCGCTGTTGTAGAACGCCATGCCGCTGACGGCGGGCGACACTTTCCAGACAAACAGCGGTTTTTCAGTGCCCTCAACGTGCTCGCCTTTCGCTTCCGGGATTTTCAGGCCGCTGTAGTTGATCCCGTGCGTCGCCATCGGCCAGCCGTAGTTTTTGCCTTTTTCAGGAATGTTGATCTCATCCCCGCCGCGAGGGCCGTGTTCATTAAGCCACAGCGCGTCGCTCCACGGGTTCATCGCCATCCCCTGCGGGTTGCGAATGCCGTAAGACCAGATTTCAGGCCGTGCACCGGCGGTGTTCACAAACGGGTTATCCGGCGGCACTTTCCCGTCCTCCGTCAGGCGCACCACCTTACCCTGAAGCTTATCCAGATCCTGCGCCGTCGGGCGCTGGTTGTTTTCACCTAAGCCAATAAAGAGATGGCCTTTGCCGTCGAACACCAGCCGTCCGCCAAAGTGGTTGCCAGTAGAGAGCTTCGGCATCTGTCGGAACACCACCTGGAAGCCCTCAATGCGCGAGAGGTCATCGCTCAACCGCCCGTAGCCCACCGCGGTACCCGCTTTTCCATCATCACCCGCCTCGGCGAAGCTGAGCCAGATCCGCCGTGATTGTTCAAAATCCGGGGCCAGCACCACGTCCAGCAATCCGCCCTGGCCGCTCGCCCAGACCTTCGGCACGCCGATAATCGGATCGGAGAGCCCTTTCCCTGCCTGCCAGTGCTTAAGCTGCCCGTCTTTTAGCGTGATCAGCAGTCCCTTATTATCAGGCAGAAACGCCAGCGACCAGGGGTGATCCAGTTTTGTCTGTAGCACGTCGATCTTAACCGTCTCGGGCGCCGCAAGCAGCGAAAGCGGGAATAACAGTACAGGGAGGAAAAGCAGCGAGGATCGAGGCATAACGCACTCCTTTATCGGCATATGGCTTAAAGATTAGCCACTGTTCCCGGGTGCGTTAACACTTTTACAAAAGCTTAATCAAAAGGGGGAGTTGCCTCCCCCGGGTTCAGTGTCGGGCAAGCGTTTCCGGCTTGTTCAGACACATGATGCAAAGCGCGAGCGTGGTCAGGCAGTTTTCAAGCTTCTCCGCGTTAACGGCAATAAAATTCGGGCAGTCGTGACGTCCGTTCATCAAACAGACCCCTGCGATGGAAAGCACCTCGGCGGCGCGGCGCAGCGCCACTAATTCGTTTTCAGCGCAGTGCGCTTTCAGGATGGGTGCTTTTTCACGCATGAAATTGCAAAGTTCAAAGAAATTTTCACGCAGATTTTCGCTTTCGCTGACTGACATATACCCTTTCGCCTTGCGGAGTTGCAGATATGCAGCCAGGTCGATTCGGGCGTTGATCAGCTTGTTAAGCAGATCGCGTTTCAGTCTGTCAACGGACATGCTATTTCCTCCTCTGTCAGCCATGTTACCCTATTAATAATAAGGTCATTTTTTGTACAATGTGATGCCTGAGATCAATAAACGATAACTGATTAACATTCTTTACAATGTTACAACGATTGCCCGCCTCAACTGCGCCATCAAGAGTGTATAAATCCCCCGCGATACGCTGTAAAATCCCGCCCTGATAACTCCATAATTGATGAATTTTTAACCTATGAGCAATGTTACGCACCCGCCGAAAATCGGCTTTGTCTCCCTGGGCTGCCCGAAGAACCTGGTGGATTCCGAACGCATCCTGACTGAACTTCGCACTGAAGGCTATGACGTGGTGCCAAGCTACGACAACGCCGACATGGTGATCGTCAACACCTGTGGGTTCATCGACAGCGCGGTCCAGGAGTCACTGGAAGCCATTGGTGAAGCCCTGACGGAAAATGGCAAAGTGATTGTCACCGGCTGCCTGGGCGCGAAGGTGGATCAGATCCGCGAAGTGCACCCGAAGGTACTGGAGATCACCGGCCCGCACAGCTACGAGCAGGTGCTGGAACATGTTCATCACTACGTACCAAAGCCAAAGCACAACCCGTTCCTGAGCCTGGTGCCGGAGCAGGGCGTGAAGCTGACGCCGCGCCACTATGCTTACCTGAAAATTTCCGAAGGCTGCAACCATCGCTGCACCTTCTGCATCATCCCGTCGATGCGTGGCGATCTGGTGAGCCGTCCGATTGGCGAGGTGCTGGCAGAAGCCAAACGCCTTGCCGACGCGGGCGTGAAGGAGTTACTGGTCATCTCCCAGGACACCTCCGCCTACGGCGTGGACGTCAAACACCGCTCCGGTTTCCACAACGGCGAGCCGGTAAAAACCAGCATGGTCGGCCTGTGCGAGCAGCTTGCTAAGCTCGGGGTCTGGACGCGTCTGCACTACGTCTACCCTTACCCGCACGTTGACGACGTGATTCCGCTGATGGCGGAAGGCAAAATCCTGCCGTATCTGGATATCCCGTTACAGCACGCCAGCCCGCGCATTCTGAAGCTGATGAAGCGTCCTGGATCCGTTGACCGCCAGCTGGCGCGCATCAAGCAGTGGCGCGAGATCTGCCCGGATCTGACCCTGCGCTCCACCTTCATCGTTGGCTTCCCGGGTGAAACCGAAGAAGATTTCCAGATGCTGCTCGACTTCCTGAAAGAAGCGCGTCTGGATCGCGTGGGCTGCTTCAAGTACAGCCCGGTTGAAGGCGCAACGGCCAACGAGCTGGCGGACCAGGTACCGGAAGAAGTCAAAGAGGAACGCTGGAACCGCTTTATGCAGCTGCAACAGCAGATCTCTGCTGAACGCTTGCAGGAGAAAGTGGGCCGCGAAATTCTGGTCATTATCGACGAAGTGGACGAAGAAGGCGCGATTGGCCGCAGCATGGCGGATGCGCCTGAAATCGACGGCGCGGTGTACCTGAACGGAGAAACCAACGTTAAGCCGGGCGATATTATTCGCGTGAAGGTTGAAAACGCCGACGAGTATGATTTGTGGGGCAGCCGGGTTTAATCTTTAACCCCTCACCCCGGCCCTCTCCCCAAAGGGGCGAGGGGGAACAGACCGCACCGAGCAGTCCCCTCTCCCCTCAGGGGAGAGGGTTAGGGTGAGGGGTAAGTTCCTGCAAAAACCTACCCCTTAATCCGCGGATCCAGCGCGTCGCGCAGCCCATCCCCCAGCAGGTTAAACGCCAGCACGGTCAGGAAAATCGCCAGGCTCGGGAAGATCGCCACGTGCGGGGCGATCACCATATCCGCCCGCGCCTCGTTCAGCATCGCGCCCCACTCCGGCGTCGGCGGCTGTGCGCCTAACCCCAGAAACGACAGGCTGGCCGCCGAGATAATCGACACGCCTATGCGCATGGTGAAATAGACCACGATAGACGAGACCGTTCCCGGCAGAATATGGCTGAACAGGATAGTGGCATCGCCGGCTCCCATGCTGCGGGCCGACTCGATAAAGGTCTGCTGCTTCAGCACCAGCGTGTTGCCACGTACCAGGCGCGCGAAAGCGGGAATCGTGAATACCGCCACGGCGATGATGACGTTCGCCATGCCGCTGCCCATCACCGCCACCACGGCAATCGCCAGCAGAATACCGGGAAAGGCAAACAGCACGTCGCAGATACGCATGATGATGCGGTCCCACCAGCCTTCATAGTACCCGGCCACCAGCCCAAGCACGGTGCCAATCGCTGCGCCCATCAGCACCGCAAAGACCCCGGCCGCCAGCGAGATCTGCGCCCCTACCAGCACGCGGCTGAAAATATCGCGCCCGAGCGAGTCCACGCCAAACCAGTGCATCATCGACGGTCCATCGTTCAGCCGGTCGTAATCGAAGTAATTTTCCGCATCAAACGGGGCTATCCAGGGGGCGATAATCGCCACCAGGATCAGCAGTAACACAAACAACCCGGCGACCATAGCGACGGGCTGACGACGGAATCGACGCCAGAACTCAACCCACGGGGTGCGAATATGGTCCGGCCTGATCCCCGGCATAGCGTTTAAAATGGCCTGGCGACGCCAGTTCAGTAATCGCATCTTACTTATACCTGATGGCCGGGTTAATGGCGGCGTACAGCACGTCCACCACGAGATTGATAAGAATAAATTCCAGCGAGAAAAGCAGGACTTCCGCCTGAATCACCGGGTAGTCACGCATATCGACCGAGTCGACCAGCAGGCGCCCCAGCCCCGGCCAGTTAAAGACCTTCTCAACCACGATAGAGCCGCCCAGCAGGAAGCCGAACTGTAGCCCCATCATCGTGACCACCGGGATCATCGCATTACGAAAACCATGCTTCAGAATGACCCATTTCTCACTCACCCCTTTTGCCCGCGCGGTGCGAATGTAATCTTCGCTCAGCACGTCGACAAACGAAGCGCGGGTGAAACGGGCCATCACTGCCGCAACGGCTGCGCCAAGCGTCATAGAGGGCAGAATGTAGTGCTTCCAGGTGTCGGCCCCGACGGTGGGCAACCAGCCCAGCTCGACGGAGAAAATCTGCATCAGCAGCATACCCAGCGCAAACGCCGGGAAAGAGATACCGGTGACCGCCAGCGCCATACCGAGCTTATCCGGCCAGCGGTTGCGCCAGACGGCGGCAACGATTCCCGCGCCCAGGCCAAACACAACCGCCCAGCTCATACTGGCAATCGTTAACCAGAAGGTGGGCATAAAGCGGCTGGCAATCTCCTCCGACACCGGACGACGCGACACCATCGAGATGCCGAAATCGCCCTGAAGGACATTGCCAATGTAGCGCAGAAATTGCCGATACAGCGGCTGATCAAGACCGAGCTGTTTACGCACCAGTTCGATAACCGTGGCATCCGCTTCCGGTCCGGCAATCAAACGCGCCGGATCGCCGGGCAGCATGTGGACAAACAAAAACACCAGCACGGCCACAATCAGCAGCGTCGGGATAAGCCCCAGCAGGCGTTTACACACATAATTCAGCATGAGTATTATTTCAAATCCGCGTCATCAAAGCTAAAGCCCGTATCCGGCATGATGTAAAAACCGGTCAGCGCTTTGTTGTGGGCTGAGACCAGTTTTTCCACCACCAGCGGCACCCACGGCGACTCTTTCCAGATAATGTCCTGCGCCTCTTTGTACAGGCGCGCTTTCTCTTCCGGTTTGGTGGTTTTCAGGGCATCGGCCAGATCCTTATCCACCTGCGGATTACTGTAGAACGCGGTATTGAACAGCGTTGGCGGCCAGTTCTGGGAAGCAAACAGCGGCGACAGGGACCAGTCCGCTTCACCGGTTGAAGCCGTCCAGCCGGTGTAGAACATCCGCACGCCGCTCTCTTTCTGTCCTTTGCCTTCCACTTCCGCCGCGCGCTGTCCGGCATCCATCGCCGTAACCCTGGCTTTAATACCCACCTGCGCCAGCTGCTGCTGGGTAAATTGCAGCACCTTCTGCGCGGTACTGTGGTTATGCGACGACCACAGCGTCGTGCTAAAGCCGTTCGGATAGCCCGCCTCTTTCAGCAGTTCCCGCGCTTTCGCCGGATCATACGGCCACGGCTGATAGCTTTGCGCGTACTCAATGGTTGGCGGCATCACGCCCGTCGCCGGGGTGGCGTAGCCGGCAAAGGCCACCTTCACCAGCGCCTGGCGGTTAATGGCGTAGTTGATGGCTTCACGCACCTTCGGGTTATCAAACGGTTTCTGCGTGACGTTCATGCTGATGTAGCGCTGCATAATCGACGGGCTGGCCACCAGTTCCAGCTTGCTGTTTTTCGCCAGCAGAGCCGCCTGTTCGTACGGGATGGGGAAGGCAAACTGCGCTTCGCCGGTTTGCAGCATCGCGGCGCGGGTATTGTTGTCCACGACCGGCCGCCAGGTGAGGGTATCCAGCTTCGGCAGCCCCGGCTGCCAGTATCCGGCGAATTTTTTCACCTTCACATAATCGGTCTGGTTCCAGGTAAGCAGTTCGTACGGTCCGGTCCCCACCGGGTGGAAGCCAATCTCTTTGCCATATTTTTTCAGGGCGGCGGGCGAAATCATCGCCGTCGCGGGATGCGCCAGGATATTGATAAACGCCGAGAACGGCTCTTTGAGGGTGATCTTCACCGTCGCCGGGTCAACCACCTCGGTACGGGCGATATTTTTATACAGGTTGTAGCGCTTAAGACCGTTTTCCGGATTGCTGGCACGATCCAGGTTGACCTTAACTGCCTCGGCGTTGAAGTCGGTGCCATCCTGGAACTTCACGCCGGTACGGAGCTTAACGGTATAGACCAGCCCGTCGTCCGACACGGTATAGCCTTCCGCCAGCACGTTTTTCAGCTTCATCTCGCGGTCCAGGCCGAACAGCCCCTGGTAGAAGGATTTTGCCACCGCCTGAGAAAGGGTGTCGTTAGCGTCATACGGATCCAGCGTCGTGAAGTTAGACCCCACAGCCACCACCACGTCTTTCGCTGCGAACGCGGGGGCGGCGGCCAGCGCAGCCGTCACGCTCGCGGCCAGCAGCCATTTACGAGCAACAAAAGGAACCATTGTGTTCTCCTGCCTGTTGTAAGTTATAACCGCGAGAATGCATTGCCCTGACGCGGTGGTGCGACAAAATGACCGGGACCCACCTCACGCAGCGCCACGCGCTCCAGGGTTTCGCCCCGTTTACGAATATTGCTCGGCATTTCGTCCTGCAACAGCACGCGCTGGGCGTGACGATGCTCAGGATCGGCAACCGGTACGGCGGCCATCAGCTTGCGGGTGTACGGGTGCTGTGGGTTTTCAAACACCGCCCGACGGGGGCCGATTTCAACAATTTGCCCCATGTACATCACCGCCACGCGATGGCTGATCCGCTCCACCACCGCCATATCGTGGGAGATAAACAGAAACGCAATGCCCAAATCCCGCTGTAAATCGAGCAGGAGATTGATGATTTGCGCGCGGATAGAAACATCCAGCGCTGACACGGACTCATCCGCAATCACCACTTTCGGATTCAGGGCCAATGCCCGGGCTATGCAGATACGCTGACGCTGACCGCCAGAAAATTCGTGCGGATAGCGCCAGGCATGCTCCGGCTTCAGGCCCACGCGCTCCAGCAGCCACGCGACGCGGCGCTGCGCGGCTTCACCGTCGAGCAGGTTATGCACCCGCAACGGCTCCATAATCGAGTACCCCACCGTATGGCGCGGATCGAGCGACGCATAAGGATCCTGGAATATAAACTGAATATCCCGGCGCACCGCCTGCAATTTACTGTTAGGGAGCGTGTCGATGCGCTCACCGTTGAAGGTGATGCTCCCCTCCTGCGACGCCACCAGCCTGAGCAGCGCCCGCCCGGTGGTGGATTTACCGCAGCCGGACTCCCCCACCAGCGCCAGCGTTTCGCCCGGCCAGAGATCAAAACTGACGTTTTCAACCGCATGCACTTCGCGCTTTACGCGATTAAGGATCCCGCTACGCAGCGGGAAACGGGTCACCAGGTCACGCACTTCGAGAATTGGCCTGCCGGGAACTACCGTATCCTGCTCGGTTTCGTCTTCCTGCTGGCCCTGTTCGGTCTGTGAGATCAGCGGAAAACGGCGCGGAAAATCACTGCCATTCATGGCCCCCAGACGCGGGACCGCCGCCAGCAGCGCTTTGGTATAAGGATGCACCGGCGCATGAAAGACCTGCTCCACCGTGCCGGTTTCCACGGCATTGCCCTGATGCATAACCAGCACCCGATCGGCAATATCCGCCACCACCCCCATATCGTGGGTGATGAAAATCACCCCCATCTCCATCTCCTGCTGCAACACCTTAATCAGTTGCAGGATCTGGGCCTGAATGGTGACATCCAGCGCCGTGGTGGGTTCGTCCGCAATGAGCACCGCCGGACGGCACGACAGCGCCATCGCAATCATCACCCGCTGGCGCATGCCGCCGGAAAGCTGATGCGGATAGCGGGACAAAATCGCGTGCGCCTCAGGGATACGCACCAGCTCCAGCATCCGTTTTGCTTCATTGAGCGCCTCATCACCGCTCAGTCCCTGATGCAGGCGGATAGATTCGGCAATCTGCTCGCCCACCGGGAAGACCGGGTTCAGGGAGGTCATCGGCTCCTGAAAAATCATCGCAATATCCGCCCCGCGCACCCCCTGCATCCGGGACGCGCTCAGCTCGTTGAGATCGATAACCTGACGGTTGCGACGGCGCAACAGCATCCGCTCGCTGGTGACCTGCCCGCCCGTCTGCTCAAGCAGACGCATCAGCGCCAGCGCGGTAACCGATTTACCGGATCCGGACTCGCCGACAATCGCCAGCGTCTCGCCGCGCCTGAGCGAAAACGATAAATTCTGTACTGCAGGGATGAACTGCCGCTCTTCCTGAAAGGCAATATTCAGTTGGTGGACAGCCAGCACTTCGCAGTTGTCCAGCTCTTCACTGTGCGGCACGCAATGCCCCCTTATTCACGATAAATGCCTGTGCTGGGCGCATCGCCGGCATACCCCCACGCCCGGTACATCCCTTCACTGTTGAACGGCAGCGCCACGTTGCCCTCCCGATCCACCGCGATTAAGCCACCTTCCCCGCCCAGGGCTGGCAGTTTCTCCATTACTACCCGCTCGCAGGCCTCACTCAGGCTTAATCCGCCGTAATCCATTAGCGCGGTAATGTCGTAGGCCGCCAGCGCGCGGATAAACACTTCGCCGGTTCCGGTGCATGACACCGCCGCCGTGGCGTTATTAGCGTAACACCCGGCCCCCGGCAGCGGACTGTCGCCGACGCGTCCGGGAAGCTTGTTGGTCATACCGCCTGTCGACGTCGCGGCGGCGAGGTTACCGGCTTTATCCAGCGCCACCGCGCCTACCGTGCCCATTTTTCTGCGTTCATCGAGCGGCGCGGCATGGTCCAGCTGCGTCATCCCCGCTGTACGGGCCTCCAGCAACTGCCGGTAACGCTCCTCGGTGGAAAAAAGATCGGGCGAGACCGTATCCATCCCGTGCTCGACGGCAAATTTCTCCGCCCCCGCACCGGTCAGCAGCACATGCGGGCTTTGATCCATCACCAGACGCGCGGCCAGCACGGGATTGCGCAGTCGGCTGACGCCTGCCACCGCCCCCGCTTTCAGGGTGATACCGTCCATCACGCAGGCATCCAGTTCATGCGTTTCATCGCGCGTAAAGACCGAGCCAATACCGGCATTAAACAGCGGACACTCCTCCAGCAGGCGCACCGCTTCGGTCACCACGTCCAGCGCGCTTTCGCCCGCTTCCAGCATGCGCTGGCCTGTTTCCACAATGGCGTTCAGCGCATCAATATAACGCTTCTCCTGCTCGGGACTGAGCTGTGCACGGGTGATTGCCCCGGCACCGCCATGAATTGCGATAACCGCTTTACTCATTTCGCATCACCCATCAGCCTGGCTGGCTGCTTTTTCTATAAATATCATTATCGTCGACGAATCTTCAGATGATTTTTGAATATAGAAAGACGCAACTGTGATGTAAAGCGTACACCCATCGGGTCATACAGTTAGCCACACTTTTCTGCCATAATGAGCGCTTTCGTTGTTACTCCGCAGGAGCCCACCATGGATTTTACCGCCGGACTGATGCCGCTTGAGACGGCACTCTCGCAGATGCTTGATCGTATTACTCCCCTGCACGACGTTGAGACGCTGTCGCTTGTGCGCTGTTTTGGCCGTATTGCCGCGCGCGATATCGTCTCGCCGCTGAACGTGCCGGGGTTCGATAACGCGGCGATGGACGGCTATGCCGTACGTCTGGCGGATTTGCAAACGGGTCAGCCGCTGCCGGTGGCAGGTAAAGCCTTTGCCGGGCAGCCGTTCAACGGTGAGTGGCCAGCGGGCACCTGCGTGCGCATTATGACCGGCGCGCCGGTGCCAAAGGGCTGTGAAGCCGTGGTGATGCAGGAAGAGACCGAACTAACGGACGACGGCGTGCGTTTTACCGCCAGCGTCAAAGCGGGACAGAATATCCGCCACATCGGGGAAGACATTACCCTCGGCGCAACGGTCTTTGCCGCCGGGCAAAAACTGACGGTCGCCGAACTGCCGGTGCTGGCATCGCTTGGCATCGCGGAGATTGACGTTGTCCGCAAGGTACGCGTGGCGGTGTTCTCAACGGGAGACGAGCTACAGCTTCCGGGTCAGCCGCTGAACGAGGGGCAGATTTACGACACCAACCGTCTGGCGGTGCACCTGATGCTTGAGCAACTGGGCTGCGAGGTGATTAACCTCGGCATCATTCCTGACGATCCGGAGAAACTGCGCACGGCGTTTATCGACGCGGACGCCTCTGCCGACGTGGTGATCAGCTCTGGCGGCGTATCGGTTGGCGAAGCGGATTACACCAAAACCCTGCTTGAAGAGCTGGGTGAAATCGCCTTCTGGAAGCTGGCGATTAAACCGGGCAAACCGTTCGCGTTTGGCAAACTTCCGCACAGCTGGTTCTGTGGCCTGCCGGGTAACCCGGTCTCTGCCGCGCTGACCTTCTACCAGCTGGTGATCCCGCTGCTGGCGAAGCTTTCAGGCAACAATGCCGACCCGCTGCCGGAACGTGTGCGCGTGCGGGCGGCAACGCGCCTCAAAAAATCTCCGGGCCGTCTCGATTTCCAGCGCGGCATTCTGGCGCGCAACGCCGATGGCGAGCTGGAGGTGAGCACCACCGGGCATCAGGGTTCGCACATCTTTAGCTCCTTCAGCCAGGGTAACTGCTTTATCGTGCTGGAGCGCGATCGCGGCCACGTTGAGGCGGGCGAATGGGTTGAAGTGGAACGCTTTAACCACCTTTTCGGAGGCTGACATGACGGTGGAACTGAGCGACCCGGAGATGATGCGCTACAACCGCCAGATCGTGCTGCGCGGGTTTGATTTCGAGGGTCAGGAAGCGCTCAAGGCGGCCAGCGTGCTGGTTGTCGGCCTTGGCGGGCTGGGCTGCGCGGCGGCGCAATATCTGGCTGCGGCGGGCGTCGGCCGCATGACGCTACTGGATTTCGATACCGTGTCGGTGTCGAACCTGCAACGCCAGACGCTACACAGCGACGCGACGGTTGGTCAGCCGAAAGTGGAATCTGCGCGCACGGCGCTGGCGCGAATTAACCCCAACGTTCAGTTCACCCTGATTGACGCGATGCTGGATGACGACGCGCTGTTTGCGCAGATTGCACGGCATGACCTGGTGCTGGACTGCACCGATAACGTCGCCATTCGCAACCAGCTCAATGCGGGCTGCTTTGCCCATAAAACGCCGCTAATTTCCGGCGCGGCCATCCGCATGGAGGGTCAAATCAGCGTTTTCACCTACGCTGAGGGAGAGCCCTGCTACCGCTGCCTGAGCCGTCTGTTTGGCGAGAATGCGCTGACCTGCGTCGAGGCGGGCGTGATGGCGCCGCTGGTTGGGGTTATCGGTTCCTTGCAGGCCATGGAGGCGATCAAGGTGCTGGCGAATTACGGCACGCCCGCAGCGGGCAAAATCGTGATGTATGACGCGATGACCTGTCAGTTCCGCGAGATGAAGCTGATGCGTAATCCGGGGTGTGAGGTGTGCGGAGGTTAAACCCTGCTGCGGCCTGATGCCCTCACCCCGGCCCTCTCCCACAGGGAGAGGGAGAAAATCGTAGGCCGGGTAAGCGTCAGCGCCACCCGGCAACAGCATCAAATAGACGTCCGCCCAAACGCCCCCTGCCAGTCCTGCTCAAACTTCACAATTGCCGCATCTACTGCCGGAGAGGTAATAAACTGCTGCGCCACGTCCAGCGGCAGCGTGATGGACTCGCACCCTGCCAGCAGGCAGTCCAGCGCCTGGCGCGGGGTTTTAAAGCTCGCGGCGAGCACCTTTGACTGCGGTGCGTGCAGCGTCAGCAATTGTTGCAGTTCAATCACCGTCTGGATCCCGTCCCCGCCCTGCGCGTCCACGCGGTTCACGTAAGGGGCCACATACTCAGCACCCGCCAGCGCGGAGAGCATCCCCTGCGCTGCGCCGTATACCGCGGTACCCAGGGTCGGGATCCCTTCTGCTTTCAGCATTTTGATCGCCGCCAGCCCTTCAGCGGTCACGGGCACTTTCACCACCAGGTCATCGATTATCGCGCGCAGCTTACGTGCGTCTTCCACCATCCCCTCGGCGGTCTTCGCCATCACCTGAGCGAACAGCCGGCCCTTGCCGCCCAGCGCGTCGTGCAGCGCGGGCAGCAACTCTTCCAAGGGGGTTTTACCCGCCGCCACAATGCTTGGGTTAGTGGTCACGCCCGCCAGCGGGAAGATACGCGCCAGCTTTTTGACTGCCGCAACGTCAGATGTGTCGAGATAAAGTTCCATGATGTCACCCTCAAAATTAGCCTGCATTTACCCTATCACGAGAAAACCTGCTCATGAATTGACCCATATCAAGATAACTTTCATTCGAAAGTAATTTAATCTTCATATGTAATTAGAGGGCAAAAAAATGATCTTCAACATACAGCGTTACTCCACCCACGACGGCCCCGGTATTCGAACCGTGGTGTTCCTGAAAGGCTGCTCGCTGGGCTGTCGCTGGTGCCAGAACCCGGAAAGCCGCTCCCGCACGCGGGACGTCCTGTTTGACGTCCGTCTGTGTCTGGACGGCTGTGACCTGTGTCAGCAGGCCGCGCCAGGGTGTGTTGAACGCGCCCTGAACGGGTTGATCATCCATCGTGAAAAATTAAGTGAAAAAACGCTCACTGCCCTCACCGACTGCTGCCCGACGCAGGCGCTTACCGTTTGCGGTGAAGAGAAGCAGGTGGAGGAGATTATGGCCACCGTGCTGCGCGACAAGCCCTTCTACGACCGCAGCGGCGGCGGGATCACCCTTTCCGGCGGCGAGCCGTTTATGAATCCTGACCTGGCGCACGCCCTGTTTAAAGCCAGCCATGAACAAGGCATTCATACCGCGGTTGAAACCTGCCTTCACGTACCCTGGCATTATATCGAGCCTTCACTGCCGTATGTCGATCTGTTCCTGGCGGACCTGAAACATGTCGACGGCGAGGTGTTCAAGCAGTGGACCGATGGCTCTGCTAAGCGGATCCTGGACAACCTGAAGCGCCTGGCTACCGTCGGGAAGAAGATCACCATCCGCGTGCCGCTGATCCAGGGCTTTAACGCCGATGAAGCGTCGGTTACCGCCATTACCAACTTCGCCGCCGATGAACTCGGCGTCGATGATATTCATTTTCTGCCGTATCACACGCTGGGCATGAACAAATACACCCTGCTCGGCCAACCCTACTCTGCCCCTGACAAACCGCTGGATAACCCTGCCCTGCTGGACTTCGCGCAGCAGTATGCCTGCCAGAAAGGGTTAACCGCGACCTTACGAGGATAAACTTATGACCACCCTGAATCTCAACACCCTCAGCGAGCGCATCAAGGCGCACAAAACGGCTCTGGTGCATATCGTTAAGCCGCCGGTCTGTACCGAACGCGCGCAGCACTATACCGAAATGTATCAGCAGCATCTGGACAAGCCGATCCCGGTACGTCGCGCGCTGGCCCTCGCCCACCACCTGGCAAAACGTACCATCTGGATCAAGCACGACGAGCTGATTATCGGTAACCAGGCCAGCGAAGTGCGTGCCGCGCCGATCTTCCCGGAATATACCGTCTCCTGGATTGAGAAAGAGATTGACGATCTGGCGGACCGTCCAGGTGCAGGCTTTGCGGTGAGCGAAGAGAATAAACGCGTTCTGCATGAAATCTGCCCGTGGTGGCGCGGCCAGACGGTACAGGATCGCTGCTACGGTATGTTTACCGACGAGCAGAAGGGCCTGCTGGAAACCGGCATCATCAAAGCGGAAGGCAACATGACCTCCGGTGACGCACACCTGGCGGTGAATTTCCCGCTGGTGTTGGAGAAAGGGCTCGACGGCCTGCGCGCGAAAGTAGCCGAGCGCCGCTCGCGCATCAACCTGACGGTACTGGACGATCTGCACGGCGATCAGTTCCTGAAAGCCATTGATATCGTGCTGGAAGCCGTAAGCCTGCACATCAGGCGCTTCGCCGATCTGGCTCGTGAGATGGCCGCCAGCGAAACCCGCGACAGCCGCCGCGACGAGCTGCTGGCGATGGCGGAAAACTGCGACATCATCGCCCACCAGCCGCCAAAAACCTTCTGGCAGGCGCTACAGCTGTGCTACTTCATTCAGTTGATCCTGCAAATTGAGTCCAACGGTCACTCCGTCTCCTTTGCCCGTATGGACCAGTACCTTTACCCGTACTATCGCCGCGACGTGGAGCTGGACCAGAGTCTGGATCGCGAGCACGCCATTGAGCTGCTGCACAGCTGCTGGCTGAAGCTGCTGGAGGTGAACAAAATCCGCTCCGGCTCGCACTCCAAAGCCTCTGCGGGCAGCCCGCTGTATCAGAACGTTACCATCGGCGGCCAGAAGCTGGTCAACGGTGAGCCGATGGACGCGGTCAACCCGCTCTCCTACGCGATTCTGGAGTCCTGCGGTCGCCTGCGCTCCACCCAGCCGAACCTGAGCGTGCGCTACCACGCGGGCATGAGCAACGACTTCCTCGACGCCTGCGTGCAGGTGATCCGCTGCGGCTTCGGGATGCCAGCGTTTAACAACGATGAAATCGTCATCCCGGAATTTATCAAACTCGGCGTGGAACGAGAGGACGCGTATGACTATGCGGCGATTGGCTGCATCGAAACCGCCGTCGGCGGAAAGTGGGGCTATCGCTGCACCGGCATGAGCTTTATCAACTTCGCCCGCGTGATGCTGGCAGCGCTGGAAGGCGGTCGCGATGCCACCAGCGGCCAGGTATTCCTGCCGCAGGAAAAAGCGCTTTCGGCCGGTAATTTCGGCAATTTCGACGAAGTGATGGCGGCGTGGGATAACCAGATCCGCTACTACACCCGCAAATCTATTGAAATCGAGTACGTGGTGGACACCATGCTGGAAGAGAACGTCCACGATATTCTCTGCTCGGCGCTGGTGGACGACTGCATCGAACGCGCGAAAAGCATTAAGCAGGGCGGCGCGAAGTATGACTGGGTTTCCGGCCTTCAGGTGGGGATCGCCAACCTCGGTAACAGCCTGGCCGCGGTGAAGAAGCTGGTGTTTGACCAGGGCGTTATCGGTCAGCAACAGCTGGCGGCGGCGCTGGCGGATGACTTCGAGGGGCTGACCCACGAGCAGCTGCGCCAGCGCCTGATCAACGGCGCGCCGAAGTACGGCAACGACGACGACAGCGTGGACCTGCTGCTGACCCGTGCCTACGAAACCTACATTGAAGAACTGAAGCAGTATCACAACCCACGCTATGGCCGTGGCCCAATTGGGGGTAACTACTACGCGGGCACGTCGTCTATCTCCGCAAACGTACCGTTTGGCGTAGCAACCATGGCGACGCCGGACGGACGTAAAGCGCACACCCCGCTGGCGGAAGGGGCAAGCCCGGCCTCCGGTACCGACCACCTCGGCCCGACGGCGGTGATTGGCTCCGTGGGTAAACTGCCGACGGAAGCGATCCTCGGCGGCGTGCTGCTTAACCAGAAGCTGAATCCGTCGACGCTGGAAAACGACAGCGATCGCCAGAAGCTGATGGTGCTGCTGCGCACCTTCTTCGAGGTGCATAAAGGCTGGCATATTCAGTACAACATTGTCTCGCGCGAAACGCTGCTGGAAGCGAAGAAACACCCTGATCAGTATCGTGACCTGGTGGTGCGCGTCGCGGGTTACTCGGCGTTCTTCACCGCCCTGTCACCGGATGCGCAGGACGATATTATTGCCCGTACCGAGCATACACTGTAAAAAAACGCCCGGTGGCGCTTCGCTTACCGGGCCTACATTGTCTCCCCTTAGGCCGGGTAAGGCGAAGCCGCCACCCGGCTTTCTGACTTTCATTCGAAATTAAATTTGTGCTCCCCGTCACCTTGTTATTAGAATGTTTCAAAACGCAGTGACCCAGGAGCACAGTATGACCGTAAAAGTTATCGTCACCGATATGGACGGAACTTTCCTTGATGATGCCAAGCAGTACGATCGTGACCGCTTCCAGGCACAGTTTGAGCAGCTTAAAGCCCGTAACATCGAATTTGTTGTCGCCAGCGGCAACCAGTATTACCAGCTCATCTCCTTTTTCCCGGAGCTGAAAGATCAGATCTCCTTCGTCGCGGAAAACGGCGCGCTGGTGTTCGACCACGGCGAACAGATTTTCCACGGTGAGCTAACGCGTCATGAGTCGCAGATCGTCATTGGTGAACTACTGAAAGACAAAGGGCTGAACTTTGTGGCATGCGGGCTGGAGAGCGCGTACGTCAGCGATAAGGCTCCAGAAGCGTTCGTGAAGCTGATGTCGAAACACTACCATCGCTTAAAACCCATCAGCGATTACCGCGACATTGACGACGTGCTGTTTAAATTCTCCCTGAACCTGCCGGACAGCGATATCCCGAATTTGGTCGATAAACTGCATGTCTCCCTGGACGGCATCATGAAGCCGGTTACCAGCGGCTTCGGTTTTGTCGATTTGATTATCCCGGGCCTGCACAAAGCCAACGGCATCAGTCGTCTGCTGAAACGCTGGAAAGTCTCCCCGCAGGCGTGCGTCGGCATTGGCGACAGTGGCAACGATGCGGAAATGCTGAAGCTGGTGAAATATTCATTTGCGATGGGCAATGCGGCAGAAAGCATTAAAGCGGTCAGCCGTTACACTACCGACGATAACAACCATCAGGGCGCGCTGAATGTGATTCAGGCCGTGCTCGACGCCCACTCCCCGTTCGACGTCTGATCCCCTACCTGCCGGAGCCTCACTCCGGCCCCTTCACTCTTTTTCCATCCTGTGTCGCCCGTCAAGGTTTTAAACTTGCATTAACTTATTTTTAACTTAAAGTATCACTTGTAGACACTTTTACTTTCGAATGAAAGATGCGAGGCAGTTATGACCTTTACCAGCGAAACGTTGCCAGCGGACCACAAAGCGGCAATTCGTCAGATGAAACGCGCGCTACGGGCCCAGATCGGTGACGTGCAGGCAGTGTTCGACCGGCTTAGCGACAAAATCGCCGCCCGCGTGGCGGAAATTAATGCCCTTAAAAATAAAGGTGAATCCGTATGGCCGGTAATCCCCTTTACGGATGTGAAAAACGGTACGATCACCGCCGAACAGCGCGAAGCGGTTAAACGTCGCGGCTGCGCGGTGATCAAAAGCCACTTCCCGCGCGAGCAGGCGCTGGCATGGGATCAATCGATGCTCGACTACCTCGATCTGAATAAGTTTGACGAGGTTTACAAAGGACCCGGCGATAACTTCTTCGGCACCTTAACGGCCTCTCGCCCGGAGATTTATCCGATCTACTGGTCTCAGGCGCAAATGCAGGCGCGCCAGAGTGAAGAGATGGCACAGGTACAGTCGTTCCTGAACCGTTTATGGACATTTGAGAGCAACGGTAAGCAGTGGTTCGACCCGGACGTGAGCGTAATTTATCCGGACCGCATTCGCCGCCGCCCACCAGGAACAACCTCGAAAGGCCTTGGCGCACACACCGATTCCGGCGCGCTGGAGCGCTGGCTGCTGCCCGCTTATCAGCAGGTCTTTGCCCGCGTGTTTGACGGCAACGTTGAAAAATACGATCCGTGGAATGCTGCGCACCGTACCGAGGTGGAAGAGTACACGGTGGATAACACCACCAAATGCTCCGTGTTCCGCACCTTCCAGGGCTGGACGGCACTGTCGGACATGATCCCCGGCCAGGGGCTGCTGCACGTGGTGCCGATCCCGGAAGCGATGGCTTACATTCTGCTGCGTCCGCTGCTGGACGACGTGCCGGAAGACGAACTGTGCGGCGTGGCGCCGGGGCGCGTGCTGCCGATTTCTGAGAAGTGGCATCCGCTGCTCATCGAAGCGTTGACCAGCATTCCCGCGCTGGAAGCCGGTGATTCTGTCTGGTGGCACTGCGATGTGATCCACTCGGTCGCGCCGGTGGAAAACCAACAGGGCTGGGGCAACGTGATGTATATTCCTGCCGCGCCGATGTGCGAGAAAAACCTCGCCTACGCGAAAAAGGTCAAGGAAGCGCTGGAAACCGGCGCGTCACCGGGAGATTTCCCGCGCGAGGATTATGAGAAAAGCTGGCAGGACCGTTTCACCGTGAACGATCTGAACATCCACGGCAAGCGCGCGCTGGGCATGGCTTAACTGTCGTAAAGCCCTTCCCGCTCAACGGCGGTGCGTCGTTTTCCCTGACGTATCCGCCGTACCGATTCCCGCACGGCCAGCGTGCCGTTTAGCAGCAATGTTCCGACCGGCGCGTCCGGGCGCATCAGCCGCTGCTGGAGCATATATACCGCTTCTGTTCCCAGCTCATCGCGCGGGACATGCACCGCCGTCAGAGGCACATCCTGAATCGCCGCGAGATTAAAGCCGTCGATGCTCATCACCGAGACATCCTGCGGCACGCGCAGACCGTGTTTTTGCAGGGCGCTGATGGTCCCCGCCGCCATAAAGTCGCCGCCCACCAGGAACGCCGTCGGCAGATCTTTCCCTTTTTGCTGGTGAAGCCACTCACTCACCAGCTGCTCCGTCTCTTTGGCGCTGAAGCTTGGCACCATCAGCAGATCGCGCCGGTCGCTAAACCTGAGGTTATGGCCGTGCCACGCGTCGCGGATCCCCGACAGGCGCAGCTCCATGGTATAGCGACGCAAACA
This sequence comes from Enterobacter cloacae complex sp. SYL001, assembly GCF_049237025.1. Lineage (NCBI taxonomy): Bacteria > Pseudomonadati > Pseudomonadota > Gammaproteobacteria > Enterobacterales > Enterobacteriaceae > Enterobacter > Enterobacter cloacae complex sp. SYL001. The sequence continues at coordinate 154,293 of NZ_JBMKJI010000008.1, read as the reverse complement.
CAGCACATTCATCACCTCCCGGTGCCCCATCTCGAACAGGTACTCCGCCGCCCGCTCGCCAATGGCGCGGTGATCCGGCGCGACGGCGGGCAGGCGCATGTGGCGGTCCCGGCAGTTAATCAGCATGCAGGGTTTGCCCACGTCTACCGCCAGATCGTGGATATGCGGATCGTCGATACCGAGGAGGATCGCCGCCTGGGTGTCCACTTCGTTCATGCGGGCCAGAAACAGCTGGGCGTCGCTGTCGTTCTCCTCCAGCGCACAATAGCGCAGGCGAACCTCGTGCGAAGCCAGCCCTTTGCTCACGCTCTGGATGACGCGGTAGTAAAAGATGTCAGACCGCTCGTCAAACGCCCGCTGCGGGGCAAACACCATCAGGCTGTTAAGCAACAGACGCCCCGCCGCCATGCCCTCTATTACCCCCAGCTCCCGCGCGCATGCCAGCACCGTTGCCCGTGCTTTTTCGCTGGTGTTTGCCTTCCCCGCCAGCACGCGGGAAACGGTGCTGATGGAGAGCCGGGTACGGGCGGCGATTTCGGTGATTTTAAGCCTTTTATCCATTTTGTGATCTGGCTCCGGATGTGAAATGAAAAAATTTTCACAACATCTTTATCAGGTAATAACTTGCGAGAAGGCCATAATGCCGAAAATTAAACCTCGGTTATGAGAAAGTTTGCACAAAATCCACTATTTCCTGCTCAATTTCTCTCTTAAGGTGAACCTGTCACACAACTTCCATACTAGTTGTATAGCAGCTTAGCACTCTAAAACAGATAACTTTCAAACGCCTGACGCTGTGTGACACCTGAACCTTTGTCCCTTACCGTCCGTCTTGTGGAGAAGAAAATGAGTCAGGACATCAACAACACCGTTGCGACAAGCAAAACCCGTCGCGTCATTAAGAATCTGCGCTGGTACGTACTGGTGCTGTTTCTTCTTGGCGTGACCGTAAACTACATCACCCGTAACTCGTTAGGTATTCTCGCCCCCGAGCTGAAAGAGAGCCTTGGTATCACCACCGAGCAATACTCGTGGATCGTCGGCGCGTTCCAGATCGCCTATACCATTTTCCAGCCCCTTTGCGGCTGGCTGATTGACGTTATCGGCCTCAAGATTGGCTTTATGGTCTGCGCCGGGATTTGGGCGCTGATGTGTATCTTCCACGCAGGTGCCGGGAGCTGGCTGCATCTCGCGATCCTTCGCTTCTTTATGGGCGCGTCCGAAGCCGCCGCCACGCCAGCGAACGCCAAAACCATCGGTGAATGGTTCCCGAAATCAGAGCGTCCTGTTGCCGCCGGTTGGGCGGGCGTGGGCTTCTCCATCGGTGCGATGCTGGCTCCGCCAATCATTTACTTCGCTCATGCGTCGTTCGGCTGGCAGGGTGCGTTTATGTTTACCGGCGTGCTGGCGCTGCTGTGGGTGATCCTGTGGTGGATCTTCTATCACAACCCGGAGCAGCACCCGAACCTGAGCCGCGACGAGCTGGCGTTTATCAAACAGGATAACGAACCCGCACCGGTCAGGCTGCCCTTTCTGACCGCGCTGAAAACCGTCTCGAAGAACAAACGGTTCTACGGTATCGCCATTCCGGCCTTTATGGCGGAACCCGCCTGGGCGGTGCTGAGCTTCTGGGTGCCGCTTTACCTCGCCAAAGAGCACGGCATGGATTTGAAACAGATCGCGATGTTTGCCTGGCTGCCGTTCCTCGCCGCCGACCTCGGCAGCGTGGCGAGTGGCTACCTCACCCGGCTTTACACCCGCTGGTTCGGCTGCACCCGCGTCAACTCGGTGGTGGCAAGTTCAGTGACCGGCGCGTTTCTGATGATTTCTCTGGCCGTTGTGGCCGTGACCCGCGACCCGTATATCACCATCGTGCTGATCTCCATCGGCGGTTTCGGCCACCAGATTATCTCCTGCATGCTGAGCGCGCTGGTCGTGGAGTCGTTCGACAAGGGCCAGATGGCGACGGTTAACGGCATGCGCGGCTCGGCGGCGTGGATCGCCAGCTTCCTGTTCTCTCTTTTGATTGGGGTGACCGCCGACAAAATCGGCTTCAACCCGCTCTTTATCGCCATGGGCTTCTTTGACCTGATTGGCGCTTTCTTCCTGGTGGCATTTATTGCTGAACGTCGCGCCAAGCGCGCCTGATAGTGGATGTATTGCATATGAAAACCCTGAAAAACTGGACCATCGATACGCAGTCGGCGAATCATCTGGAACTGCTGGTGGATAACCAGCACCGTCTGTGCCTGTATGTGCTGGAAGAGAATCTGTTCCGCGTGCTGATCAAGCGTAAAGGCCAGCTGGCGCTGGACCGCACCTGGAGCATCGCGCCGGAACAAGACGTACCGTGGGAAGGCCGCCGTCGTGACGATGTCAGTGGCTTCACCTGCCCGGCCTGGACACTGACGCAGCTGGGCGATGCGTTAACCGTAGCGACCGAACAGCTGCGCGTCACCGTCCACCAGCCCCTGTGGCTGGAGTGGCACTACCGCAATGAAGCGGGCGAGTGGCAGCCGCTGGTTAACGACCGTCCCACCAGCGCCTACCTGCTCAATGCCCACGGTGACGGCGTGGCGCACTATCTCAGCCGTCGCAAGGATGAACGTTTTTACGGTCTGGGTGAGAAAGCGGGGGATTTACAGCGTAACGGCAAACGCTATGAGATGCGTAACCTGGACGCGATGGGCTATAACGCCGCCAGCACCGATCCGCTTTACAAGCACATCCCGTTCACCCTCACCCGTCGCGATGACGTGAGCTACGGCCTGTTCTACGATAACCTGAGCAGCTGCTGGCTGGATCTGGGTAACGAGATCGACAACTATCACACCGCCTACCGCCGCTGGCAGGCGGAAGCGGGCGATATTGACTACTACCTCTTCACCGGCAAGCGCGTGCTGGACGTGACGAAAGCCTTCGTGCGCCTGACGGGGAAAACGCTGTTCGGACCGAAGTGGAGCCTGGGCTACAGCGGCTCAACCATGCACTACACCGACGCGCCGGACGCGCAGGACCAGCTGATGAACTTCATCCGCCTGTGCGATGAGCATGCCATTCCGTGCGACTCGTTCCAGCTCTCCTCCGGCTATACCTCGATTAACGGCAAGCGCTACGTTTTTAACTGGAACTACGACAAAGTGCCGCAGCCGAAGGTGATGAGCCAGGCGTTCCACGACTCGGGGCTGCGGCTTGCGGCAAACATCAAGCCGTGCCTGTTGCAGGATCATCCCCGCTACGGCGAAGTGGCGGAACGCGGCCTGTTCATTCGCGATTCAGAAACCGATGCGCCTGAACGTTCCAGCTTCTGGGATGACGAAGGATCGCATCTCGACTTCACCAACCCGCAGACGGTGCAGTGGTGGCAGAACGGCGTGACCACGCAGCTGCTGGAGATGGGCATCGACTCCACCTGGAACGACAACAACGAGTATGAAGTGTGGGACGGGGAAGCGCGCTGCTATGGCTTCGGCCAGGAGATCGCCATCAAGCATATTCGCCCGGTGATGCCGCTGCTGATGATGCGCGCCTCGCTGGAAGCACAGCAGCGCTTTGCGCCGGATAAACGTCCGTATCTGATCTCCCGCTCCGGCTGTGCCGGAATGCAGCGCTACGTTCAGACCTGGAGCGGCGACAACCGTACCAACTGGGACACCCTGCGCTACAACATCCGCATGGGCCTGGGCATGAGCCTGTCCGGACTGTTCAACGTCGGTCACGACGTCGGCGGTTTCTCCGGCGACAAGCCGGATGCCGAGCTGTTCGTGCGCTGGGTACAGAACGGCGTGATGCATCCGCGCTTTACCATCCACTCGTGGAATGACGATCGCACCGTGAACGAACCGTGGATGTACCCGGGCGTGACCCCTGCGATTCGTAGCGCCATTGAACTGCGCTATCGCCTGCTGCCGTACCTCTACACCCTGCTCTGGCAGGCGCACGCCGACGACGAGCCGATGCTGCGCCCGACCTTCCTCGATCATGAGCACGATGCGCAGACCTTTGAAGAGTGCGACGACTTCCTGCTGGGCCGTGACCTGCTGGTGGCCAGCGTCGTCGAAGCCGGGCAGCGCGAGCGCCGCGTCTGGCTGCCGGATAACGAAACCGGCTGGTACGATTTTTACACCCACGCGTGGTATGCGGGCGGGCAATCGATCGTCCTTGATGCGCCGCTGGAAAAGCTGCCGCTTCTGGTGCGCGCAGGGGCCGGTTTGCCGCTCAGCGAACGCATCCGTCACGTGTGCGCCGATAAAGACGATACCCGCGAGCTAAAACTGTTCCCGGTGAAAGGCGTCGGCACCACCTCCGGGCTGCTGTTTGAGGATGACGGCGAAAGCTGGGGCTACCTGAACGGCAATGCGCTGTGGGTGGAATGGGAGATGGTGTGCGACGGCGCAAGTATCAACCTGAAGGTGAATGCGCGCGGCGACTATCGTCCGGCATGGAAGGCACTGAAGGTGTCGTTACCGACGGGGGAAAAACGTACGCTGCGGGTGAACGGGGTTGAAGGGGGCGAGTGGGTGGTTTAGTGCGGCCTGATGCCCTCACCCTAACCCTCTCCCACAGGGAGAGGGGATAGAACGTAGGCCGGGTAAGGCGAAGCCGCCACCCGGCTATTTTTTTAACTCTCGATACCTTTACTGCGCAGGTAATCTTCGTAGTTACCGGTGAAGTCCACCACGCGCTCTGGCGTGATTTCGATCACGCGGGTCGCCAGGGAGCTGACGAACTCACGGTCGTGAGAGACGAAGATTAGGGTGCCCTGATACATCTCCAGCGCCATGTTCAGGGATTCGATCGATTCCATATCCAGGTGGTTGGTTGGTTCGTCCATCACCAGGATATTCGGTTTTTCCATCATCAGCTTGCCGAACAGCATACGGCCCTTTTCACCACCGGAGAGCACTTTGGCGGGCTTTTTGATGTCGTCCTGGCTGAACAGCAGACGCCCCAGAATGCTGCGTACCGCCTGCTCGTCGTCGCCTTCCTGCTTCCACTGGCTCATCCAGTCGAAGACGGTCAGATCGTTTTCGAACTCATATTCATGGTCCTGCGCGTAGTAACCAATCTGCGCGTTTTCAGACCATTTCACGGTACCGTTATCCGGTTGCATTTCGCCCACCAGAGTTTTCAGCATAGTGGATTTACCCACGCCGTTGGCACCCAGGATAGCAATCTTCTCGCCCACTTCCAGCAGCAGGTTGAAGTTTTTGAACAGCGGGCCTTCATCGAAGCCTTTGGTGAGGGCTTCCACTTCCAGCGCGTTACGGAACAGCTTCTTGTCCTGCTCGAAGCGAATGAACGGGTTCTGACGGCTGGAGGCTTTTACCTCTTCGAGCTTGATTTTGTCGATCTGACGGGCACGCGACGTTGCCTGGCGCGATTTAGAGGCGTTAGCGCTGAAGCGGCTCACGAAGGATTGCAGGTCCGCAATCTGCGCTTTCTTCTTGGCGTTGTCGGCAAGCAGACGTTCACGCGCCTGGGTTGCCGCCGTCATGTACTCATCGTAATTGCCCGGATAAACGCGCAGCTCGCCGTAATCCAGATCCGCCATGTGCGTACACACCATGTTAAGGAAGTGACGGTCGTGCGAGATGATGATCATGGTGCTGTCGCGATCGTTCAGGGTCTGCTCCAGCCAGCGGATGGTGTCGATGTCCAGGTTGTTGGTCGGTTCGTCGAGCAGCAGGATGTCCGGGTTAGAGAACAGCGCCTGCGCCAGCAGCACACGCAGCTTCCAGCCTGGCGCAACTTCGCTCATCGGACCATAGTGCTGTTCAACAGGAATGCCGACGCCCAGCAGCAGTTCGCCCGCACGCGCTTCCGCAGAATAACCGTCCATTTCGCCGTACTGCGTTTCCAGGTCGGCCACTTTGTAACCGTCTTCTTCGCTCATCTCAGCGAGACCGTAGATACGATCGCGCTCCTGCTTCACTTCCCACAGCTCCGCATGCCCCATGATCACGGTGTCGAGCACGGTGAACTCTTCGAAGGCGAACTGATCCTGACGCAGCTTACCGATACGCTCGTTCGGGTCGAGCGAGACGTTGCCCAGCGTCGGCTCCAGGTCACCGCCGAGGATCTTCATAAAGGTGGATTTTCCGCTACCGTTGGCACCAATCAGGCCGTAACGGTTGCCGCCGCCAAATTTGACGGAAATATTTTCGAACAGCGGCTTACTGCCAAACTGCATAGTGACGTTGCTGGTAACTAACACGGAGAGATTCCTGCGAAAAGTGTGATAAACGCGGCATTATGCCACAATTCCGAATTGAGATCCTGTGTTGCGGTAATCCACTAAACTTTAACAAAATCGAAAAAAATGTGATTTCGTACACATCTGAATTCCCAGTTAACGGGAATGCACATATAATGCGCTCCCATTACAGATTCAGACTTCTCAACTCATCGCCAGAATGGCTTAGATACCTCGCATAACATGAACATGAAATTAACAACGCTTTTTGCGGCGGCGTTAGCCGTAGTAGGTTTTTGTAAGACCGCGTCTGCGGTGACGTATCCCCTGCCGACAGACGGAAGCCGTCTGGTGGGTGAAAACCAGGTGGTGACGGTTCCGGAAGGTAACACTCAGCCGCTGGAATACTTCGCGGCGCAGTATCAGCTCGGCCTGTCTAACATGCTGGAAGCGAACCCGGGCGTTGACCCGTATCTGCCGAAAGCGGGTACCGTACTCAACATTCCACAGCAGCTGATCCTGCCGGATACCGTGCACGAAGGTATCGTGATTAACAGCGCCGAAATGCGTCTGTATTACTACCCGAAAGGCACTAACACCGTGATCGTTCTGCCTATCGGTATCGGTCAGCTGGGTAAAGACACCCCGCTGAACTGGACCACCAAAGTGGAGCGTAAGAAAGCGGGCCCAACCTGGACGCCGACCGCCAAAATGCACGCTGAGTACATTGCTGCCGGTGAACCGCTGCCGGCCGTTGTGCCTGCTGGCCCGGATAACCCGATGGGTCTGTACGCGCTGTACATTGGTCGTCTGTATGCCATCCACGGTACTAACGCCAACTTCGGTATCGGCCTGCGCGTAAGCCACGGCTGCGTACGTCTGCGTAATGAAGACATCAAATTCCTGTTCGATAACGTGCCGGTCGGTACGCGCGTGCAGTTCATTAACGAACCGGTGAAAGCGACGTCAGAGCCGGACGGCAGCCGTTACATTGAAGTGCATAACCCGCTGTCCACCAGCGAAGATCAGATCAACAACAACGAAATCGTACCGATTAAGCTGACCAGCGCGGTGCAGTCCGTTACCTCTCAGGCGGATGTTGACACGACCATCGTTGACCAGGCGATTCAGAACCGTTCCGGTATGCCGGTGCGTTTGAACTAATCGCGAGCACGAACAAAGCGGGCCTCGAGGCCCGCTTTTTTTTATCCGTTATTCACAATAACGATGCCGCCATGATCATAGCGATAGTGACAATGGGCGTACTCCAGCGGCGTACCATCTTCCAGATAGATCACCTGCTCCACCTCCAGCACCGGGTCGGTTGGCTCACAGACCAGATGCTGCATATCCAGCGCACTGGGCTTCAGCGCCCGCACCACACGATACGATCCCATGATCTTCAGCCCCAGCGTCTCCTGCACATACCGGAATACCGAACTTTCAAGATGGGTTTTGTTCAGCCCGGGCACCAGATTGAGCGGCATCACCGTGGCGTCCAGGGACATTGGCTCACCGTTGAGTAAACGCAGACGGATGAAGTCATAGATCGGCGTATCCGGATTTATCATCAGCGAGGCCTGCTCTTTCTCGTTCGGGAAGCGAAGTTCGAAGTGCACCACCTGGCTCGTCACCGTGCCTAAATGTTCCCAGGTCTTGGTCGCCCCGAAGTAGTCGCTGCCGGAGAGATCCCACTGGGAAAGCTGGAGGAAATTTTTGCGGATGAACGTGCCCTGCCCCTGTCGGGTATAGACCAGCCCTTCTACGATCAGCTGACGCATCGCCTGCTGAATGGTCATCCGGCTGGTGCTGAACTCCGCCGCCAGCGCGAACTGGTCCGGCAGAGGTTCATTGGCGGCGTACTGCTGGGTGATAATGCGTTTCTTAATTTCCCGCGCTATGGTGATGTACTTCGCCGCCATCGTCCTTCCTTAAATTAGTGTTCTGTCCCGCTGTTTTTCAACGCCACTCGCTCGGCAACTTTGAGGAAAGGCAGGTAGAAGAATACACCAAATACGATGATTGCCAACTGCACCACCACCGCCCGCCAGTCCCCCGCCGTCGCCAGCCAGGCGCTGAGGATCGGCGGGGTCGTCCACGGGATCATCACCACGCAGCGCGACATGAGCCCCAGCGTGGTACAGAGCCACGCAAAGTAAATCCCGATAGCGGGCAGCAGCACAAACGGGATCATCAGCGGCAGGTTAAAGACAATCGGCAGGCCGAAAATCACCGGCTCGTTGATGTTGAACAGACCCGGCGCCAGTGACAGACGCGCCACCTGCTTCGCTGATTTCTGTCTTGAGAAGATGAAGATAGCGATCAGCAATGAGATAGTGCTGCCCGTCCCGCCCACCATGCCAAAGGTCGGCACAAAGATGTTGTTGATGATGTGTGGGATCGGCTGGCCGTTGGCAAAGGCCAGCATGTTCTCGTTGGTGTTGATCAGCAGAAACGGCTCCAGCACCACGCTGTTGACCACCGACTGATGAATACCGAGCGTGAACAGGAAGTTACCGAAGCTGTAAATGAAGATCGTCCCGGGCAGACTGGTGTTGATCAGCCGCAGCGGCTGCTGAATGAATGTCGTAATGAGATGGATCAGATCCGTATGCAGAACGTTCGCCAGTATGGCCGCCAGCACCGCAAACAGGGAGAGCGTGAGGATCGTCGGGATCAGCGCGGTAAAGGATTTGCTCACCGCCGGAGGCACGTTCTCCCCCAGCGAAATGTGCAGCGCCTTCAGCCGTGAAATGGCGATAAACAGCTCGGTTGAGAGCAGCCCAATCAGCACCCCGGCGAAAATCCCGGTGGAGCCGATATTGGCGAACGTCAGCACCTGGGTAACGTTTACCGTGGCGTCGCTGCCAACAGGCGTAATCTGTAAGCGCATCGGCATCATGATGATGAAGCTGCTGACGGCGATAACCACTGCCGAGACCGGATTGTCGAAATCTTTGTTGCGCGCCAGCGACCAGGCGATCATCGGCGCCAGCAGCAGCGCGGCGATGTTCAGCGTGCCGTTGATAATCGCCTCGCCCCACACCTTAAACTGCGTGAGCGTGTCGCCTTCCAGCACCCATGGAAACACGACGTTGTTCACCAGCACCGCCAGACCGGCGAGGATGAAAATCGGCATCACCGTGGCGAAAGCGTCGCGCAGGGAGCGAAGATGCACCTGGTTTGCCAGGCGCGCCGAGAACTCAACAAATTTATCGACAAAAGACTGCATGTGCGGTGTTATTTTTGTTTCAGACATAGCGGAGTATTCCCATCAATCAGTCACAAAAACGGCCCGGCAGCGTACGGCTTACATCTCGCGTCCGTTAGTATGGATAACCTGTTTTAACCACGCGTAGCTCTTCTTCGGCACGCGCTTAAGGTCTTTCAGATCGTGATTTTCACGGTTGACGTAGACCACGCCGTAGCGCTTACGCATGTCACCCTGCGAGCTGAGAATGTCGATTAAGCCCCAGCCGAGGTAGCCCATTACCTCTGCCCCGTCCTCGAATATTGCCGCTTTCATCGCCTCGATGTGCGCCCGGTGGTAGTCGATGCGGTAGGTGTCCTCGATCGGGTTTACCCCGTCCCAGGACTCGATCACGCCGATGCCGTTTTCAATCGGGAATACCGGCATCCGCCAGTCGTTGGCATAGCGGGTGATGATGGTGCGAAAGCCCAGCGGGTCGATCTGCCAGTTCCACTCGGTGGCTTTCAGGTACGGGTTATTTTTCTCGCCATGCAGCAGGTAATGGTTCACCGGCGTGCCTTCCGGGATGGCATCGCTATCCAGCGTTTTGCTGGCGTAATAGCTGAAGGCCATAAAGTCGTTCTTCGTGCGCGCAAACAGCGCGAGATCGTCTGCGCGGTAGATATCACCGAAGCCCTCCTGCTCCACCACCGCCATCACCGCCGGGCTGTAGCCCTGTCCCGCGAAGACGCGCAGCAGGTTCTGGTTGAGGAATTCGTCGTACTGCTGGGCGCAGAAGATATCACGCGGTTTGCAGGTGGCCGGATAAATCAGCTGGTGCGCCAGCATGCCGCCCATCAGCTTGCCTGGCTTAGTCTGGTGCAGGTATTCGGTCAGAGTCATGTGCGCCACCATCGCATGGTGCTGAAGCTCATACAGCTCGCGCAGGGTTTGTTCACCTTTCATGTAACCGGAAATGCGAAAAGCTTCCGGCATATGGAAAATGTTCTGCTCGTTGAAGGTCAGCCAGTACTTCACGCGATCGCCGTAGCAGTCGATCATCTTCTTGCCGTAGCGGATAAAGGCCTCCATCACCCGGCGGTCGTTGAAGCCGTTGTACTCCTGCGCCAGCGCCAGAGGCATATCGAAGTGGTAGAGGCAGACCATCGGCTCAATACCGCGGGCGAGCAGATCGTTAATAAAGCGGTCGTAAAACGCGATACCTTCGGCGTTGAACTCGCCGTCACCCTGCGGGCAGACGCGGCTCCAGGAGATCTGGAAGCGGTAGCAGCTCATGCCCAGATCCTGCATCAGATCGAAATCTTCCCGGTAGCGGTGGTAGGAGTCGGTCGCCACTTTCCAGTCGGAGATGTTTTCTCCTGCTTCCCGAATGTCATATACCGACATCCCCTTCCCGCCCTCATTCCATGCCCCTTCCGTCTGCATGCTGGATACCGAGTTGCCCCATAAAAAGTTGGCTGGCAGTGATTTGTTCATGGTTGCTCCCTATATGACTAGTCATTTAAATTTCATGACTAGTCATATAGATCGAGATGAAACATCAGGCAAAGAGAAGGAGCATTTTTTGTGAGGTGGGTTGAAATAAAGACCAGAGATAGTAGCCCCGGTAAGCGAAGCGCCACCGGGGAAAAGGAAGGTTACTGCTGCGCGAGCTGACTACGACGGTATTCCCCCTGCCGCTCCAGCATCCAGCCTGGATATTCGCGCGGCAGCGCGCTGACGGCATCAAGCTGTTTAAGCTCGTCTTCGCTTAAGCGGATCCCGGTGGCGGCAATATTATCGTCCAGCTGATCGACGCGTTTCGCACCAATAATGACGCTTGTCACCGCTTTTTGATGCAGCAGCCATGCCAGCGCGATTTGCGCCACGGAGACGCCCCTACGCTCGGCAATGACGCGCATTACGTCCACGCAGTCGAAGGCGCGATCTTTATTCACCGGCGGGAAGTCAAATTCCAGACGGCGGCCTCCGGTTTCGCTCTGCCCGTCACGACCGTATTTTCCGCTCAGCAGGCCGCCCGCCAGCGGGCTCCAGACCATCAATCCGACGCCTTCGCTCTGCATCATCGGCACCAGCTCGCGCTCCAGGTCACGTCCGGCAATGGTGTAATACGCCTGCAACGATGCGAAACGCGCCAGCCCAAGACGTTCAGAAATACCGAGCGCTTTGGCAATCTGCCACGCAGTCCAGTTCGAGACGCCGATGTATCGCACGTGACCGTGCTGTACAAGGTTATCCAGTGCGTAAAGCGTCTCCTCAATGGGGGTCGCGGGGTCGAAACCGTGCAGCTGATAGAGATCGATATGATCGAGCTGCAGGCGGCGCAGGCTCTCCTTTACGCTGTCGATAATGTGATAGCGCGAGCCGCCGCGTGAGTTCACTCCCGCCGTGCCCGTTTCACCAAACACCTTTGTGGCGACCACCACGTTTTCACGTGGAACGTTCAGGTTTTTCAGCGCCTGCCCGAGGATCTCCTCCGAGCGTCCTTCCGAATAGACGTCGGCAGTGTCGATAAAGTTGATGCCCGCGTCCAGCGCGCGGCCCACCAGCTGCTCGGCTTCGTTTTGCCTTAGCTGGCCAATCTTGCCCCACATGCCGCCCTCGCCGCCGAAGGTCATGGTGCCGAGGCAGAGTTCAGAAACAAACAGTCCGGTATTGCCCAGTTTTTGATAACGCATAACGCTTTCCTCGCATGTCGATTGGGTGTCTGTTAGTTATACCCGCCCCCCAGCCATCGCGAATGTGGCGTTCCTGTCCGTTTCTTGCCCAATCCTCTGAATCTATCCGCGCGGGGCATCGCCAAAGACGCTGTAGTCTGGCAGCTGAACCTGCTGATACGGCTCCCAGCCGCCGCCGAGGGCTTTGTAGAGCGCCACCAGGTCAAGCGCGCTCTGCACCTGCGCCTGCGCCCGCTGCTGTTCGGCCTGAGCGAGCTGACGCTGGGCGTCCAGCACGTCAATAAAACTGGCGATCCCCTGTCGGTAGCTGTCGCTGGCGAGATCAAAAGCGTTTTGCAGCGCGTCGATGGTTTTCGCCAGGCCCGCCTCACGCTGCTGGTCAGTGCGATAGCTCACCAGCGCGTTTTCAACGTCGCCGAGCGCCGTCAGCACCGTCTGACGATAGTCCAGCACCGCCGCCCCTTGCTGTGCGCGGGCCACCTTGACGCTGGAGACCAGCCGACCGCCCTGGAAGATGGGGATGGAGACCTGCGGACCGAAGCTGTAAAAGTGGCTGCTCCAGTCGGTCAGCCAGCCGGATTCGCTGTTACGCAGGCCAAACTGCCCGGAGAGGGTGAAGCTTGGGAACAGTTCGGCTACCGAGACGCCAATTTGCGCCGTAGCGGCATGGAGGTTCGCCTCAGCTTCGCGCACGTCCGGGCGACGACGCGCCAGCGTTGACGGAATGCCGGTTTGCACAATATCCGGCAACGCTGGCATCGGCTGCACGGATTGTAATTCGGCATCCAGCGCCCCCGGCGGTTTGCCGAGCAGAATGGCCAGCCCGTTCATCGCCTGGCGTTCCTGCGCCTGATACTGCGGCAACTGGGCTTCAAGATTGCCCAGCTGCGCCCGGGCGTTTTCTACGTCCATCTGCGGTGACAGCCCGCCCCGCTGGCGGCTTTCGGTCAGATCCAGCGTCTGCTGCGCGCTTTGAATTTGCGTATTAAGCGTGGCAATGATGCTCTGCGCCCCTCGCAGCTGTAGCCACGCCCGCGCCACTTCGGCTTCCAGCGAGACCAGCGCATCGTTACGCTGCTCGATCGCCGCCCGCTGCTGCGCCTCGGCCGCTTCTACCTGACGGCGCACCTTGCCCCACAGGTCGATTTCCCACTGAGCGTCGAAGCTGCCCTGATAGAGGTTAATCGGCTGCGTCAGCGGGCCTAACGCGCTTCGCAACTGCGGATCGACATTATTCAACTGGTCATACACGCCGTGGGATTTCAGCTCCCCTTCCAGCCCAAGCTGCTGGCGCGTCGCCTGCACATTGCCATTCACCGACGGGAAAAATGCCCCGCCGGCCTGGTTAATCTGTTCGCGCGCGCCGGCAATGCGCAATACCGTTTGCTGTAGCGTCAGATTTCCGGCGATGGCGCGTTCAATCAGGCTGTCGAGCTGCGGCGAGCCGAAGGTTTTCCACCAGCGCGGGTTGGTGGCGGCGGAGGACGTTTGCGATTTCACCGCGCCGTCGCCCTTATCGTTCCAGTGCGTGGTGGCGGGCGGTGCAGGCTGTTGGTAGTCCGGCCCGACGGCGCAGCCCACCAGCAGCGTCATTATCATCAGGGGGTGTAAACGTCTGTGTATCATCAGTGTGCTCCTGCACTCCCCTCGCTCTTAACCGGCGAGAGCAACAAACAAAACGGAATCAGTAATAGGGCCACCGCGCTCAGAATGGTGAAGACGTCGATGTAGGCCAGAAAGCGCGACTGCTCGATCATGGTCTGGTACATCCGCCCGGTGGCAATGCCGGTCGGATCGCCCACCTGAGTGGTGAAGTTCTGGATCGCCAGGGCGCTTTCGCGTATCGCCAGTTGGAACTGCTCATTAAACGGCGAAGCGTGGTAAGCCAGATGCGCGCTGTGCGCCTGTGAGCGCTCGGTGATCGCCGCCGTCGAGAGCGAAATCCCAATCGAGCCAGCCACGTTGCGGAACATGGTAAACAGCGCCGCCGCGTCGGCGTTAAGCCGCCTCGGGATCGAGATAAAGGCGATGGTGGTGAGGGGCACAAACAGGAACCCGAGTCCAATCGACTGGGCGCTGCGGAACAGCACCAGCGTTTCGAAATCGATATCCGGCGTCAGCGTGCGGGACCAGAAGAACGACACCGCCAGGCAGGTAAAGCCGAAGGCGATGATCCAGCGCGTCTGCACCACCGGCATCAGCTTCAGTACCAGCGGAATAGTCAGCACAATCAGCACCGCGCCGGGCGAGAGCACCAGCCCGGACCAGGTGGCGGTATAGCCCAAATCCTGCTGCGCCAGTTGCGGAATAACCACCGAACTGCCGTACAGGATCATCGCCATCCCCGCCATCAGCAGGCTGGAGATCGCAAAGTTGCGGTCCTTCATACAGTGCAGATCCACCACCGGCTTTTTGGCATACATCAGCCAGTAGATCGCGCCGATAATGCCGACCAGCGTCAGTACCGCGAAGGTGCGGATAAAGTTCGAATAGAACCAGTCATCATCTTCGCCCCGGTCGAGCATCACCTGCAAACAGCCAAGTCCGAGAGCGATCAGGCCGATCCCCGTCCAGTCGACGGTGAGCTTCTCTTCCGACTTTTTCTCCCACGGCGGATCTTCCAGCAGCTGATAGATGGCCAGCACCGTCACAATCCCTACCGGAATATTGATAAAGAACACCCAGCGCCAGGAGTAGTTATCGGTGATCCAGCCTCCCAGCGTCGGGCCAAGTACCGGCGCGACGATAATGGCAATGGATGAAAGGCCAAAGGCTTTGCCCCTGTCCTCCGGCTTGAAGTAATCGAGCAGCACCGATTGCTGCGTGGGCTGCAACCCGCCGCCAAAAAAGCCCTGCATCACACGGAACAGGATGATTTGCCAAAGCTCGGTGGCGATGCCGCACAGGAACGAGCAGATGGTGAACATCACAATGCAGATCAGGAAGAACTGCTTGCGGCCAAACAGCCGGCTCAGGAAGGCCGAGATCGGCAGCACGATGCCGTTCGCCACCAGGTAGCTGGTGAGCACCCAGGTAGATTCGTCATAGCTGGCCGAGAGCGATCCCGCGACGTGGGGCAGCGCCACGTTGACGATGGTGGTGTCCAGAATTTCCATAAACACCGCCAGGGTGACCACAATCGCCACCGCCCACGGGTTACTGGCGGGCTTCCAGTTTTCGTGGCTGCTGTCCGTCATTCCACGGTGACCTTCGGTTCAACCGACAGCCCCAGCGGCAGCGGTTTGTTCGGATCCAGCCCCTTATCAATGACGATTTTCACCGGCACGCGCTGAACGATCTTCACAAAGTTACCGGTGGCGTTTTCCGACGGGAAGGCGGAGAAGCGCGAGCCGCTGCCCTGCTGGATGCTGTCAATATGGCCTTCGAGCGCCATATCCGGCCAGGCATCGACGGACACGGTCACTTTGTCGCCCGGCTTCATACGTTCAAGCTGCGACTCCTTGAAGTTCGCCACCACCCACACGTTCGGGGAAACCAGCGAGAACAGTGCCGTGCCTGCCTGCACCAGCGTACCAGGCTGGACGTTGCGTTTGGTGACAAAACCGTCGAACGGGGCGCGGACTTCGGTATAAGAGAGGTTCAGGTTGGCGGTTTCCAGCTGCGCTCTGGCCTGATCGACCTGCCGTTCGCGGGCTTCGACGTTAGTCTCCTGCTGGCGGATTTGCAGCTGGACCTGCTCCGCCACCTCCAGCTGCGCCTGCGCGCTGGCCAGACCCGCCTGGGCACTCCGCAGTTGAGCGTTCGCGGCATCGATGCTTTGTTGTGTGGTCGCGCGGGGGTCAACGCCGCGCTGACGGCGGTACTCCGCCTGAGCGTTGGCCATATCCGCCTGGGCTTTCAGTACCTGGGCTTTGGCTTCATCGCGCTGGGCGGGATATTGCACCTTCGAGAGCGCCAGCTGCGCCTGTGCCTGATGCAACTGCGCAACCGCCAGCCCAAGCTGGGCCTGAGCCTGATCGCGCTGGGCGGTGGTATCACGCGGATCGATCACCACCAGCACATCCCCTTTCTTTACACGCTGGTTATCCCGCACGCGAAGTTCGGTAACGTAGCCTGCCGTTTTTGGGGCAATGGTCACTACGTCGCCGTCGGTGAAGGCGTCGTCGGTGGTCTCTTCGTTACGGGTTAAAAACCACCAGACCAGCGCCACGATCACCATCACGATGACCACGATGCCAAGGATAATTAACGGTTTTTTGCCCGGGCGCTTGCGCTCGTTATTGTTTTGATCCTGCTCGTCAGCAGGTGGATTTTGATCTTCTGCCATAGTTCAGCAACGGTCCTGTCAGTGAGCGGCATCACACTATGCCGTTCACTAAAGCTAGGACGTTGCTATACATTTGCCAGGAAAAACTGACAAATTGCGCACTATATGAGAAGGAATAGTCCGAAACCGACCGCCGCAGACCAGAGCAGCATCGGGATTGACCATAAATGGAAGCGCCACCAGATGCGGCGATCGTTGGCCATCCGCAGGGCGATGAGGTTGGCCAGCGAGCCGGGCAGCAGCCCAAAGCCGCCGACGTTGACCGCCCACGCCAGCAGTACCGTTGGGGGAACATAGTTAAGCAGCAAAATGGTGGACGGCACGTTACTGATCACCTGCGAGAGACCAATCGCCGTCAGCCATAGTCCCGGCTGCGACAGACCGCTGACGCTATGGAGAACGGTCTGCAATACCGGGAGCTGGATCAGCAGATGCACGTCAATAAACATCGCCATAAACACCAGCAGCAGCGTCCAGTCAACACTCACCAGCACCCGCCGGGCGAGGAACAGGAAGCCACACGCCACCAGCAGCGCGCCCGCCAGCGCCTGGTTTAACTCCAGCGCGGTAATGAAAACGATATACAGTCCCAGGCAGCTCCAGACGAGACGCGGCTGCCACTGGGGGCCGGTGGTACCGCTGTGGTACTGCAACGATTTATTCGGGAAAGCAAACCAGCCCACCACCAGCAGCGTCGCCACGATCGCCAGCGCCAGCGGCGCCATCTGCCAGGTAAATGCGGTAAACGACAGGCCGGAGCGTCCCCACAGCAGAATGTTCTGCGGGTTACCGATCGGCGTGAGCAGCGAGCCTGCATTGACGGCCAGCGCTTCAAAGATAATCAGACGGGTAACCGGTATTTCGCACAGCTTACGCAGCGTGAGCGTAAGCGGCACCACGATAAACAGCGCTACGTCATTAGTGAGGAACGTCGACAGCAGCGCCGCCGAAAAGACCATGAACAGAGCCAGTTTGCGCTCGGTGGCGAAGCGGCGCACCATTTTGCGCCCCAGCACGTCAAAATAGCCGCTCAGCTCTACGCCTTTGGTGAGCATCATCAAACCGCTCAGGGTAATAATGGTGCGCCAGTCTATGGCCGCCGGCCAGGTGTGCGGCGTGAAGGGCACAAAGACGCTGAGCCCAACGCCAGTGATAAGTAAAAGATGGAAAAAACGATCGCGTTTCAGGGCCTGCAAGCCGGGGATGTTCATTCAGCGGCGGGGCCATATTTGAGCGTAAATTCGCGGAACTTCACCAGCGTCTCTTCGCTGACGTGGTGTTCCATACCTTCGGCATCCCGACGGGCAATTTCCGGGCTGACGCCCAGCACCAGTAAAAAATTCTCGACGATCTGATGGCGCTCGCGGCTCTCCTGCGCCAGCTTTTCGCCTTCAGCGGTGAGAAACACCCCGCGCCAGGGGATCATCTCGATCAGCCCGACCGACGCCAGACGTTTTAACATTTTGGCAACGGTTGGCTGCGACACCCCCAGGCGTGCGGCCATATCCACCTGGCGCGCTTCTCCAACTTCACGAATCAGATCGGAGATCAGTTCGACATAATCATCAATCAGCTCCCGGCGGTGCGCCTCACGCACCTGACGGAAGCCTTCCACATGCTCTTCAACGTTCACCAGTTGCGTCGTTTTTTTTGTTGTTGGCTTACCTGCGCGACGGTTCATTGTGCTTCCTCAATGGGTTGACGCTTCCAGCGCCCTGTAACGGAGCGCACATTGTAAACCATAGCTCTACAAGCACAAAAAATTAACGAATTAGCCATAGCTATACAATATAGCCTGTGCTATATCTGTATGTAATGCAGTCACCCTTCACGGATCGAAGGGATCATGAATCAGGAGGTCTTATGAATGAATTCAAGAGGTGTATGAACGTGTTTACCCACTCTCCTTTTAAAGTGCGTCTAATGCTGTTGAACATGCTGTGCGATATGTTTAACGCCAAACCGCATCAGGACGACAAATCTTCTCACTAAGCGGCGTCGCGGCACGCCGCTTCATTTTCCTGTCACACTTTCGTTGTAAACTCGCTTTTTCCTGATTATTTTTGCGGATTTGCAGCCCCCTTCGCAAAACATCTGTTTAGCAACTGTTGACCTTAATTCACGCTCGCACTATCTTCTTGCAGCCCTGCACAATTTGCGGCTCGCTGAAGCGGACCTCCATTCCCTTTCCACGCACTGTCCGGCAGGCTTTGACCCTTGGCGCCAGGGTGAGCACATGGCGTTTTCGTGATAGTGATCTATGAACGTAACCCTGATTGATACACTTGTTACCCGCAGCCGGGCCCTAAGCCCGTGGACGGGATTTTATTTTTTGCAATCGCTGTTGATTAACTTTGCTCTTGGCTACCCCTTTAGCCTGCTTTATGCCGTCGGGTTCACCTGCATTCTTCACCTGCTATGGCGAAGCGCACCGCGCATGCAGAAAGTGCTTATCGGGATCTGTTCTCTGGTGGCTGCCGCCTATTTCCCGTTCGGCCAGGCCTATGGCGCGCCGAACTTTAATACCCTGCTGGCGCTCCACTCCACCAATATGGAAGAGTCTACAGAGATCCTGACGATCTTCCCGTGGTACAACTACGTGGTTGGCCTTTTCATTTTTGCTCTCGGCGTGATTGCGGTTCGCCGTAAGCAGGTCGGGAAAAAAACATGGGGTAAAATTGAAAGCCTGTGCCTGGCCTTTAGCGTAGTGACGTTTTTTGTTGCGCCGGTACAAAATCTGGCCTGGGGCGGCGTGTTTAAGCTTAAAGATACCGGGTATCCGGTGTTTCGCTTCGTTAAAGACGTGGTAGTGAATAACGAGGAAGTGCTCGACGAGCAGGCGCGTATGGCCGAGCTTTCCACCATGAAAGATACCTGGAACGTGCTAGCGGTGAAACCGAAGTATCACACCTATGTGGTGGTGATCGGTGAAAGCGCGCGTCGCGATGCGCTCGGCGCGTTTGGCGGTCACTGGGATAACACGCCGTTTGCCAGCTCCGTCAACGGTACGCTGTTTACCGATTACGTGGCGGCCAGCGGCTCGACGCAGAAATCGCTCGGTCTGACGCTCAACCGTGTCGTGGATGGAAAACCGCAGTTTCAGGATAATTTTGTCACCCTGGCCAACCGGGCAGGTTTTCAGACGTGGTGGTTCTCCAACCAGGGGCAGATCGGCGAGTATGATACCGCCATTGCCAGCATCGCGAAGCGTGCCGACGAGGTACAGTTCCTGAAAAGCGGTGATTTCGAAGCCGATAAAAACACAAAAGATGAAGCGTTGCTAAAAATGACCGCGCAGGTCTTTGCCACTCAGCGCACCCAGCCGCAGCTGATCGTCCTGCACCTGATGGGGTCACACCCGCAGGCATGCGATCGTACCGGGGGAAAATATGCGGAGTTTGTGCAATCCAAAGAGACCTCGTGTTATCTGTACACCATGACGCAAACCGACGATCTGCTCAGCAAGCTGTACGCGCAGCTGCGCAACAGCGGCGATAGCTTCTCGATGGTCTATTTCTCTGACCACGGTCTGGCGTTTAAGGAGCGCGGTAAAGAGGTGCAGTATCTGGCCCACGATGACAAGTTTCAGCAGAACTTCCAGGTACCGTTTATGGTGCTGTCGAGTGATGACAAAACGCATCGCATCATCAAAGCGCGCCGTTCCGCGAACGATTTCCTGAAATTCTTCTCACAGTGGACGGGGATTAAGGCGAAAGAGATAAAAAATGATTACCCGTTTATCTCCGGGAAGAAGGGCCCGCCAGTTTACATTACCAACTTCAGGTTACAGAAAGTTGACTATAACCATCTGGGGACGGATATTTTCGATATTAAGAGTAAGTGATCTCTGCCGTCTCGTGCAGGCTGATGCCCTCACTCTGGCCCTCTCCCACGGGGAGAGGGTACAAACAAAAAAATCCGCCACATTGGGCGGATTTTTTACTGGCTCACCGAAGTGATTAGAAGCGGTAACCTACGCCCGCGATCCAGGTGCCAACGTCAACGTTGCGGATACGGCTCTGCTCATAGGAGAAGTCCAGAGCAACGTTTTCGATTGGGTTGAACTGCATACCTGCGCCATAGGAGAAACCGTAGTCGCTGTTGCTTGCAGTACGGTTCAGACCCTGGTTTTCGGTCTGCTGGAATTTACCGTAGCCAACACCTACAACACCGTAGATGCTTGCCCAGTCATTCAGGCGGTAAGCAGGACCCGCGGTGATGCCGTAGTACTGACCTTTATTGTAAGAGCCATTTTCAGTACGATCTTTCTCGGTGTAAGTGAAAGAACCGATCACACCCAGCGGGTTGTTGTCTTGCTCGTAACGGTACTTCAGGTTGAAACCGTTGGTTTTGTTCATCACGCCCTGCATATCGCTCTGAGCGTAACCACCAGTTACAGTTGAAGTTGCCGCTACAGCGGTACCTGCGGAAACAGCCAGAACAGCTGCCAGTGCTGAAAGACATGCAATTTTTTTCATAACCACCTCAAATGTGCTTCAAGTAAGTCCGTAAGTTTTAAATATATCAAAAAAATCTGTGAAACTCTTTGTCATTCACGATGTCTAATGCGACCTTTCCTGTAACAGAACATTTCCAGCATCAGCTATCTCGTTCAAATAACTCCAGATTTTCACCTGTAAATGCTAATAGTGCGCGTCATCGCCATTTAGTTCATCCAGATTATTCCTAATCTTTCAGGCGATAAAATCCGCAACGTTTTCTCATTTTACGGATTTTCCCTGGATTTTTTTTCAACAGTAGCTCAACCGTTGCAGGTTATTTCCATTACACTGCGACTTTTACCTCTTTTGACAAAAATTGACAGGAGAAAGGATGCCAGGTTTACCTCGTAAATCGTCGGTCTGGATGCCGGTGGCAGTCATACTTATCGCGATGATGTCCATACAAAGCGGCGCGTCGCTGGCAAAATCGCTGTTTCCGCTGATTGGTGCGCCCGGCGTCACGGCGCTGCGTATCGCATTAGGCACCCTGATCCTCGTGGTTGTCTTTAAACCCTGGCGGCTACGGTTTAAAAAGGAGCAGCGACTGCCTCTGCTTTTTTATGGGCTGGCGCTGGGAGGGATGAACTACATGTTCTACCTCTCTATTCAGACTATCCCGCTGGGGATCGCGGTCGCGCTTGAATTTACCGGCCCGCTGGCGGTTGCCCTCTTTTCTTCTCGTCGCCCGGTAGACTTTATCTGGGTCATACTGGCCGTGCTGGGGCTATGGTTCCTGCTGCCGCTCGGCCAAAGCGTTTCACAAATCGATTTGACAGGGGCCGCTCTGGCGCTGGGCGCAGGGGCGTGCTGGGCGGTGTATATTCTCACTGGTCAGCGTGCGGGCGAAGAGCACGGCCCCGCGACGGTCGCCTTAGGCTCGCTGATTGCCGCGGTTATCTTTGTCCCGATCGGCATGGCACAAGCAACGGACTCAATATGGCAGTGGTCAATCCTGCCGGTTGGGCTGGCGGTCGCCATTCTTTCCACGGCGCTGCCCTACTCTCTGGAGATGATCGCCCTGACGCGTCTGCCTACGCGTATTTTTGGTACGCTCATGAGCATGGAGCCCGCGCTGGCTGCCATCTCTGGAATGATGTTCCTCGGCGAAACCCTGACACTGGTGCAGACGCTGGCGCTCTGTTCCATTATCGCGGCGTCAATGGGCTCTACATTGACCATGCGCCCGGAACCAAAAGTACATAAGATTGACCTCAACTAGCCCTTAAATTCTGCATGGCATACCGGCCATGCAGAATATAGGTCTCGTCAGCCCTTCAAATAATTTCTTACAAACTCTCTTATATTGCCAAAATATTTCACCTGCCCGCCTTGTCACTTAACGAATTAAGATTGATCTGCATCAATTTATATAAAAAACTTTAAAATCATTAAGTTAAAACTTCAACTATCCTTTCGCTATTAAACCGATAGGCAGCGCCAAACCGCAGAGAAAAAATCCGGTGCTATACTTAATCCCGTAATTACCTGGGACACAAAAATCAAGAGGATATGAGATTATGAGTACCGCTAAACTGGTGAAAACGAAAGCGTCTAATCTGCTTTATACCCGTAACGATGTATCGGATAGCGATAAAAAAGCGACCATTGAGCTGCTGAATCGCCAGGTGGTCCAGTTCATCGATCTTTCGCTGATCACCAAACAGGCCCACTGGAATATGCGCGGTGCAAACTTTATTGCCGTTCATGAAATGCTGGATGGCTTCCGCACAGCACTGGTGACTCATCTGGATACCATGGCCGAACGCGCCGTACAGCTGGGCGGTGTGGCTCTGGGTACCACGCAGGTGATCAACAGCAAAACGCCACTGAAAAGCTATCCGCTGGATATCCATACCGTTCAGGATCACCTGAAAGAGCTGGCAGACCGTTATGCGATTGTCGCGAACGATGTTCGTAAAGCGATTGGCGAAGCAAAAGATGAAGACACCGCTGATATCTTCACTGCCGCGTCACGCGACCTGGATCAGTTCCTGTGGTTCATTGAGTCAAACATCGAATAATCCCTGCGGATTGTCTGAATAACCCTCGCCCCTGGCGGGGGTTTTGCACATTTATGGTGCACACTTTTGTCCGCAAAGGCCGCAAAAGTGAATAAAATGTAATAATCACCTCACACAACCGTTAACGGAAGATTGTTTTTTCGTCAGATTCTGCGCTAAATATCCCCCTGTCAGAAGACCTTAACGAAGCGCACCAAAACGGTGCTCCATTCTGGTGCAACCTGACAGAATTGCCACGCTTTTTGTGCAATGCGTGACATTATCCCCTTTGCAAAACAACAGCTTGTAAAACTGGCACGATTTTTTCATTGTGCCTGAGGTTCTCGCAGGGGATCGCCCCGTGGATATAAAAGGAAATGCTATGAAGTCTGTATTAAAAGTTTCACTGGCTGCACTTACCCTGGCGTTTGCGGTGTCCTCGCAGGCTGCCGACAAACTGGTTGTGGCGACTGACACGGCGTTCGTACCGTTTGAATTCAAACAGGGTGATAAATACGTTGGTTTTGACGTTGATCTGTGGGCCGCTGTCGCAAAAGAACTCAAACTTGATTACACCCTGAAGCCAATGGATTTCAGCGGCATTATCCCGGCACTGCAAACCAAAAACGTTGACCTGGCGCTGGCGGGCATCACCATTACCGAAGAGCGTAAAAAAGCGATCGATTTCTCTGATGGCTACTACAAAAGCGGCCTGCTGGTGATGGTGAAAGCGGATAACAACGACGTGAAAAGCGTGAAAGATCTCGACGGTAAAGTGGTCGCCGTGAAGAGCGGCACCGGTTCCGTTGATTACGCGAAAGCCAATATCAAAACCAAAGACCTGCGTCAGTTCCCGAACATCGACAACGCTTACATGGAACTGGGCACCAACCGCGCAGACGCGGTGCTGCATGACACGCCTAACATCCTTTACTTCATCAAAACCGCCGGTAACGGCAAGTTCAAAGCGGTAGGTGATTCCCTGGAAGCTCAGCAGTACGGTATTGCGTTCCCGAAAGGCAGCGACGACCTGCGTAATAAAGTTAACGGCGCGCTGAAAACCCTGAAAGAGAACGGCACCTATAACGAAATCTACAAAAAATGGTTCGGTACCGAGCCTAAATAATTTCACCTGACTTCAGGTTTGTAACGCCCGGTGGCGCTACCGCTTACCGGGCCTACGTTTTTCGTTTTTCACCACGGTATACAGGAATACATCATGCAGTTTGACTGGAGCGCCATCTGGCCTGCCATTCCTCTCTTGCTTGAAGGCGCTAAAATGACCTTGTGGATTTCGGTCCTCGGTCTGGTTGGCGGGTTAATTATCGGTCTGGTGGCCGGTTTCGCCCGCACCTACGGCGGCTGGATTGCAAACCACATCGCGCTGGTTTTCATCGAAGTGATCCGCGGCACCCCCATTGTGGTGCAGGTCATGTTTATCTACTTCGCCCTGCCGATGGCCTTCAACGATCTGCGCATTGACCCGTTCAGCGCAGCTGTCGTCACCATTATGATCAACTCCGGCGCCTACATTGCGGAAATCACCCGCGGTGCGGTGCTGTCGATTCATAAAGGCTTCAGCGAAGCTGGCCTGGCGTTAGGTCTTTCCCGTCGCGAAACGATCCGTCACGTGATCCTGCCGCTGGCGCTGCGCCGCATGCTGCCGCCGCTGGGCAACCAGTGGATCATCAGCATTAAAGACACCTCGCTGTTTATTGTTATCGGCGTGGCCGAGCTGACCCGTCAGGGCCAGGAGATCATCGCGGGTAACTTCCGCGCCCTGGAAATCTGGAGTGCGGTCGCCGTTGTCTACCTGATTATCACGCTTGTCCTGAGCTTTGTTCTGCGTCGTCTTGAAAGAAGGATGAAAATCCTGTGATTGAACTTAAAAATGTTTCCAAGCACTTTGGTCCAACCCAGGTGCTGCACAATATCGATTTGAACATCAGGCAGGGTGAAGTGGTGGTGATCATCGGGCCGTCGGGTTCCGGAAAATCCACCCTGCTGCGCTGTATTAACAAGCTCGAGGAGATCACCAGCGGCGATTTGATCGTCGATGGTCTGAAGGTGAACGATCCGAAAGTGGACGAGCGCCTGATCCGCCAGGAAGCGGGCATGGTGTTCCAGCAGTTCTACCTGTTCCCGCACCTGACGGCGCTGGAAAACGTGATGTTCGGTCCTTTGCGCGTGCGTGGGGCCAGCAAAGCGGCGGCAGAAACGCTGGCAAAAGATCTGCTGGCGAAAGTGGGTCTGGCGGAGCGTGCCCACCACTATCCTTCCGAGCTGTCCGGTGGCCAGCAGCAGCGCGTGGCCATTGCCCGTGCGCTGGCGGTGAAGCCAAAGATGATGCTGTTTGATGAGCCAACCTCCGCACTCGACCCGGAGCTGCGTCACGAGGTGTTGAAAGTGATGCAGGATCTGGCAGAAGAAGGCATGACGATGGTGATCGTTACCCACGAAATCGGCTTTGCCGAAAAAGTGGCGTCCCGTCTGATCTTCATTGATAAGGGCCGCATCGCGGAAGACGGTAATCCGCAGGCGCTGATTGCGAACCCACCGAGCCAGCGCCTCCAGGAGTTCCTGCAACACGTCTCCTGATAGCCATACACAGAGCCGGGCATGCCCGGCTTTTTTATGCCGGATTGTTCCCAAAAACTCCCCTCCGCTCCGCGCGCTCTATACTTATCATTTTGCACGATATTTTTGTCGGAGGACGCCGTGCCGTGGATCCTGTTGCTACTGTTTACCCTGTTTAGCGCGCCATCACTTGCTGTAACCATTCCCGGCGTCACCACCGGAGCCACCGCCACCCAGCAAAATGCGCCGCCAGAACCCGACGCTGAAAAGAAAAAAGCCGCTTACAGCGCACTTGCCGACGTGCTTGAGAACGACACGTCCCGGCAGGAGCTTATCGATCAGCTGAGGAAAGTGGCCGCCACACCGCCTCAGGATCCGGTTCCGACTATCGCGCCGCCGGAAGTCGAAGACGAAAAGACGGTACTGGAAAACGTCACCGATATCAGTCGCCGCTACGGGGAAGCCCTGTCGTCGCGTTTTGCCCAGCTCTATCGCAACCTTGTTGGTACCTCGCATAAGCCTTTTAATCCCCACACCTTTTCTGCAGCCGCGACCCAGTTTTCTATTCTGGCCGCCGCGGTATTCATTTTTTACTGGCTGTTGCGCCTGTCTGTCTGGCCGCTTTACCGGAAGATGGGCCACTGGGGACGTAAAAAGAATCAGCATAAAAGCAGCTGGCTGCATCTTCCGGCAATGATTACCGGGGCCTTTATCATCGATTTGCTGCTGCTGGCGCTGACGCTGTTTGTCGGCCAGATGCTGGCCGATCGTCTTAATACCGGGAACAAAACCATCGCCTTTCAGCAGGGGCTGTTCCTGAACGCCTTTGCCCTGATCGAGTTCTTTAAGGCGCTCCTGCGGTTAATATTCTGTCCGCGCGTGCCGGAACTTCGCCCGTTCGCCATTTCGGATCGGAGCGCCAAATACTGGGCGGTTCGGCTCAGCGTGCTGAGCGGGTTGATCGGCTATGGCCTGCTGGTCGCCGTCCCGATTATTTCCAACCAGGTTAACGTGCAGTTCGGGGCCCTGGCGAACGTGCTGATCATGCTCTGTATTACCGTCTGGGCGCTGTACCTCATCTTCCACAATAAAAAAGCGATCACCGACAGTCTGCTTCACCTGGCCGATCGCTCCCTCTCCTTTTTCAGCCTCTTTATTCGCGCCTTTGCGCTGGTGTGGCACTGGCTGGCCAGCGCCTATTTTATTGTGCTGTGTTTCTTCTCGCTGTTCGATCCGGGCAACAGCCTGAAATTTATGATGGGGGCGACGTTCAAAAGCCTGGCGATTATCGGCATCGCGGCCTTTGTTTCTGGCCTGCTCTCCCGCTGGCTATCGAAGACGATCACCCTGTCGCCGCAGGTTCAGCGTAATTACCCCGAGCTGCAAAAACGGGTAAATGGCTGGACATCGGTGTCGCTGAAGGTGGCGCGTATTTTGACGGTCTGCGTGGCAATTATGCTGCTGCTGAATGCGTGGGGACTGTTTGATTTCTGGAACTGGCTGCATAACGGCGCCGGGGAAAAGACCGTCGATATTCTTATTCGTATCGCGCTGATCCTGTTCTTCTCCGCCGTCGGTTGGACGCTGCTGGCAAGCCTTATCGAAAACCGTCTGGTGTCGGATGTCCACGGCAGGCCCCTGCCAAGCGCCCGCGCCCGCACACTGCTGACGCTGTTCCGCAACGCGCTGGCGGTGATCATTAGCACCATTACCATCATGATTGTGTTGTCGGAAATCGGCGTAAATATCGCCCCACTGCTGGCGGGTGCCGGTGCCCTGGGACTGGCGATCTCCTTTGGTTCGCAGACGCTGGTGAAGGATATTATCACCGGCATTTTTATCCAGTTTGAGAACGGGATGAACACCGGGGATCTTGTGACCATTGGACCGCTCACCGGCACGGTGGAGAGGATGTCCATTCGCTCCGTCGGCGTACGTCAGGATACCGGGGCGTACCACATTATTCCGTGGTCATCGATCACCACCTTTGCCAACTTTGTGCGCGGCATTGGTTCGGTGGTGGCGAATTATGATGTCGATCGTCACGAAGATGCAGATAAGGCGAAACAGGCGCTGCGGGATGCGGTGAGCGAACTGATGGAGATGGAGGATATTCGCGGGCTGGTAATTGGTGAGCCGTCGTTTGCGGGCATCGTCGGGCTGACGAACACTGCCTTTACCCTGCGCGTATCGTTCACCACCCAGCCGCTTAAGCAGTGGACGGTGCGCTTTGCTCTCGACAGCATGGTGAAAAAACACTTCGATCTGGCGAACGTGAGAGCGCCGGTGCAGACGTATCAGGTATTGTCGCCGCCCGCTTCGCCGCTCCCTCCACAGGAGCCGACGCTGTAACCGAGCCGGGTGGCGGCTTCGCCTTTCCCGGCCCGAGAAACGATTATTTGCGACGTTTGTTATCGTCCATAAAGGACCAGGCAATAAAGCGGCTCTGCTTCTGGCCCTGCGCCATCTCTTTTTTAACCACTTTCACCGCCCCGACGTCGGTCAGCGCGCGGTAAAGCGGCGGCAGGTTATCGCCACGAGAGACCAGCGTGGTAAACCATTTCACCTGACGACCGAAGCCTTTACTCTCGGCAATCATGCGCAGAATAAAGGCTACTTCCCCGCCCTCGCACCACAGCTCCTGCTGCTGGCCGCCAAAGTTCAGCGCGCCATCTTCGGCCTGGCCCAGGTTACGCCGCTTGCGTTCACTTCCCGCACGCGCGGACGCGGCGGAGTCGTGGAATGGCGGGTTGCACAGGGTGGCATCATATTGTTCGTTCTTATGAATAATGCCGGTGAAAATAGCAGCGGCATCCTTCTGACGACGCAGACGAACGGCCCGGCTTAACCCCGGGTTAGCGTTGATAATGGCCTGCGCGCTGGCGAAGGCCTCATCACCGATCTCGCTGCCGGTAAATCGCCACTGGTACTCATGTGCGCCTATCAGGGGGTAGATTAGGTTCGCGCCCGTACCGATATCAAGGACGGTAGCCTGTTTCGGCACTACGCCATCGTGGTCATCCGCCAGCAGATCGGCTAGATGATGGACGTAATCCGCACGGCCCGGGACCGGCGGGCAGAGAAAGCCATCAGGGATGTCCCAGTGCGTCACACCATAAAAATGGGCCAGCAGCGCTTTGTTCAGCGTTTTAACCGCCAGCGGATCGGCAAAGTTTACCGACGGTTCACCGGCTGGTGTCTGAACGATAAAACCCTGCAATTCAGGGCAGCTCAGACACAGGGCTTTCATATCGTAGCGGCTACGGTGGCGGTTACGCGGGTGCAATCCCGGCTTGTGGGAAGTCATGGCATTCTCCTTTAAACAGCCGCGTAAGATACCCTGTGACGACGCGGGGGTAAATATCTGTCTGAGTCGCACAAAAAAACGACAAAAATCAGCGACCTGTATGTCTATGATCTGTCAACAAATTGTCAGAATTTATCGTTCAAAAAATAAGCAGATCATCATCAAATTTTTGCGCTAAATCACACGCATCGGGCTTCTAAACTTAACAGGAATCACCTGTTGTTTCCCCTGAGGATGTGATTATGAAAAAGTATCTGACCTTTATTATTGCGGGTGCGCTGGCAGGCGCATCGTTCTCTGCCTTGTCCGTTCAACCTCTGACCGACAGTACCGACACCAGCCAGCTACGCGCGGCCGGGACGGTCTCTGTCAGCCGGGCAAGCAACCTTGATGACCTTCAGGACAAGCTGGCCGAAAAAGCCCGTCAGGAAGGCGCTAAAGGCTTCGTGGTGAACGCCGCCGGTGGCGATAACCATATGTACGGTACAGCGACTATCTATAAATAACTTACCGCCTTCCAAACTGCATCTGTCCGGCAGATGCAGTTCTCTCTGTCTGCGCCTTGACTGTGCGTTTTTTCACCCCATATTAAAATGCATGACTTGATCCTTTCAGGAGAACATCATGGCTTCCGGCTGGGCGAATGACGACGCCGTTAACGAACAGATCAACAGTACCATTGAAGATGCGGTTGCGCGTGCTCGCGGTGAAATTCCGCGCGGCGAAAGTTTGACGGAATGCGAAGAGTGCGGGGATCCCATTCCTGAGGCACGACGTAAAGCCATTCCCGGAGTACGGCTTTGCATTACCTGTCAGCAGGAGAAAGATTCAAAAAATGCTTCACATTCAGGATATAATCGTAGAGGATCGAAAGACAGCCAGTTACGTTGACTTTCCTTTACCGTAGTTAACCGCACCAACAGTTTACTTTACGCTCACGACTTTCAGCGAAGCGCGTAGCAAAACGTGCCCTTCTGATTGTGTCTGTAAAGCGTATCCGCAAGAAGTGTCAATTGCGCTTCTGATTTTATTAATAATCAATAAGTTATTTGTCATTCAATTTTTTTGACCAACCACGTCAATTCTCTTCGATTTTATCTTCCGCTAAAAAGCGTGATACTTATCACATCGACGGAACATCGTCCCCTTAACAGAATAACCTGCGAGAATTGACCTATGAAAACCATCAAATATGCTGTTGCCGCTGTTGCCCTGTCCGCTCTGTCTTTTGGCGCTTTCGCCGTAGAGCCAGTCTCCTCTACTCAGGCACAGGATCTGAACAAAATCGGTGTGGTGAGTGCTGAAGGCGCGACCACGCTGGACGGTCTGGAAGCAAAACTGGCTGAAAAAGCTGCCGCCGCGGGCGCAAGTGGATACACCATCACTTCCACTAACGGTAATAACAAACTGAGCGGTACTGCGGTTATCTACAAGTAATCGAACAAATTATGCTCCACCCTCGCCATACCCTCTGGTGAGATGCTCCAACCCTCATTGACCCTGTTGTTGTTACCCTTGTTTGCCCGTCCGCCACTGGACGGGCTTTTTTTTGCTTAAAATGACTGCGCCACGCGCTGCAACCCGGCTTCCACGGACTCGACTTCCCCTGCAGCCAGCAGGCAGCAGGCCATTTGCAGCTTGATTGACTGCGGAACCGGCACCTTCCCGGCCAGACACTGCACAATCCAGCGCGCGGTGACCTGCGGATCTTTCGACTCAGGCAGGATCGCATCTCTGTTCTCTTCCCCACGTTCAACAACGACCCGCGTCCCGGCGGGCTCAATCAGCATCAGCTGTGGACAACGCTGCGGGTTGGCGTAAACCTCGCCTTCTGTCCCGTGCATCAGCAGCGCGCGTCCACCGATTTCGGCAAAGAATTGCCCGACTCGCGTCACGTATTCCGGATGGGAGACGCTGGAAAGACGCAGCGCGGCGTCTTCGGCAAACGGCGTCGCCAGCTTCGCCAGGGTGTGAGCGCTGTTACGTACGCCCATGCGCCAGCGCATGTCCAGCTGCTTTTCCAGCGGTGGGCAGAGCGCGCTAACGGGGATATAGACCGGCTGATTCCCCTCCAGCTTTGCCTGCGCCTGACCGGCATGGAAGGTCGGTTCAATACCTAACAACGCCAGGATGGTTTCTGTCAGCACGCGCGTCGGATCTTCGCTCACGCCATGCACTACTACCGGGAAACCGAGTTTCTGCAACAGAATAGCCAGCAGCGGCGTGAGGTTTGCCTGCTTACGCGCGCCGTTGTAGGTCGGGATCACAATTGGCATCGGCTTCGTGACGGGCGGGGTTAAGCGCATGGTCTGCGACTGCATGGCCTCATAAAAGCCGCGCATCTCCGCCTCACCTTCCCCTTTAATACGCAGCGCAATCAAAATGCCGCCCATTTCCAGTTCCGGCACGTCGCCATTCAGCATATGCGTGTACAACGCGCGGGCTGTTTCCTGGTCCAGATCGCGAGCGTGGTTTTTCCCACGCCCTACCTCTTTGATAATTTTGCGGTAATCCACGACATTTCTCCTGACTGCATTATCTTGTTAACAATATAGCCCGATGAACACAGACCCGATAGTGTTTTGTGATCATTATCAACCTGCTGTTTTCATATAAAAAAATTAAACTCAAGTACTATTTACATTATTTGTGATTGGGACAAAAGATCCGCAGCGACCCTTTTTTTGATTAAATAAACATCGAAAAATCATTAAGGGTCAACGGTAAAAACGTCCAGGCAACGCTTTTACCAGAATCACATCAGGATTAACTATGAACAAGGTTGCATTAGGTTTTTTTATCGCCGCAACGGTGGGATGTTCTGCATCCGCATTTGCGGCAACTAACGGTGAAGGTCAGATTAATTTCACCGGTGAAATTATTGATTCTGCTTGCCAGGTCGTGAATGGATTAAGTAATCCATTAAACGTTCAGTTGGGTAAGGTGTCTAAAACGGTATTTACCGGCGCAGGCTCTACCAGCACATCAACGAAGTTTGATATTAAGTTAACCAATTGTCCGGAAACAGTGACCTCGGCTGCGATTAACTTCGGTGGTACCCCGGATGCGGATAATAATGCCGCGCTGGCATTAACGCCAGATACCGATGCGGCAACCGGTGTAGCCATTCAGTTGATGGATGCTTCCGGGCAGCCTGTCACTCTGTATACGCCTTCGCAGCAATATCCTTTAGCCTCCGGCACGGCAGTTAACGACCTGGAATTCGGTGCGCGTTATATTCAAACTCAGGCCGCCATTACCGCAGGCCCTGCCAACTCTGTATCGACTTTCACCGTTATTTATAACTGATCTTATCAATCCTGAGATATTAATGCTTTTGCGGGCATTAATATCTCTTCTATTTATTGAGAAATCTTTATGCGCCACGGTTATTTACTGAGCACTCTTTTACTGATAGCAGCCTCTGCACATGCGGGTGTCGTGATTAATGGTACCCGGCTGGTCTATCAAGGAGATAAAAAGGAATCATCTCTTGGCCTGTCAAACCCGGATACGACGGATTATCTGGTACAGTCCTGGGTCGATTCTGGCGGTAAAAACCCGGCCAAAGCCCCATTCCTGATCACCCCGCCGCTTTTCCGTCTGGATGCAAAAGAAGATAACGTTCTGCGCGTGGTACGCACGGGCGGAAATTTACCGGAAGACAGGGAATCTCTGTACTGGTTGAATATCAAAGCGATCCCTTCCTCAAAACACGTTGAGGGAGTAAATACGCTGCAAATTGCCATTAATACCCGCATTAAATTACTGTATCGCCCGTCCTCGGTAAAAGGCCGACCAGAAGATGTGGCGGATAAGCTTGAATGGCATCGCGAAGGTAACGACCTGGTGGTGAATAACCCTACGCCTTTCTATATGAATTTCCAGACCGTCACGCTTAACGGTCAGAAAGTCACAAAAGCGACCTGGGCTGTTCCGAAATCAGAAACACATTTTGCCATACCGGGTAATGTCGGGGGCTCAAACGTGACGTATTCCATTATTAATGATTACGGCAGCATCAGCCATTCCTGGTCGAAATCCGTTCATTAATTGTTCCGGTAATAAAATAATCATGTACAGCCACAAAAAGCCGTTCACCTGCCGAATGTCTTCATTGCTGGTCATTCTCTGTGGCCTGGCAATAGCCATCTTTGCGCAGCAGGTTATGGCTGATGATTATTTTAACCCCGCCTTGCTGGATATTGATAATCCCCAGCAGGGTAAAACCGATCTGTCCGTCTATGAAAAAGGTCCCGGCCAGGCACCGGGGAAATATGAGGTCGCGGTGTTTATCAATAATAATAAAATTGATACCCGCAACGTGACCTTTACGCTTGAGAAAGATTCGCAGGGCAACGACACGTTACAACCTTGCTTTAGCATGGGTGAATTAAAAAGCCTCGGTATCAAGACCCAAAAGTTTCCTCAGCTAATGGCCAAAGGCCAGTGTGCCGATCTAGGTGTCATCCCTGCTTCATCTGCAATCTTTCACGTTCGCAACCAGCAGCTGCTGCTAAGCATTCCGCAAAAGGCGCTCGGACAGGTGCCACGCGGTTACATCGACCCGAAAGAGTTTGACGAAGGGATCAACGCGGGCCTGCTTAATTACAGCGTCAACGCCAGCCAGAGCCATGCGCGCCAGCAGGGTGAAGAGGATAGCAGTAGCCAGTACGTGAACCTGCGTCCGGGTTTAAACGTTGGCGCATGGCGCCTTCGCAACTATTCCACCTGGAATCGCAGCACCACAGGCAATGAGGAGGAACAGAAATTCACCTCCGTTTATACCTATGCGCAACGCGATATTGTGGCGATGAAAAGCGATATCACCGTTGGCCAGAGCTCATCACCTGCTGATGTTTTTGACAGTGTCCCTTACACCGGCGTGGAGCTGAAATCCGATAACGACATGCTTCCCGACAGCGAAAAAGGCTATGCGCCTATTATTCGTGGCACCGCCCACAGCAACGCGCTGGTGATGGTGCGCCAGAACGGGTACG
This sequence comes from Enterobacter cloacae complex sp. SYL001, assembly GCF_049237025.1. NCBI lineage: Bacteria > Pseudomonadati > Pseudomonadota > Gammaproteobacteria > Enterobacterales > Enterobacteriaceae > Enterobacter > Enterobacter cloacae complex sp. SYL001. The sequence goes on along the minus strand of NZ_JBMKJI010000008.1, from coordinate 120,534 downwards.
TGATTTATCAGAACACGGTCGCGCCGGGGGCCTTCGAAATTAACGATCTCTACCCCACCGGCAGCAGCGGCGACCTCCAGGTCACGGTGAAAGAAACTGACGGCAGCGAAAGCCATTTCGTGGTGCCGTTTGCCTCCGTTCCGGTATTGCAGCGTGAAAAAAACCTGCGCTACAGCGTAACTGCCGGGCGTTATCGTTCTTATGACAAAGATGTTGAAAAGACCCCGTTTGCTCAGGGGAGCGCCATCTATGGTTTACCCCACGGCTTCACGGCCTACGGCGGCGTGCAGCAGAGCAGACATTATCAGTCGCAGGCGATAGGCGCCGGGAAAAACATGGGCGATTTAGGGGCGTTCTCCATTGACGTGACTCGCGCCAGAGCCCTGCTGAAAAAACAGCAGTCCAGCACAGGCAAATCGTGGCGCGTACGCTACAGCAAAGATTTCGCCGGTTCAGGCACCAACTTTTCGCTTGCGGGCTATCGCTACAACAGCAAGGGGTTTTACACCCTGGACGACACCATGGAGTCGTATACCCGCGCCGATAACTGGTCTGCGCCACAGCAGCGCCGCGCCCGTACCGAAGCCACCATCGACCAGACGCTACCAGAAGGCTGGGGATCGGTCACGCTGAGCATGGTGAAGGAAACCTACTGGAGCCAGAATCAGGACATGACCTCCATGAGCGTCAGCTACAACAACAGCTGGCACGGCGTTAGCTACAGCCTTAGCTACAGCATGAACAAAAACACCCACGACAGCGATCTGGACGGTAATGCGGTGACGAACGACAACCAGTTCTCGCTGAGCTTTTCGGTTCCGCTGGATCGCTGGATGCATAACACCTGGGCCACGTACAACCTGAACAACACGAAAGATGGCACCACGCAGAACATCGGCCTGAACGGTACGGCCCTGAAAGAAGACAACCTGAACTGGAATCTCCAGGAGGGGCTGAGCAGCACCGGCAGCGGTAACTCCACCAGCGTTAACGCCGACTACAAAGCGACATACGGTGAAGTGAGCGGTGGCGTCAGTCAGGATAAATATCAGCAAACACTGAACGTCGGCTTGCAGGGAGGCGTGATTGCCCATGCAAACGGCATCACGCTAAGCCAGCCGCTCGGTGAGACCATTGCGCTCGTGAAAGCCCCGGGTACGCACGGCACGCATATCACTAACCAGACCGGCGTTGAAACCGACTTCCGCGGCTACACCGTCGTACCGTTCGTCACCGCGTATCGCCACAACACTATTGCGCTGGATACGGAAACGCTGCCGGAGGACGCCGACGTCACCCATGCGGCACAAATTGTGACGCCAACCCGCGGAGCCATTGTGCGCGCCAGCTTCACGACGCGCGTGGGCAATCGCGTCCTGATGACGCTCACGCAAAACGGTAAACCGCTGCCGTTCGGCGCAACGGTTACCACCGAGGACAAGGACAGCGAATTTATCGTCGGGAATGATGGCCAGACCTATCTCTCGGGTCTGCCACAGCAAGGGCATCTCCGCGTTTCCTGGGGACAGGAGGCAAACGAGCATTGCGTCGCTGACTATGTGCTCACGGATGAGAAAGCGAAAACCAGCATCATTAACGCTGCCGCGCAGTGTCACTGATCTCCCCTAAAGGCAAAACATTATGCAAATGATTAAACAGTGCTTTTTCTTACTGATTCTGGGAACCGCTGCGTTATTCATGCCGCATGCGAAGGCGACCTGCACCACGCCGGATCTCCCCAAAATGATCAACGTGGCATCCATTTCTGTCCCGACGACGCTGGCAGTTGGCGCAACTATCCTGGGTACAGAGCAGAGCGTTCATGTTGCCGGGCATTGCGATCAGAGTACCGACAGCGGCCTGGAGATTGTCTCCTGCTACTACGGCACCGGAACGGAAATGCCAGGGCTCAGGGGGGTATACGAATCCGGTGTGCCGGGGATTGGCGTAGCATTGATGAATGATCACGGGCAGCGAATTAGCGGCGCTGGCGGCGTGCAGTGCGATTCACGTGGAACGCCTGTTGGCTACGTCTCTACCGATGGAACACAGACTTTTAGCTTTGAAATAACGCTTGAGCTGGTTAAAACGAGTGACACCGTGACATCCGGTACGCTGGTGCAGTCTCAAACCGAATTTGGCATTGGCGTTTTCGGCCATGAAGGGATCGGCAACCCTAACCACATCGCCTATGCAGGTAATGTTATTCTTCATCAGGTCACCTGCTCCGTTTTACCGAAAAATCTCACCGTTAATTTGGGCGATTTTCCCGTCAGTGATTTCATCAGCGTAGGTTTTTTATCCAGCCCTGCTCAAAAATTTAATATCACCGTCAACTGTGACACAACCGTACAGCCTGAGCTAAAAATCACCAGCGCGAATGGATATGACACAGCATTTGAGGGGGTGATCAAACTCACGCAGCAGACCGGCATGGCTACAGGCGTCGGAGTAAGAATGCTATTTGATGACCATCTCGCCACCTTCGGTACCTATGTAAGTACCCAAAATCAGGCCATAGCCAACGAAACGCTGGTGATCCCGTTTGAGGTTCGCTACGAGCAGGTCAGCAATGTAGTCACCCCCGGGCCAGCCAATACTGTGGCAACCATCACCCTCGCTTATAAGTGAACGTCATGAAAAAAACCGCATTGATTCTCGCGCTGGGGCTGATCGCCCAGGCCCACGCCGATGATATACAGATCCAGATGACGGGTAACATTTACGCCAACACGTGCGTCATTGACAGTGCCAGCCGCAACCTGACGGTGGACTTAGGCCAGGCGGCATCGGGTAGTTTTAAAGACGTGGGCGATACCGGCGAGTGGAAGGTCTTTTCCCTTTCGGTGTCGCACTGCCCGGCCACGCTGGCGCTTGCCACAGCCTTTTTCTACGGTCAGGCCGACAGCACCCATCCCACCAAATTTGCCAATCTCGGTAGCGCAAAGGGGCTGGCACTGGAGCTGGCAGATCGTCAGGACAAGATACTGATTGCCCCGCAGGCCGCCTTTAACGCTGCCATAAACCCGTCAGACCACACGGCCACGTTCCCGCTGGCCGCACGCTATTACGCCACCTCGATGCCCATCTCTGCCGGCACGTTCAGCAGCGTGATCCAGGTGACCTTCACTTACCAGTAGGACCGCGCCCCTTAGCACGGAAGCTTTTTCGACGCCCGGCAGCCAGTTTTGTCGGGCGTTTTTTTACTTCCGGCACGTCCGGCTGCTCAATCGGGAAGATCGGCAGCGCATTCAGCAGCCGCTGGCCGTAGTTTTTGGTGAGCAGTCGTTTGTCATAAATCACCACCTCGCCCCAGCAGCCGTGGCTACGGATCAAGCGCCCGACCTGCTGAATCAGGTTAAACGACGCTGCAGGCAGGCTTTGCACTTCAAACGGATAACGGTTAAGGCTTTTCAGCCATTCGCCTTCGGTGATCACCACCGGGCTGTCGATGGGCGGGAAGGCGATTTTATGGATATGCACCTGCGTCAGGTAGTCGCCTTTCAAATCAAGCCCTTCCGCAAAGGACTGTAACCCCACCAGCACGCTGCGCTCGCCGTTATCAATGCGTTTACGGTGGGTTTCCACCAGCCGATAGCGCGGCTGATCGCCCTGCACCAGCAGGAGTAAGCGCAGATCGGTGACGTGCTCCAGGAAGCGTTGCATCGCCCGACCGCTGGCAAACAGCACCAGCATACCGGGGTATTTTTTACTCTCAACCTGCTCGCGGAAGTAGGCCGCCATTTCCGCAATATGCTGCTCTTCGTTATCGATAAGCGGCTCATAATTCATGCGCGGAATGACCAGCTTTCCCTGCTCACAGTGGTTGAACGGCGAGTCCAGGGCCACAAAGCGGTCGCCGGCTTTCTCTTTCAGGCCGCTCATCTCCTGCAACCTTGAGAAGCTGTTCAGGGAACGCAGAGTCGCTGACGTCACTACCACGTGCGGAACGCTGCGCCAGATCAGCTTTTCCAGCTGATCGGCCACGCGGATGCCCACGCAGTGGAAGAAGAGATGTCCCTGCCCGTCTCGTACTTCGCGGGTGGCCCACTTAGTCACCGGCGCGCCGGACGCCTGCGCCATCGAAGCCAGCCGCCAGAGTTTGCTCTGCGCTTCAAACATCCCCAGCGCACGATTCATTTGCAGCAGAATGCGGTGCAAACGCACCACGTCGTGAGTACCGGTTTTCTCGCTGAGATCGTTTAAGAACATCTCCGCCAGCCCGCGCAGCTTTTCCAGGTGCTTCGCCAGCTGCTGGCAAATCTCCATCACTTCCTGCGGCAACTCACCCATCGCAAAGCGGTGTTCCGCCTCCTGAGTGGCGGGGAGATACAGGTTAAGAATATTATTCAGCGAGGCGATGAGGCTGTACACCTCTTCACAGTGCTCGCTCAACCGCTCCGGAACCGCCAGCGGCGGCGTGGTTTTCGGACGGAACTGCTCCATGCAGGTTGCCACCAGTTTGCAGAACAGATCCAGTTGCAGGCGAAACCACGGGGCGGTAATTTCCGCGCTCATCTCCAGCGCATCTCGCGCCACATCGGGCAGATGATGGCCTTCATCGAGCACCAGCAGCAGGTTTTTGGGCTCCGGCAGGACCGCTTCACTCTCCAGTGCAGCCATGACCAGCGCGTGGTTGGCGACAACCACCTCCGCTTCCTGAATCTCACGCCGGGCGACAAAGAACGGGCACTCGCGATAGTAGTGACAGTTACGGTTCAGGCAGCTTGCTTTATCGGTGCTGAGCCTGCGCCACAGGTCGTCGCCGATCGCCTGGTTGGTGTGATCCCGCAGGCCGTCCCACTTGTAACCGTCGAGATCGGCCTTCAGCTTTGCGCACTGCTCCTGCTCCGCCTTATTGTTTGGCGTCAGCTCGTCATCAAGAAACGCGAGCAGATCCTGTTGGGAGGGTTCACTGCTGGCCAGTGCCGCCAGATTGCGCGGACAGACGTAGCGCCCGCGACCAAAGGCGGCGGTAAACCGTAAATCGGGGATAATTTTGCGCAGCAGCGGCAAATCTTTGCTGAAGATCTGATCCTGCAAGGCCACGTTAGCGGTACTGACCACCAGCGTTTTATCTTCTTCCCGCGCGATGGCAATGCCAGGAATAAGATACGACAGGGTTTTCCCGACGCCGGTCGGGGCTTCAATCGCCAGATGTCGCCCGTCGTCCCCGGCGAGCGTTTTTGCCACGTCGGCAATCATCTGCCGCTGCGGGGCTCGGGGGATAAAATCGGGGATCTGCTGTTGTAGCGCCTTATACCATGCGCCAATTTGCGCTTTGAGCGCAGCGGTTAAAGCCATCGGAAAACCTGAAACACTGTATAAACAGCCACTATTGTGGCACTTTCTCTCCGCTGCCGCAAAAAGAAAAGCCCGGCTTTACGACCGGGCTTCCAGATTACTGCGGGTTAGCAGGCTTACGCGGGCGGCGTCGGCGCTGTCCCTCGCCTGCCGGTTTCCCTTCGCCGCTACGCCATGGGTTTTCACCGGCCGGTTTGCTGTCGTTATTACGACGCGGCGGTTTGCCCGAAGATTTCGGCGCGCCGCCTTCGGCACGACGCGGCTGCTGACCGCGACCACCGCCGCCCTGACCGCGCCCGCCACCCTGACGACCGTTCTGAATTGGCTCGGCTTTGATTGACGGGTCAACTTCATAGCCCGGGGTTTCAATGCGCGGGATCTCTTTCTTCAGCAGGCGTTCGATGTCGCGCAGCAGCTTGTGCTCATCCACGCAAACCAGAGAGAGCGCTTCCCCGGTTGCCGCCGCGCGTCCGGTACGGCCGATACGGTGAACGTAATCTTCCGGCACGTTTGGCAGCTCGTAGTTCACCACGTGCGGCAGCTCTTCGATATCCAGACCGCGTGCGGCGATGTCGGTTGCCACCAGCACGCGTATGTCGCCGGACTTGAAGTCTGCCAGCGCGCGGGTACGCGCGCCCTGGCTCTTGTTGCCGTGAATGGCCGCGCTGCGGATGCCATCTTTATTCAGCTGTTCCGCCAGGTGATTGGCGCCGTGCTTGGTGCGGGTAAACACCAGCACCTGCTGCCAGTTGCCCTGGCCGATCATCTGGGAGAGCAGTTCCCGCTTGCGCTTCTTATCTACAAAGTGCACGTGCTGCGTCACCTGCTCGGAGGCGGTGTTGCGGCGCGCGACTTCCACTTCCAGCGGGTTATGCAGCAGCTTTTCCGCCAGCGCCTTGATCTCGTCGGAGAAGGTCGCGGAGAAGAGCAGGTTCTGACGACGCGTCGGCAGCTTCGCCAGCACGCGACGAATGTCGTGGATGAAGCCCATGTCCAGCATACGGTCGGCTTCGTCCAGCACCAGAATTTCGATGTTATCGAGCTTCACCGCGTTCTGGTGTTCCAGATCCAGCAGACGCCCCGGGGTTGCCACCAGCACGTCCACGCCGCCGCGCAGCTTCATCATCTGCGGGTTAATGCTTACCCCGCCGAAAACTACCAGCGAACGAATGTTGAGATAGCGGCTGTATTCACGCACGTTCTCACCAATCTGGGCCGCCAGCTCGCGGGTTGGGGTGAGGATCAGCGCACGCACCGGACGACGGCCTTTGGCGTGTGGCTGGTTTTTTACCAGCAGCTCCAGCAGCGGCAGGGTAAAGCCCGCGGTCTTACCGGTACCGGTCTGCGCGCTTGCCATCAGGTCACGGCCCTGCAAAACGGCCGGGATAGCCTGCTGCTGAATAGGGGTTGGCTCAACGTAGCCCTGCTCTGCGATGGCGCGCAGAATTTCCGGGTTCAGACCAAGGGAATCAAAAGACATAAAAACTCCGAACCGCCCCGACCATCACAGGTGTAGTTTTCAGGGAGATATAACGAATAGAAGGACAAAAACCACAATGTCGCGAAGGAGCGGAGTGTAGCAGCTTTTGTGACGTGGCGCATAAAATATCCCCGGCGATGACTCGACGTTTGCGCAAATCAGGCATAATCTTAATCAATCGATTGATTAATTTTTAATGCTGCTATGAATACAACCCCAACGACAACCAAAGGCGAACAGGCGAAAAGTCAGCTTATCGCCGCCGCGCTGGCGCAGTTTGGCGAGTATGGTCTGCATGCCACCACGCGGGATATCGCCGCGCAGGCCGGGCAGAATATTGCGGCCATTACCTACTATTTTGGCTCAAAAGAGGATCTATACCTCGCCTGCGCCCAGTGGACCGCGGATTTTATCGGCACCAGCTTTCGCCCGCACGTGGAAGAAGCCAACACGCTGTTCAGCCAGCCAGAGCCGGACCGGGTTGCCATCCGCCAGCTGATCCTTAACGCCTGTCACAACATGATCCGCCTGCTGACGCACGACGATACGCTGAACCTGAGCAAATTTATCTCCCGCGAGCAGCTCTCCCCCACTGCCGCGTACCAGCTGGTGCACGATCAGGTGATCGCCCCGATGCATAGCCATCTGACCCGGCTGATTGCCGCCTATACCGGACGGAACGCCAGCGATACGGACACCATTTTGCATACCCACGCCCTGCTGGGCGAAGTGCTCGCCTTCCGTCTGGGGCGTGAGACCATCCTGTTACGTACGGGCTGGACACAATTCGATGAGGATAAAGCCGCGCAAATTAGCCAGGTCATTACCTGTCACGTTGATCTGATCCTGCAAGGCTTAACGCAAAGGAGCCAGAAGTCATGAAAAAACCTGTCGCCATTATTCTGGTGGTTGTTGTCTTGCTTGCTGCGGGAACAGGCGGCTGGCTGTGGTATCAGAGCCAGCAGGATCGTGGCCTGACGCTGTACGGCAACGTGGATATCCGCACCGTGAACATGAGCTTCCGCGTCGGCGGACGGCTGGCCTCGCTGAGCGTTGACGAAGGCGATGCCATCAAAACCGGGCAGACGCTGGGGATGCTGGACAAAGCCCCGTTTGAAAACGCGTTGATGCAGGCAAAAGCGGGCGTCGCCGTCGCACAGGCGCAGTACGACCTGATGCTGGCGGGCTATCGTGATGAAGAGATCGCCCAGGCGGCCGCTGCCGTTAAGCAGGCAAAAGCCGCCTATGACTATGCGCAGAATTTCTATAACCGTCAGCAAGGCTTATGGAAAAGCCGCACTATTTCCGCCAACGACCTGGAAAATGCGCGCTCATCCCGCGACCAGGCGCAGGCGACGCTGAAATCTGCCCAGGATAAGTTAAGCCAGTACCGCACCGGTAACCGCGCGCAGGACATTGCCCAAGCGAAGGCCAGCCTTGAGCAGGCGCAGGCGCAGTTAGCCCAGGCGGAGCTGGATCTGCACGACACCACGTTAATCGCCCCGTCTGACGGTACGCTGATGACCCGCGCCGTGGAGCCGGGCAGCATGCTCAGCGCGGGCAGCACCGTGTTAACGCTCTCCTTAACCCGTCCGGTGTGGGTGCGCGCTTACATTGATGAGCCGAATCTTGGCCAGATGCAGCCGGGCCGCGAACTGCTGCTCTACACCGATGGTCGCCCGGACAAGCCGTATCACGGCAAAGTGGGCTTCGTCTCCCCAACGGCCGAGTTCACGCCAAAAACCGTTGAAACCCCGGATCTGCGTACCGACCTGGTGTATCGCCTGCGCATCATCGTCACCGATGCGGACAACGCGCTGCGTCAGGGCATGCCTGTTACCGTGACCTTAAACGACGGGGAACAACATGAATGATGCGGTTATCCAGCTCAATAATCTGGTCAAACGCTTCCCGGGAATGGCTAAACCGGCGGTCGCGCCGCTGAACTGTACGATTCAGAAAGGCTATGTGACCGGGCTGGTGGGGCCGGACGGCGCGGGTAAAACCACGCTGATGCGGATGCTGGCGGGATTGCTGAAGCCGGATGAAGGCAGCGCCAGCGTGCTTGGCCTCGATCCCATCAAAGACGACGCGGCGCTCCACGGCATACTCGGCTATATGCCGCAGAAGTTTGGTCTGTATGAAGATCTGACGGTAATGGAAAACCTCAACCTGTATGCCGATCTGCGCAGCGTTACCGGCGAAACCCGGCAGAAAACCTTCGAGCGTCTGCTGGCGTTTACCTCCCTCGGCCCGTTCACCGATCGGCTGGCGGGCAAACTTTCCGGCGGGATGAAGCAGAAGCTGGGGCTGGCCTGCACGCTGGTGGGCGAACCGAAGGTGCTATTGCTGGATGAACCCGGCGTCGGCGTGGACCCGATTTCCCGCCGCGAGCTGTGGCAGATGGTGCACGAGCTGGCGGGTGACGGCATGTTGATCCTCTGGAGTACCTCTTACCTTGATGAAGCAGAGCAGTGCCGCGACGTGCTGCTGATGAATGAAGGCGAACTGCTCTATCAGGGCGAACCCACCGAGCTGACGCAAACCATGGCCGGGCGCAGTTTTCTGCTACACAGCGCGCAGGAATCCAACCGCAAGCTGCTGCAACGGGTGCTGAAGCTGCCCCAGGTGAGCGACGGGATGATTCAGGGCCGTTCGGTGCGCGTGATCCTCAAAAAAGAGGCCACCGCCGACGATATCCGGCGTGCGCAGGGGATGCCTGAAATCGACATGACAGAGACCGCGCCGCGCTTTGAAGATGCGTTTATCGATCTGCTGGGCGGGGCGGGAACCTCAGAATCACCGCTTGGCGCCATTCTGCACACGGTGGAAGGCACGCCGGGCGAAACGGTCATTGAAGCGAAATCGCTCACCAAAAAATTTGGCGATTTCGCCGCCACCGATAACGTCAATTTTGCCGTGAAGCGCGGCGAGATATTTGGCCTGCTCGGGCCGAACGGTGCGGGGAAATCCACCACCTTTAAAATGATGTGCGGCCTGCTGGTACCGACCTCAGGCAAAGCGCTGGTGCTGAACATGGATCTCAAAGTCAGCTCCGGCAAGGCGCGCCAGCACCTGGGCTATATGGCGCAGAAGTTTTCGCTCTACGGCAACCTGACGGTGGAGCAAAATCTGCGATTTTTCTCCGGCGTCTACGGCCTGCGGGGACGGGCGCAGAACGAGAAGATCGGCCGCATGTGCGACGCCTTTGGCCTGACCGATATCGCCTCACACGCTACCGACGCGCTGCCGCTTGGCTTCAAACAGCGGCTGGCGCTGGCCTGTTCGTTGATGCACGAGCCCGACATCCTCTTTCTTGATGAACCTACGTCAGGCGTGGACCCCCTCACCCGCCGTGAATTCTGGTTGCATATCAATAGCATGGTGGAAAAAGGCGTGACCGTGATGGTCACCACCCACTTTATGGACGAGGCAGAGTACTGCGACCGCATCGGGCTGGTCTATCGCGGCAAGCTGATTGCCCACGGCACGCCGGACGACCTGAAAGCGCAGGCCGCCGACGACGCACAGCCGGACCCAACCATGGAGCAGGCGTTTATCACCCTCATCCACGACTGGGATAAGGAGAATCCTCATGCGCAGTAACGCCCTCTCCTGGCGCCGGGTGCGCGCCCTGTGCGTCAAAGAGACGCGGCAGATTGTGCGTGACCCCAGCAGCTGGCTGATTGCGGTGGTGATCCCCCTGCTGCTGCTGTTTATTTTTGGCTACGGGATTAACCTCGATTCCAGCAAGCTGCGGGTTGGGATCCTGCTGGAGCAGCAGAGCGAAGAGGCGCTGGACTTCACCCACGCCATGACCGGCTCGCCCTACATCGATGCCACCATCAGCGACAACCGGCAGGAACTGATCCAGAAAATGCAGGCCGGTAAAATTCGCGGTCTGATCGTCATCCCGGTCGATTTCGCCGCCAACATGGCACGCCCGGGCGCCGATGCGCCAATTCAGGTGATCACCGACGGCAGCGAACCGAACACCGCCAACTTCGTGCAGGGCTATGCGGAGGGGATCTGGCAGCTCTGGCAGATGCAGCGCGCCGAAGACCGGGGGGAGAAGTTTGAACCGCTGATTGACGTGCAGACGCGCTACTGGTTTAACCCCGCCGCCATCAGCCAGCATTTTATTATCCCGGGTGCAGTCACTATCATCATGACGGTGATTGGCGCGATCCTCACCTCGCTGGTGATCGCCCGCGAATGGGAGCGCGGCACCATGGAGGCGCTGCTCTCCACCGAAGTGACGCGCGTCGAGCTTTTGCTCTGCAAGCTGATCCCCTACTACTTCCTCGGCATGCTGGCGATGCTGCTCTGTATGCTGGTCTCGGTATTTATTCTTGGCGTGCCGTACCGCGGTTCGCTGGTGGTGCTGTTCTTTATTACCAGCCTGTTTTTACTCAGCACGCTGGGAATGGGGCTGCTGATCTCCACCATCACCCGCAACCAGTTTAACGCCGCGCAGGTGGCGCTTAATGCCGCCTTCCTGCCGTCGATTATGCTCTCCGGCTTTATCTTCCAGATTGACAGTATGCCGGCGGTGATCCGTGCCGTGACCTACATCATTCCGGCACGCTACTTTGTGAGCACCCTGCAAAGCCTGTTTCTGGCGGGGAACATCCCGGTAGTGCTGATTATCAACACCCTGTTTTTGCTGGCGTCGGCGGTGATGTTTATCGGGCTGACGTGGATGAAAACGAAAAGAAGATTAGATTAGCCATCGGATTTTGTAGGTCGGGTAAGCGCAAGCGCCACCCGACAGGAGGACGACGCGATGTTTCACCGTTTATGGACATTGATCCGCAAAGAGCTGCAATCCTTGCTGCGCGAGCCGCAGACCCGCGCCATTCTGGTGCTGCCGGTGCTGCTTCAGGTTGTACTGTTTCCGTTTGCCGCCACGCTGGAGGTCACCAACGCCACCATCGCCATTTACAACGAAGACAATGGCAAGCATTCCGTCGAGCTGACGCAGCGTTTCGCCCGCGCCAAAGCCTTTACCCATGTCCTGCTGCTGCAAAGCCCGCAGGCGATCCAGCCCACCATCGACACGCAGAAAGCATTATTGCTGGTGCGCTTCCCGGCGGATTTCTCCCGCAATCTGGACACCTTCCAGACCGCGCCGATGCAGCTGATCCTCGACGGGCGTAACTCCAACAGCGCCCAGATAGCGGCGAACTATTTGCAGCAGGTAGTGAAGGACTACCAGCAGGAGCTGATGGCGGGCAAACCCAAACCCAACAACAGCGAGCTGGTGGTGCGCAACTGGTACAACCCGAATCTGGACTACAAGTGGTTTGTGGTGCCGTCGTTAATCGCCATGATCACCACTATTGGCGTGATGATTGTCACCTCGCTGTCCGTGGCACGCGAACGTGAGCAAGGTACGCTGGATCAGCTGCTTGTCTCGCCGCTCGCTACATGGCAGATATTTGTCGGCAAGGCGGTGCCGGCACTGATTGTCGCGACGTTCCAGGCCACCATCGTGCTGGGGGTGGGAATATGGGCGTACCAGATCCCGTTTGCCGGATCGCTGGCGCTGTTTTACTTCACGATGGTGATTTACGGCCTGTCGCTGGTGGGGTTTGGGCTGCTGATTTCCGCGCTCTGCTCAACGCAGCAGCAGGCGTTTATCGGGGTGTTTGTCTTTATGATGCCGGCGATTTTGCTTTCAGGGTACGTGTCGCCAGTGGAGAACATGCCGGTGTGGTTACAGGATCTGACATGGATAAACCCAATTCGTCACTTCACGGATATCACCAAGCAAATCTATCTGAAGGATGCGAGTCTGGATATTGTGTGGGGAAGTTTGTGGCCGCTACTGGTCATCGCGGCCACAACGGGCTCAGTGGCCTATGCGATGTTTAGACGAAACATCGCGTAGCTTTTTCTCTTTGGTGAGCAACGACACCACCGCAGGCCCTGCGAGGATAGCCAGACCCGCCAGGGCCAGCAGCAGGTTGTTTTGCAGCACGCGTGACAACAGCCACAGGACGATCATTGCCGCACCAAAATACCAGGTGGTGGTGAGCTCTTCGAGCACATCACCCACTTCACGCCAGCGCGCGTCGTGGTGACGCTGTAAAAACAGCATCGACAGCACGGTCACGCCGTAAACCACACATAACCCTAAGCCGACACGCACCAGCGTGCCGCTCATCCAGCCCATCACCAGTACGGCCACGACCAGTAAATGCAACATTATCTGCCAGCAACTTAAACCGGTTGCGACACGAACGCGTTGTTGCCACTTCATGGCTTCTCTCCTGAAGGATTTTTCTCTGCTAATTCAGACTACCGCACTTTACGGAAAATTCCGTAACGCCGCATCTTTTTGTGACGCCTACTACACTTTATTTTCATCGGGATAGTCACCCAGGAAGGTGTTTATGAGCAAAAGAACGCAGCATTTCTCGCTTAAGGTGCTGACGATAAATATTCATAAGGGCTTCACAGCATTTAACCGCCGCTTCATTTTACCGGAGCTGCGCGACGCGGTACGCACCGTCAGCGCCGATATTGTCTGCCTCCAGGAGGTCATGGGCGCGCACGAAGTGCACCCGATGCATTTCGAAAACTGGCCCGACACGCCCCATTACGAGTTTCTGGCGGATACCATGTGGAGCGATTACGCCTACGGGCGCAATGCGGTCTACCCGGAGGGGCATCACGGTAACGCAGTGCTGTCGCGTTTTCCTATCGAGCATTATGAGAACCGGGACGTCTCCGTTGGCGAGAGCGAAAAACGCGGGTTGTTATACTGCCGCATCACGCCACCGGCGCTCGATTTTCCCATTCATGTGGGCTGCGTTCATCTTGGCCTGCGTGAGGCCCACCGTCAGGCTCAGCTACAGATGCTGGCAGACTGGACCAATGCGCTGCCGGAGGGCGAGCCCGTGGTAGTGGCCGGTGATTTTAACGACTGGCTACAGCGGGCCAACCATCCGCTGAAGGTGAATGCGGGGCTGGAGGAGATTTTTACCCGCTCACGCGGTCGTCCCGCGCGGACGTTTCCGGTGCGCTTCCCCCTGCTGCGCCTTGACCGCATCTACGTAAAAAATGCCCACGCCAGCAGCCCGACGGCGCTGGCTTTACTCAACTGGCGACATCTCTCCGACCATGCCCCACTCAGCGCGGAGATCCACTTATGAAATGCACATGGCAGGAAGGTAACCGTATTACGCTGCTGGAAAATGGCGATAACTTTTATCCGGCGGTCTTTGAGGCGATTAGCCACGCACAGCAGAAAGTCTTTCTGGAAACGTTTATCTGGTTTGAAGACGACGTGGGCAGGCAGTTGCACAGCGCGCTGCTGCAAGCCGCTCGTCGCGGTATAAAAATCGAGGTCCTGCTCGACGGATATGGTTCGCCGGATCTCAGCGACGAATTTGTTAACGAGCTCACCGCCGCAGGGGTGGTATTCCGCTATTACGATCCCGGCCCGCGTCTGTTCGGGATGCGCACCAACCTGTTCCGCCGAATGCACCGCAAAATTGTGGTGGTGGACGAAACGGTGGCCTTCGTGGGCGGCATTAACTACTCCGCCGAGCATATGTCGGATTATGGTCCCGAAGCGAAACAGGACTACGCGATCCGCATTGAGGGACCGGTGGTACAGGACATCCAGCTGTTCGTGCTGGAAAACTTACCCGGCAAAGAGGCCGCACGCCGCTGGTGGCGACGCCGCCATCGCCCGGAAGAGAACCGCAAGCCCGGCGAGGCGCAGGCGCTGTTCGTCTGGCGGGATAACGAGGAGCACCGGGACGATATCGAACGTCACTACCTGAAGATGCTGGCGAACGCGAAGCGCGAGGTGATTATCGCCAACGCCTATTTCTTCCCCGGTTACCGGATTTTGCACGCCATGCGCAACGCGGCCCGACGCGGCGTGAGCGTGAAGCTCATCGTCCAGGGTGAGCCCGATATGCCGATTGTGAAGGTGGGCGCGCGTCTGCTCTATCGCTATCTGGTCAAAAGCGGCGTGCAAATCTATGAATATCGCCGCCGCCCGCTGCACGGCAAAGTGGCCGTGATGGATGACCACTGGGCGACCGTTGGCTCAAGCAACCTCGATCCGCTGAGCTTATCGCTCAATCTGGAAGCGAACCTGATCATCCACGATCGCCAGTTTAATCAGACCCTGCGCGATAACCTTCAGGGTCTGATCAATAAAGACTGCGTGCGTGTGGATGAGTCCATGGTGCCGAAACGCAGCTGGTGGAACGTTGGCATCGGTGTGGTGGTGTTCCACTTCCTGCGCCACTTCCCGGCCATGGTGGGCTGGCTGCCCGCGCATACGCCGAAACTGGCGCTGGTGGATCCGCCAGTGCAACCCGAAATGGAAACCCAGGACCGCGTAGAGGCGGAAGATGGAGGGAAAACCTGATGTCGAAATCTCATCCTCGCTGGCGGCTGGCGAAAAAAATCCTGACCTGGCTGTTCTTCATTGCCGTTGCGGTCCTGCTGGTGGTGTATGCCCAAAAGGTGGACTGGGAAGAGGTGTGGAAGGTTATTCGCAACTACAACCGGACAGTCCTGCTGGGGGCGGTTGGCCTGGTGATTGTGAGCTACCTGATGTACGGCTGCTATGACCTGTTGGGACGCGCCTACTGCGGGCATAAGCTTGCCAAACGGCAGGTTATGCTGGTGTCATTCATCTGCTACGCCTTTAACCTGACGCTGAGCACCTGGGTGGGCGGGATTGGAATGCGCTATCGCCTGTACTCCCGCCTTGGCTTACCGGGCGGCACCATCACGCGTATTTTCTCGCTGAGTATCACCACCAACTGGCTGGGGTATATCCTGCTCGGCGGGGTGATCTTCACCATTGGCGTGGTGCAGCTGCCTGCGCACTGGTACATCGATGAGGCCACCCTGCGCATTCTGGGCATCGTACTGCTGCTGATCATCGCCGCCTACCTTTGGGCCTGCGCCTTTGCCAAACGTCGTCATATGACCATTAAAGGGCAGAAGCTGGTGCTGCCGTCATGGAAGTTTGCCGTCCTGCAAATGGTGGTTTCCAGCGCCAACTGGATGGCGATGGGGGCCATTATCTGGCTGCTGATTGGCGAAGATGTGAATTACTTCTTCGTGCTGGGCGTGCTGCTGGTAAGCAGTATTGCCGGGGTGATTGTGCATATTCCAGCGGGGATCGGCGTACTGGAAGCGGTGTTTATCGCGCTGCTTGCAGGGGAGCATGTGTCTCACGGGACGATTATCGCTGCCCTGCTCGCGTACCGCATGATCTACTATTTCCTGCCGCTGGCGCTGGCAACGATCTGTTATCTGGTGCTGGAGAGTCGGGCGAAGAAGCTGCGCGCGAAGAACGAGAAGGCGATGGCAAAATAAAAGCAAAACGGCAACTTCGTTGCCGTTTTTAGGGTTTGTTCCCTCTCCCTGTGGGCTGAGGGATCCCCAGTAATTTTTTTATGCAGAAGCAATAAAGTTGCTTTCTAAATGACTGAGGGCTGTCAGCGATGCTCTGGTCCGGCTGTAAATCGCTGAGGCGTTTGCCTTCCGGCCGGGGCGAGGCGCAGGGATGCGCCGAGAGGGCGGCTTTACAGGGACGTTGCCTCCGCCCGTACCCGATAAGCCGGAAGGAATAAGCCGAGGGCACCGCGAAGCGGCGATTACCGCCGGGAGCCCGGGTCGCCAGGGTGGTGGCGACTGAGCCACCCTGGCACGTTCACCGGTCATGTCGTTACAGAGTAGCAAGGAACATAAAGTGAACGGAATGACCACCACCGCCGTATGTTCCCCTCACCCTAACCCTCTCCCCGGAGGGGCGAGGGGATTGCTCAGTGCTCGCATTAATTTGTGGGGAACCCTCAGCCCACAGGGAGAGGGTCAGGGTGAGGGCATCAGACAGCGCCACCCTCACTAACGCCGGTTGCCAAAAATACGCAGCAGCATCAGGAACAGGTTGATGAAGTCCAGATACAGCGTCAGCGCGCCCAGAATCGAGTATTTGCGCAGGTTTGAACTGTCGCGAACATCAATTTGTTCACCGATGTTTTTCAGTTTCTGGGTGTCGTAGGCGGTTAAGCCCACGAAGATCACCACCCCGATATAGGTCACCGCCCACATCAGCGCGTCACTCTTCAACCACAGGTTCACCAGCGACGCCAGCACAATCCCTATCAGCCCCATAAACAGCATGTTGCCGAAGCCGCTCAGGTCACGTTTGGTGGTGTAACCGTACAGGCTCATCACACCGAACATCCCGCCGGTCACCACAAAGGTGCTGGCGATGGAGGAGTAGGTGTAAACGATGAAAATACTGGAGAGCGTCAGCCCGGTCAGCGCCGAATAGAGCATAAACAGCGTGGTCGCCATGCCCGCACTGAGCTTGTGCACCAGCCCGGAGAGCACGAATACCAGCGCCAGTTGCGCAATAATCAGCCCAAAGAAGGTGATTTTGCTGGAGAAGATAAACATCATCAGTTCAGGCGTGTTTGCCGCATACCACGCGATAAACGCGGTAAGCAGCAGGCCAACCGTCATCCAGCCATATACCTGAGCCATGTAGGTTTGCAGCCCGCTACGGGTCTGCTGAACTATCGAATCGGAACGCGGAAATCGGTCCATGATTCACTCCTGATTAAGTAAACACACACGTTAAGACTAACACATCCACGTAAACCTGTTACCAGCGGCTGGCAGCCTGTTTGTCGCTGTCCCGCGATTCCACCCAGCGCTCACCTTCCGGCGTCGCTTCACGCTTCCAGAACGGCGCTTTAGTTTTGAGGTAATCCATGATGAACTCCCCCGCCGCAAAAGCACTCCCGCGATGGGCGCTGGTGACGCCGACAAACACAATTTCTTCGCCGGGCCACATTTCGCCGATGCGATGGATAACCGTAACGCGCCCCAGCGGCCAGCGGCCTCGCGCCTCTTCGACAATGGCCGCCAGCGATTTTTCGGTCATTCCCGGATAGTGCTCCAGCGTCAGCGCTTTTACGCTGTCGCCGAGATTATGATTACGCACTTTCCCGGTAAAGGTCACGACCGCGCCGTCTTCGTCGCGCCCGGCCAGCCAGTCATATTCCGTGCCCACGTTAAAACGCTCATGGCCAACCAGAATTCGGGTTTCCGTCATCTCAACCCCCTGTGACCGGCGGGAAGAAGGCCACTTCATCTCCATCAGCCAGCGGGTGGGTCAACTCCACCAGCGTCTGATTCACGGCGGCCAGCAATTTGCCTTCATCCAGCGCCAGCGCCCAGCGGTCGCTTTGCGCCGCCAGATGCGCACGCAGGGCGGCGACGTTTTCGAAAGAGCCGTCCAGCGTCAGGCTGTCGGTATTGATCAGCTCACGGACCTGGGCAAAAAAGAGCACCTTAATCATGGCTTTCCACCTTAAAATCACCGGATTTGCCGCCGCTTTTTGCCAGCAGACGCACCGGGCCAATCACCATATCTTTCTGCACCGCTTTACACATGTCGTAGATGGTCAGCGCCGCCACGGAGGCTGCCGTCAACGCCTCCATCTCCACGCCGGTTTTCCCAGTTAAGCGGCACAGGGACTCGATACGCACGCGGTTATGCTCCGGCTGCGCCTGCAAATTTACCTCCACTTTGCTAAGCATCAGCGGATGGCAGAGCGGGATGAGGTCCCAGGTACGTTTAGCGGCCTGAATACCGGCGATGCGGGCGGTGGCAAACACATCACCCTTGTGATGGCTACCGTCGATAATCATCGCCAGCGTCTCCGGCAGCATGGTGACGAACGCTTCAGCACGCGCCTCGCGCACCGTTTCGGCTTTGGCGGAGACATCCACCATATGCGCTTCGCCAGCGGCGTTTATGTGGGTCAGTTGTGACATAGCTTATTTCTTTAAATGGGGATGGAAATTACACGGACGGGTACGGGCATCCAGCTGCGGGGCAATAATGTTTTCCCACGCGGTGCGGCAGGCTTTGGTCGAGCCAGGCATGGCGAAGATCAGCGTCTTGTTCGCTACCCCCGCGACGGCACGGGACTGGAGCGTAGAGGTGCCAATCTCTTCAAATGAGAGCATGCGGAACACTTCGCCGAAGCCTTCTACTTCGCGATCGAACAGCGGAAGCAGCGCTTCCGGCGCCTGGTCGCCTGCGGTAAAGCCGGTGCCGCCAGTGATCAGTACAACCTGGACGTCATCACTCGCAATCCACTGTGAAACCTGAGCGCGAATGGCGTAACGGTTCTCTTTGACGATCGCTTTATCAACAATCTGGTGCCCGGCTTCGTGTGCCGCCTCGCGCAGCCAGTGGCCGGAGGTATCATCCTCTTCACCACGACGTTCGGAAACGGTAAGAATAGCAATGCGTGTCGGGATAAATTCCGCGCTTACCTGACTCATCTTCTGGTTCCTTCTAAAGCCTGATTACCCGCCGATATAGGACAGGTTCTGAGTAATGCCGGTGTTGCCCTGATGCAGGAAATGGGTCTGCTTTTTGTGCGTCAGCGCCTCGGAAATGCGTGCTTCAAGCGCGTCCTGTTGGGCGTCGTCTTCCAGCAAATCGCGCAGATCGACGCCGCCATCCCCGAACAGGCAGAGGTGCAGCTTGCCAACAGAGGAGACGCGCAGGCGGTTGCAGCTGGCACAGAAGTCTTTTTCATAGGGCATGATCAGGCCGATTTCGCCTTCATAATCCGGATGACAAAAGACCTGCGCCGGGCCATCGCTGCGCTGGCGGATCTGGTGGATCCAGCCGCGTTTCAGCAGTTCGTCACGCAGGACCATGCCGGAGATGTGATGGCGACGGAACAGCTCGCTGCCCTCCCCGGTCTCCATCAGCTCAATAAAACGCAGTTGAATGCGGCGCGGTTTGATCCACGCCAGAAAGGTGTCCAGCTGATGGTGGTTCACATCACGCATCAACACGGTATTGACTTTGACCTTGTCGAAACCGGCGGTGAACGCGGCATCGATGCCGTCCATTACCTGCTGGAACTTATCCTGGCCGGTAATGGCGTGGAACTGACGGGCGTCCAGGCTATCGACGCTGACGTTGATCGCCGTCAGCCCCGCATCGCGCCAGTTCGCCACGTCACGCGCCATGCGGTAACCGTTGGTGGTCACCGCTATCTGGCGGATACGTTCGTTTTCACGCACGGCGGCAATGATGTCAGGGAAATCACGGCGCAGGGAGGGCTCTCCCCCGGTAAGACGCACTTTTTCCGTACCGAGTTCAGAGAACGCGCGCGTGATGCGGCGTACTTCTTCCACGGAGAGAAAGCCATTATTGGTGACGCTGCCCGGCTTGTAGCCATCGGGCAGGCAGTAGGTGCAACGGAAGTTACACACGTCGGTAATCGACAAACGTAAGTAGAAAAACTTACGCGCGAAAGCATCAGTAAGTTGTGAAGCCATGTACACCTTTCCAGATCGGGAGGCACAGTCATTTCTTTCTGTACCCTGGTGGCAAATCCGCCACGGCCAGGGCGCCATATCTCTCGACACAGGCGCCAGGGCTAGAGTGTATGTTTTCAGTTTTGAAAACGTGGTTATGGCGATAGTAGCGTGGAAATCGCCACTTCGCCATTGTCGCTTTTCGCTATATAAATTTATACATAACGATGTTATCGTGCATTTTCACTACAGAATACGCAAAAACAGCGCTTTCGCATTGATATACGTCATTATGGTTTGTGAGAGGCATCGTCTTTTAGGAGTAGTTGCGTTACTGTGACGCAAGCTTAACAGGATAAGGAATAGGTATGCGCAATCGCACTTTTGCGGATCTGGACCGCGTGGTCGCTCTTGGAGGAGGTCACGGTCTGGGACGGGTTATGTCGTCGTTATCGTCACTGGGCTCACGCCTGACGGGCATCGTGACAACAACGGACAACGGCGGCTCAACCGGGCGGATCCGACGTGCTGAAGGCGGGATAGCCTGGGGTGATATGCGCAACTGCCTCAACCAGCTCATTACTGAGCCAAGCGTGGCCTCGGCGATGTTTGAGTACCGTTTTGGGGGAAATGGCGAACTTTCAGGCCATAACCTTGGAAATCTGATGTTAAAGGCGCTGGATCACCTGAGCGTGCGCCCTCTGGAAGCGATCAATTTAATTCGTAACCTGCTAAAAGTGGATGCGTTCCTGATCCCGATGTCCGAACAGCCGGTAGATTTGATGGCGATCGATGCTGACGATCACGAAGTGTATGGTGAAGTGAATATCGACCAGCTTCTTCTTCCGCCAAAAGAGCTGATGACCTACCCCAGCGTACCCGCAACGCGTGAAGCGGTTGAAGCGATTGGCGAGGCCGATCTGATCCTGATTGGGCCGGGGAGTTTTTATACCAGCCTGATGCCGATCCTGCTGGTGAAAGAGCTGGCGCAGGCGCTGCGCAGGACGCCTGCGCCCATGGTCTATATCGGTAATTTAGGCCGCGAACTCAGTCCGGCCGCGGCAAGCCTGTCGCTGGCGGATAAGCTGGACCTGATGGAACAGTATGTTGGTAAGAAAATTATCGATGGTGTCGTGGTCGGGCCAAAAGTAGATGTGTCGGGGATTGGCGATCGCGTGGTGGTGCAGGAGCCGCTGGAAGCCAGCGATATTAAATATCGCCACGACCGCCATTTGCTGCGCGAGGCGCTGGAGAAGGCGATTCAGGCATTAGGTTAGGTTCGTTTTGTGCGGCCTGATGCCCTCACCCCGGCCCTCTCCCACAGGGAGAGGGAGAAAACGCCACCGGGCAAAAAACTACGATGCCGCAATAAACAGATCCCGCAGCTGATGCAGCTGATCGCGGATTTGCGCAGCCTCTTCGAACTCCAGATTCTGCGCGTGCTGCATCATCTGCCCTTCCAGCTCGTGGATCTTTTGCTGCAACGCTTTCGGGGTCAGCGCGACGGTATCCTCTTCCACCACTGAACGGGCCTTGCCGCGGCCTTTCGCTTTGGTCTTCGCAATGTTCTGACCCAGCGCCAGGATATCCACCACCTTCTTGTTCAGCCCCTGCGGCGTGATGCCGTGCTCTTCGTTATAGCGCTGCTGCTTCTCGCGACGACGTTCCGTTTCGCCAATCGCTTTGGCCATCGACGGGGTGATTTTATCCCCGTACAGAATCGCCTTCCCGTTGACGTTACGCGCGGCGCGGCCAATGGTCTGGATCAGCGAGCGCTCGGAACGCAGGAAGCCCTCTTTGTCCGCGTCCAGAATCGCCACCAGCGACACTTCCGGCATATCCAGACCTTCTCGCAGAAGGTTGATACCCACCAGCACGTCGAACTCGCCCAGGCGCAGGTCGCGGATGATCTCCATACGCTCCACGGTATCAATATCCGAGTGCAGATACCGCACCTTCTCGCCGTGTTCTTCCAGATACTCCGTCAAATCCTCCGCCATACGTTTGGTGAGCGTGGTCACCAGTACACGCTCGTTGATGGCGGAACGGGCACGTATTTCCGAGAGCAGATCGTCCACCTGCGTCGCCACCGGACGCACCTCGATAATCGGATCCAGCAGCCCGGTCGGACGCACAACCTGGTCCACCACGTCATCACCGGATTTCTCCAGCTCGTAGTTGCCCGGCGTCGCCGATACGTAGATGGTCTGCGGAGCAAGCGCCTCAAATTCTTCAAACTTCATCGGACGGTTGTCCAGCGCTGACGGCAGCCGGAATCCGTACTCCACCAACGTCTCTTTACGCGCGCGGTCACCGCGGTACATCCCGCCGATCTGGGGGATCGTAACGTGGGATTCGTCGATCACCAGCAGGCCGTCCGCCGGAAGGTAGTCAAACAGCGTCGGCGGCGCTTCGCCCGGTCCGCGCCCGGAGAGGTAGCGTGAGTAGTTTTCAATGCCGGAGCAGTATCCCAGCTCGTTCATCATCTCCAGATCGAACTGGGTACGCTGGCTCAGGCGCTGCTCTTCCAGCAGCTTGTTGTTCGCCAGCAGCACCTTGCGGCGGTCTGCCAGCTCAATTTTAATCTCTTCCATCGCCTGTACGATACGCTCGCGTGGCGTCACGTAGTGCGTTTTCGGGTAGATGGTGAAGCGCTGGATCACCGACTCCACATGACCGGTCAGCGGGTCGAACAGCGACAGGCGTTCAACCTCTTCATCGAACAGCTCCACGCGCAGCGCCATGTCGTCCGATTCCGCCGGGAAGATATCAATCACCTCACCACGTACGCGGAAGGTCCCGCGCTGGAACGCCTGATCGTTACGGGTGTACTGCAGCTCCGCCAGACGGCGCAAAATCGCCCGCTGATCGATGATCATCCCCTGCGTCAGGTGCAGCATCATCTTGAGATAGAGATCCGGATCGCCCAGGCCGTAGATCGCCGACACCGAGGCCACCACCACCACATCACGACGCTCCAGCAGCGCCTTGGTCGCCGACAAACGCATCTGCTCGATATGTTCGTTCACCGAGGCATCTTTCTCGATAAACGTGTCGGAGCTGGGAACGTAGGCTTCCGGCTGGTAGTAGTCGTAGTAGGAGACGAAATACTCCACCGCGTTTTCCGGGAAGAACTCTTTCATCTCACCATACAGCTGCGCCGCCAGCGTTTTGTTCGGCGCAAGAACCATCGTAGGACGCTGAAGATCGGCAATGACGTTGGCAATAGTGAAGGTTTTACCCGAACCGGTTACCCCCAGCAGGGTCTGGTGCGCCAGCCCGTCTTCCAGCCCCTCTTCCAGGCGACGAATGGCCTCGGGCTGATCCCCGGAAGGACGGAAAGCAGAATTCAATTTGAACGGTTTACTCATGGGCGACGACCTGATGACAGAATAAGCGGCAGGTGAGTAATTTTACTCGTTGTGGCCAGGATTGCCAGTAAAAAACACTGGATGGAAAACCAGTAGCGTGTCAGGATATTTAGCGTAGCGCAGAGAGGATTAGTGCGTTCGCGAGCTAAATTTCAACTGTGACAATATAAAACACCAGCCTCAGGGGGTTATCCCCAGAACTATTACTTTTTTAACATTTGTCAAGGGCGGTTATGAAAGTTTTATGGCAACAGGTGTCGCTGGCGCTGAGGGAATTGCTTTTATCTAATTCGTTAAAAAATATAGACTATTTCCTAAAGCCGCGTTTCGCATCAATTTGGGCGTAACCCGCGTGTTCTCTCGCTTATCGCGTGTTTTCTAACTCTAATGCACAAGGTTATCCACAGGAATAGTGGATAACTGCCTCCAGCCCGTACAGCATGCACTCCAGCAAATTCCCGGTTTTTCCCACGAAGCGGCAGTAAAAAATTTTTATCACTCTTTTTTGCCTGGAAAACGTTCATTTTTTCATAAGTAACCGGCGAGATCTTAATCACAATTCCGTCATTTTCCCTGCACCACGATTCGACACGCACGGCACCGGGAGCGTGCAATTCGAACAAACGTTAAGCTTTTAGCAGTGGGTTATTCCTAAAAATGACTCTTTTTTAATCATTATTTTGTTTCTGGCAGGCGTTTTGCAGATATCAGCCTGAGCATTACCCCACACATTTTTAAGGAGAGAAAGATGTTGAGTCTGCGTGCTGTAAATCAGTTTTACGGAAGCCAACATACGCTATGGAACGTGAATATCGATTTCCCGCAAGGCATCTGTACGGGCATTGTTGGCCTGCCTGGCATGGGTAAATCCACGCTCATGAACTGCATTACCGGAAAGGTGCCCGTTGAGAGCGGCACCATCATATGGCATGAAGCTGGCGCGCCGCCGCGTAATTTGCTCAGCCCTGCGTCAGCATTCACGGCGCCGCCAACGATAGGCTACGTCCCGCAGGATCGGCGGATATTTTCCCAGCTGACCGTCGATGAAAATCTGCATATCGCTATGCGGGCGACGGGGAAATCCGACCCGACATCAAAAAATGACGTGTACGCCCTGTTTCCGGAGCTCTATCCGCTGCGACAGAGCCGTGCCTCTGCGCTGTCCCCCGACGACCAGTATCAGCTGGCCCTCGCCAGTGCTCTGGTTAATCGCCCGCGCGTGTTGATTCTGGATGAGCCCATGTATGGCGCAGGGCAAGGCTTCGCCCGCAGGCTGGGTCAACTGCTGGTACGGTTGAATCGGGAGCTGGGAATGACGGTGCTGTTAGCGGAGCAACAGCTGTCGTTTATCCGCCGGGTAGCGGATCGTTTCTGCATGCTCTATCGCGGGCGTAACGTGGCACAGGGCCACGTTAACGAGCTGGATGACGACCTTATTGCGCACTGGATGGCTCGGGACATAAGGCGCTGAGGTCAAGATAGCGTCCGGTTTCCGCCTGCTCTGCGCCGTCGGCAAGCCACGGGATCTCGCCGAGAAACGGCGCAGGCAGCACCCGCTTCAGCGTCGCCAGATACTCAGCATGACGTTTACCCGGCGCAACCACGTCATTGGCAATCCACCCTGCCAGACGCAACCCGGCCTGCTGCACGGCCTGAGCGGTCAGCATGGCGTGATTGATACAGCCAAGCTTCACCCCCACCACCAGAATGACCGGAAGCTGTTCGGCCTGCACCCAGTCAGCAAATGTCTGCTCGTCGGACAGCGGGGTAAACCAGCCGCCAGCCCCCTCCACCAGCACCCAGTCGGCCTGCGTTTCCAGGTTGCGTAATCCGGAAGAGAGCACCGAAAAATCAATCGAACGATCTTCATCGGCGCTGACGATGTGCGGCGAGGTGGGTTCAGCAAAGGTATAGGGGTTCACCGCAGAATAGGCCAGCGCAAGGCTGCTGTTACGCTGTAGCGCCAGCGCATCAGTATTGCGTAAGCCTTCCGGCGTCATCTCGCTGCCGGAGGCTACGGGCTTATACCCGGCCGTTGTTTTCCCCAGCAGACGCGCCGCCTGCAACAGCGCGGCGCTGGCAACCGTTTTACCGACTTCGGTGTCCGTACCGGTAACAAAATAACGTTCAGTCACGTTCAATAATCCCATGAAAAAGATGATAAGAGAGCGGGAACCGGCCCCGATCCTGCGGCCAGGCCAGCCCGAGACGCTGGAGTTGTCCGCGGGTAAGGGGTTTCTTCTCCCGACCGGCGTGCAGGTGCGTCGCGCCTATGCCCTTAAGAGAGCGCATGGCGCTTAACGCATCGCTAAATTCGAGGGTGACGGTCTGGACCTCGCTGCGATAACGCCAGCCTGCCAGCGCCTGAGTGACCTGTTCGTGCGAGAGAAACCTGTTGGCGTGCGGCTGCGCATCCACCGCCCTCCACGCCTGATTCAGCTCCGGCAACGAACTTTCCAGCAGGGTGGTAAAGGCCACCGCTCCGCCGGGCCGTGCCACGCGGTAAAGCTCGCGTAGCGCCTGCGACAGGCTGGTGCACCACTGCACCGCAAGATGGCTCCAGACGAGGTCAAACAGCGCATCCTCCAGCGGGATGGCCTCGATATCGGCCACCAGATAGCGCTCTGCTGACTGCTGCTGGCGGGCTTCATCCAGCATCTGCGCGGATAAATCCAGCGCCGTGACGTGGCTGCCCGTTGCGCGCCAGTAGCGGCTATTGCCGCCTGGCCCGCAGCCCGCGTCCAGCACCTGCATAAAATGCCCCTCACCGAGCGCGGCCAGCAGCCCGCGCGCGCTCAGGCGTTGCAGCTCATCGTGCTGTGAATAGCTTTGCGCTGCCCGGCCAAACGCGGCGGCAACGGCCTGTTTATTGACGGGAGACATACAGTGCCTCCAGAAGCGTATCGATATCCTGCGGCTCGTGCGCTGCCGTAAGCGTCAGACGCAAGCGCGCGGTGCCTGGCGGCACGGTGGGTGGGCGGATCGCCGTGACCCACTGCCCGCGTTCTCGTAGAGCCTGTGCCAGCATCAGCGCCCGATGGTTTTCACCCACAATCACGGGCTGAATGGCGCTGCGGGAGTCGGTAAGCCGGTAAGGCAGTTCGCTTACCCCCCGGCGAAAACGCTGAATATGGTCGGCCAGGCGAGCCCGGCGTTCAGCGCCGTCTTCGCCGCGGATCACCGCAAGCGACGCAGAGAGTGCCACGGCCTGCGCCGGGGGCATGCTGGTGCTGTAGATCAGGTGCCGGGCGAACTGCACCAGGTAGTCGGCCACCGGCTCGCTGCACAACACCGCGGCACCGCTGACGCCGAAGCCTTTGCCGAAGGTGACCACCAGCAGTTCCGGCCTGACGCCCTGCTGATAAGCGCTTCCGCGCCCCTCCTCGCCGGTGACGCCAATGCCGTGGGCATCGTCGACCAGCAGCCATGCGTTTTGCTGTTTTGCGGCGTCGTGCAACGCGGCCAGGGGCGCGCTGTCGCCGTCCATGCTAAATACCCCTTCCGTGACCGCCAGCTGAAGCCCTGAACAGGGTTTACCCAGCAGGACGTTCAGCTGAGAGGCATCGTTATGGGCAAAACGCCGCAGCTGTGCCGGGCTGAGACTGGCGGCTTCAAGCAGGGAGGCGTGGCTCAGGCGGTCCGCGATGATGCGGTCGTCTTTGCCCATCAGGGCGGCAATCACCGCCTGATTCGCGGCAAAACCGGAGATAAACAACAGCGCCCGCGGGTAGCCCAGCCAGTCGGCCAACGCTTCCTCCAGCGCCTGATGCGCCGTGGTGTAGCCGCTGACGTGCCCGGAGCCACCGCTGCCCACGCCGTAACGATCCGCGCCCTGCTGCCAGGCACGAACGATTTGCGGGTGCTGGCTCAGGCCCAGATAATCGTTGCTGGAGAAATTACAGAACCGCTCTCCTTCCCGGGTGAGAAAACGGCCTGCACCGTTTTCCACTACCCTGCGTACCCGAAACGCATCCGCCGCCCGCCGCTCGTCGAGCGCGGTCCTGATACGTGCCTGCCAGGTCATACGGCTGCCGCGTTGTAGAACTGGTCAGTGTCGGCGTTGAAAATCTGCTGCTCCAGCTGCTGCTGTTGCTCGTTATCCCCCGCCTGTACCCCGGTCTGGTGTGGGTTCAGCCCCAGCTTGCGGAACAGCTGAACGTCTTTGTCCTCTTCCGGGTTTGGTGTGGTCAGCAGTTTGCAACCGTAGAAGATGGAGTTGGCCCCGGCCATAAAGCACATCGCCTGAGTCTGCTCGCTCATCTGCTCGCGACCGGCAGAGAGGCGAACGTAAGAGGTTGGCATCATGATGCGCGCCACCGCGATGGTGCGGATGAAATCGAAGGCATCCACGTCCTCATTATCCGCCAGCGGCGTACCTTTTACCTTCACCAGCATGTTGATGGGCACGCTTTCCGGAGGGGTCGGCAGGTTCGCCAGCTGTAACAGCAGGCCGGCACGATCTTTTACCGTTTCGCCCAGTCCCACGATCCCGCCGGAACAGACCTTGATCCCCGCATCACGCACTTTATCCAGCGTATCCAGACGCTCCTGATAGGTGCGCGTGGTGATGATGTTGCCGTAGAATTCCGGCGAGGTATCGAGGTTGTGATTGTAGTAATCCAGCCCTGCCGCCGAGAGGCGCTGCGCCTGCTCCTCGTTAAGCGTACCCAGGGTCATGCAGGCTTCAAGCCCCATCTCCTTCACGCCCTTCACCATCTGCTCCAGATAGGGCATGTCGCGGTCATGGGGGTTTTTCCACGCCGCGCCCATGCAGAAGCGGGTTGAGCCAGCGTTTTTGGCCTTGCGCGCGGAGTCGAGCACCTGCTCGACTTCCATCAGGCGCTCGGATTCGAGACCGGTTTTATAGCGCGCGCTTTGCGGGCAATATTTGCAGTCTTCCGGGCAAGCCCCGGTTTTAATCGACAGCAGCGTGCTGACCTGAACATGACGCGGATCGAAGTGCTGGCGGTGCACCTGTTGCGCCTCAAACATCAGATCCAGGAAAGGTTTGTTGAATAATTCAGTGACTTGCGACATCGTCCAGCGTGCGTGGTGAGCCATCGGGCTTCTCCAAAGGGTTTTGTTAATTGTCGGTTCGGTTTATACTTGTAAACCTAAAACTTTTCAAAATGGTTTACAAGTCGATTATGACCCAGGACGATCTCGCCTTCGACAAGCAGCATATTTGGCACCCTTACACCTCCACGACCCGCCCCCTTCCCGTCTATCCGGTAGCCTCGGCCCACGGCTGCGAGCTGCATCTCGCCAGCGGCGAGCGGCTTGTTGACGGGATGTCCTCCTGGTGGGCGGCGATCCATGGCTACAACCACCCGCGTCTGAACGCGGCGATGAAAGCGCAGATTGACCAGATGTCACACGTGATGTTTGGCGGGATCACGCATCAGCCCGCGGTGGATTTATGCCGTCGCCTGGTAGCGATGACGCCTGAATCGCTGGAGTGTGTTTTCCTGGCTGATTCCGGCTCGGTGGCCGTGGAAGTGGCGATGAAAATGGCGTTGCAGTACTGGCATGCGAAGGGCGAAACGCGCCAGCGGTTCCTCACCTTCCGCAACGGCTATCACGGCGACACCTTCGGGGCGATGTCGGTGTGCGATCCGGACAACTCCATGCACAGCCTGTGGAAAGGCTACCTGCCGGAAAACCTGTTTGCGCCAGCCCCGCAGAGCCGCTTCGACGGCGAATGGGACGAGATGGACATGGTGGGCTTCGCGCGGTTGATGGCGGCCCATCGCCACGAGATTGCCGCCGTTATTCTCGAACCGATTGTGCAGGGCGCGGGCGGAATGCGGATGTATCACCCCGAGTGGCTGAAGCGCATTCGGAAGATGTGCGACCGCGAAGGGATTTTGCTGATTGCCGATGAGATCGCCACCGGCTTTGGCCGTACCGGGAAGCTGTTTGCCTGCGAGCATGCGGGGATCGCGCCGGATATTCTGTGCCTGGGGAAAGCGCTCACCGGCGGCACCATGACGCTCTCCGCCACGCTCACCACCCGCCAGGTTGCCGACACCATCAGCGACGGCGACGCGGGCTGCTTTATGCACGGCCCGACGTTTATGGGCAACCCGCTGGCCTGCGCTGTGGCAAGCGAAAGCCTCGCCATTCTGGAGAGCGGCGAGTGGCAGACGCAGGTGGCGGCGATTGAGGCGCAGCTGAAGCAGCAGCTAAGCGCGGCGGCGGATGCGGAATACGTCGCGGACGTCCGCGTGCTGGGCGCCATCGGGGTGATCGAGACAACGCATCCGGTGAACATGGCCGCGTTGCAGCGCTTCTTCGTTGACCAGGGCGTTTGGGTGCGACCTTTCGGTAAGCTGATTTACCTCATGCCGCCGTACAGCATTTCTCCGGATCAGCTCCACAAGCTGACCGGGGCAGTGGTTAAAGCCGTTAACATATCAGCGCATTTCACGATTTAACCCCATGCGTTACACTTTCTGAATGAGTGAGTAACGAGGGAAATAGGATGAAAATCATCAGTAAAGATTTGCGCGACGGCGAAAAGCTGCCGGAACGTCACGTGTTTAACGGGATGGGTTATCAGGGAGATAATATCTCTCCCCATCTGGCGTGGGACGATGTACCCGCGGGAACTAAAAGTTTTGTCGTAACCTGCTACGATCCGGATGCGCCAACCGGCTCGGGCTGGTGGCACTGGATCGTGGCAAACCTGCCCGCCGACACCCGCGTGCTGCCGCAGGGTTCCGGTTCCGATCTGGTTGCCCTGCCCGACGGTGCGATTCAGACCCGCACGGACTTTGGCAAAGCGGGCTACGGCGGCGCGGCGCCGCCAAAAGGGGAAACGCACCGCTATATCTTCACGGTGCACGCGCTGGATGTGGACAAGATTGAGGTTGACGAAGGGGCGAGCGGGGCAATGGTAGGCTTTAACGTCCATTTCCATTCGCTGGGCAGCGCGTCGATTACGGCGATGTATTCATAATCGTGCGGGCTGATGCCCTCACCCCGGCCCTCTCCCACAGGGAGAGGGAGAAAACCTAACAATTCCCTCTCCCTGTGGGAGAGGGTAAAAATCACAGCACGGAAGGTAGCAGTCCTGCAAGGGTTTCTTCTTCCAGAAGCTGTATCGCCTTATCAATATCCGGCGCAAAGAAGCGGTCCTCATCGTAGTGCGTAACGTGCTCGCGCAGCGTATGACGCGCCTGCTCCAGCAGCGGGCTGGATTTTAGCCCTTCGCGCAAATCAATACCCTGACACGCCGCCAGCCATTCCACCGCCAGCACGCCGCGGGTGTTGGAGGCCATCTCCCACAGTCGACGCCCGGCAGCCGGGGCCATCGAAACGTGATCTTCCTGATTTGCTGACGTTGGCAGGCTGTCCACGCTGTGCGGATGCGACAGGGCTTTGTTTTCGCTTGCCAGTGCTGCGGCGGTGACCTGGGCGATCATAAAGCCCGAGTTCACGCCGCCGTTGCGCACCAGGAATGGCGGCAGCTGGGACATGTGTTTATCCATCATTAGTGCGATTCGACGCTCGGACAAGGCTCCGATTTCGGCAATCGCCAGCGCGATATTATCTGCG
The DNA here is from genome assembly GCF_049237025.1 of Enterobacter cloacae complex sp. SYL001. Lineage (NCBI taxonomy): Bacteria > Pseudomonadati > Pseudomonadota > Gammaproteobacteria > Enterobacterales > Enterobacteriaceae > Enterobacter > Enterobacter cloacae complex sp. SYL001. Next base: position 89,478 of record NZ_JBMKJI010000008.1, on the reverse strand, counting down.
GCCATCGCCACCGGCTCGGCGTGGAAGTTGCCGCCGGAGACCACCTCGTTTTCCTGAGCAAACACCAGTGGGTTGTCGGACACCGCATTGGCCTCCACCAGCAGCACTTCTGCCGCCTGGCGAAGCTGTGTCAGGCATGCGCCCATCACCTGCGGCTGGCAGCGCAGAGAATACGGATCCTGCACCTTCTCGCAGTTGTGATGCGAATCGGCAATGTCGCTGGTATCGGTAAGTACGTGGCGGTACATGGCTGCGGCATCAATCTGACCACGCTGGCCGCGCACCTCGTGGATGCGGGCATCGAACGGACGACGCGAGCCGAGCACCGCTTCAGTGGTCAGCGCACCACACACCACCGCGGAGGCGAACAGATCTTCCGCTTCAAACAGGCCGCGCAGCGCAAAGGCCGTCGACGCCTGCGTGCCGTTGAGCAGCGCCAGCCCTTCTTTTGCTGCAAGAGTAATCGGCGCTAAGCCGGCTTTTTTTAGCGCCTCTTTCGCAGGCAGCCACTCCCCTTGCCAGCGCGCCTGGCCTTCACCCAGCAGGAGCAGTGACATATGCGCCAGCGGCGCCAGATCGCCGGAAGCTCCAACGGAGCCTTTTGCCGGTATCCACGGATAAACTTCCGCATTGACCAGCGCCATCAGCGCCTGGATCACGCTCAGACGAATGCCGGAAAACCCACGCGCCAGGCTGTTGATTTTCAACACCATCATCAGGCGGACGATCTCATCGTCCAGCGGCTGGCCAACCCCCGCCGCGTGCGACAACACCAGCGAACGTTGTAAATTCTCCAGATCGTGCGTGGCAATGCGGGTCTGTGCCAGCAGGCCAAACCCGGTATTGATGCCGTAGGCGGTGCGCCCCTCCGCTACAATCGCCTCCACGCAGGCCACGCTGTCGTTAATGGCACGGTGGGCGCTTTCATCAAGGGCGAGTGTCACCGGCTGACGCCAGACGTGACGCAGCTGTTTGAGCGACAAAGAGCCGGGAGTAAGTGTTAACGCGTTCATGCAGGCTTTCCTTGTGTGGCGGGGATCATCGGCAGGTTCAGGCCCTGCTCTTTGGCACAATCAATGGCAATCTCGTAACCCGCATCCGCGTGGCGCATCACGCCGGTTGCCGGGTCGTTATGCAGCACGCGAGCAATACGTGCCGCCGCTTCGTCGGTACCGTCACAGACGATGACCATCCCGGAGTGCTGGGAGAAGCCCATCCCGACGCCGCCGCCGTGGTGCAGCGACACCCAGGTTGCGCCGCTGGCGGTGTTCAGCAGGGCATTCAGCAGCGGCCAGTCGGAGACCGCATCCGAGCCGTCGCGCATGGCTTCGGTTTCACGGTTCGGACTGGCGACAGAGCCGGAGTCCAGGTGGTCGCGGCCAATGACGATCGGCGCGGAGACTTCGCCGCTGCGCACCATTTCGTTAAAGGCGAGGCCGAGTTTTTGCCGCCACTCCAGCCCGACCCAGCAGATACGCGCTGGCAGGCCCTGGAAATTAATGCGCTCGCGCGCCATGTCCAGCCAGCGGTGCAGGTGCTCGTCGTCGGCGACAATTTCCTTCACTCTGGCGTCGGTTTTGTAGATATCCTCCGGGTCGCCGGACAGGGCAACCCAGCGGAACGGCCCGATGCCGCGGCAGAACAGCGGACGAATATAGGCGGGCACGAAGCCGGGGAAGTCAAAGGCGTTATTCACCCCCATCTCTTTCGCCATCTGGCGGATGTTATTCCCGTAATCAAAGGTCGGAATCCCCATCTTACTGAAGGCCACCATCGCGGAGACGTGTTCCGCCATGGCGCGTTTAGCCGCCAGTACCGTGCCCTCAGGATCGGTTTCCGCTTTTTGCTGGTAGTCTTCCCACGTCCAGCCTTTTGGCAGATAGCCGTGGAGCGGATCGTGAGCGCTGGTCTGGTCGGTGACCAGATCCGGACGCACGCCGCGCGCCACCAGTTCCGGCAGAATATCCGCCGCGTTGCCGCACAGGGCAACCGACACGGCTTTGCCTTCAGCGGTGTACTTTTTGATGCGCGCCAGCGCGTCATCGAGGTTGTCGGCCTGTTCATCAACATAGCGGGTACGCAGACGGAAATCGATGCGGCTCTGCTGGCACTCAATGTTCAGGGAGCACGCGCCCGCCAGCGTCGCGGCCAGCGGCTGCGCGCCGCCCATGCCGCCCAGTCCGGCGGTGAGCACCCAGCGGCCTTTCAGTGATCCGTTATAGTGCTGACGGCCCGCTTCCACGAAGGTTTCATACGTGCCCTGCACAATCCCCTGGCTGCCGATGTAGATCCAGCTACCCGCGGTCATCTGGCCGTACATGGCCAGCCCTTTTGCGTCCAGCTCGTTGAAGTGTTCCCACGTCGCCCAATGCGGCACCAGGTTGGAGTTGGCAATCAGCACACGGGGCGCATTTTTATGGGTTTTGAATACGCCAACCGGTTTGCCGGATTGCACCAGCAGCGTTTCGTCGTTTTCGAGATTCGTCAAAGACTCAACAATCGCGTCATAGCACGCCCAGTTGCGCGCGGCGCGGCCAATGCCGCCGTAGACCACCAGCTCATGGGGATTCTCTGCTACCTCAGGATCAAGGTTATTCATTAACATGCGCAGCGGTGCTTCGGTGAGCCAGCTTTTTGCGGTGAGCGTGGTGCCGCGCGCAGCGCGGACATCCTGCTTGCGGTATTTATCTGACGACATTGTGTGTTCCTCACAAGGGACAGGTGATGCATTTAGATATACTTGTATAGACAAGCACACACAAGGTCGGATTTAACAAAAAAGATACAATTTTGCTATATTGCGTTAGCGATCACGCTTATAAAACTTATGACATAAAGTGGCCCTGCAACCGGTAACGATTCCCCGGGAACAGCAGCTTCGCATGCGACACGATCTGCGAGGATGACCAGGTACGACGGCGGATCAGCAGGCAGGGTTCGTGCTCTTTAATACGCAACAACTCGCACTCCTGAGGCGTGGCGCGCACGGCCTCCACGATATGCTCCCCTTCCGTCAGCGGGGCGACGAGCGAGAGATACGCATGCGGTGTGGTTTGGGTGTAATCCTGGTTCAGGTAGTCCAGGATCCGCTCCGCGTTGACGCAGCGATCTTCAATCTGGACCGGAATATCGTTCTCATAATGCACCATCACCGAATGGAAGATCCGGGTGCCCTCTTTAACGTTCAGCTCGATGGCCTGTTCGGCGCTGGCCTGCGTCTCTTCAAGCACCAGCACTTCGCAGTGGTGCTGATGGTTGCGGGCGGCAATTTCATCGGCAATGCTGCGGATTTCAAACAGCGCCGACTGTCCTTTTGGCTCGGCGACAAAGGTTCCGACACCCTGCAAACGCACCAGCAACCCTTCATCGGTCAGTTCCCGCAGCGCCCGGTTAATGGTCATTCGACTAAAGCCATACTGCGCGACCAGTTCAGCTTCGGAGGGAATACGGTCGTGCGGACGCCAGACGCCGGCAGCAATTTTTTCGCTGATCGCCTTTTTCACCTTCTCATAAAAAGGTGCGGGTGGGCTGGAGGGTTGCTGCGGTGAGCGTGAAAACATGCTGACTCCTGTAATGTGGTTATGCCCACCAGTGAGCAATTTGCCAGGCCAGTCGGGCGGCAAGCTTCGCCCCCTGACCGTCCCGGTCGTAGTGCGGATTATATTCCACCAGATCCGCCGCCTGTAGTTTACCGCTTCGGCAGATACGCTCAATCACCGGGAACAGATCCAGCGCCGGGATCCCCAACGCCGCAGGGGCGGATACGGCGGGCATTTCTGCGGCGGGCAGCACATCAAGGTCAATGGTGAGATAAACCCGGTCTGCCTGCGCAAGCACGCTATCCAGCGCGGATAGCGCATCCCGGCGAAAATCGAGATCTTCAACCAGCATCACGTTCAACCGTTCAGCTTCCTCCCACAGCGCCTGGGTATTCGCCGCACGGCTTACCCCCAGGCAGGCATAGTGAAACGCCCGCGACTGCGACGCGCAGTAGTGCGCCAGCTGGCGGAACGGCGTGCCGGACGTAGCCCGTTCAGCCTTACGTAAATCGAGGTGCGCATCCAGGTTGATCACCGCAATGCGATCGTTCGGAAAGGCATCCAGCACGCCGCGCCCGTGCGCCCAGGCGGTTTCATGTCCACCGCCGAAAACCAGAGTACGCATCCCGGATTGCTGGCACGCGGTAATGGCCTCGCTCAGCGCCTGCTGTGCCGCCTCCAGCGCATTGCCTTCAACAAAAATGGAGCCCATATCCACGAGGCGCGCATGCCCCTGATGGCTCGCCATATTCGCCAGCGCGCCGCGCAGCACATCGGGAGCCTGTGCAGCACCGGGCCTGCCCTGGTTACGCTTAACCCCTTCATCACATTCAAAGCCCAGCAGGGCGATGCCTGACGGCACGGGTGCAAAGTGTTCGCGCTGCTGTATGGTCTGGAAGAGACGTTTCGCGGTGCTGGATTCGGCGCTGTCGTCACGACCCTGCCAGACCTGCGGGGAAACGGGATGCCACAATTTCATGCTACCTGCCCCCGAAACACGCGTTGATATAAAGGATTCCGCCCCGGCTCGTAAACCATCTCAACCGGATGATTCGCCTCCCAGACGACGAAATCAGCCACATAACCGGGCTTTAACTGCCCGTGCGTCGCGCCACGTCCTAGCGCCTGCGCCGCATGCCGCGTCACGCCAGCCCAGGCCTCTTCCGGCGTGAGGCCAAACTGGACGCAGGCCATGTTCATTGCCAGATGCAGGCTGGCAAACGGGCTGGTGCCCGGGTTGTAGTCGGTAGCCACCGCCATCGGCACGCCCTGCTCTCTGAGCTGCGCCACCGGTGGACGCTGGCGCTCCTGAAGAAAATAGAACGCGCCGGGGAGCAATACCGCCACCGTGCCGCTTTGCGCCATCGCCTGAATACCTGCATCATCGAGATACTCAATATGATCGGCCGACAGCCCCTTATACTGGCTGACCAGCGCCGCGCCGCCCAGATTCGACAGTTGCTCTACATGCCCTTTAACCGGTATCCCGAGCGCGGCGGCGGCCTGGAACAGGCGCTCGGTTTGCGCCGGGGTAAAGCCGACGTTTTCACAAAATACGTCCACCGCTTCAAATAACTCTTTTTGCCACAGCGTGGGCATGATCTGCTCACAGACCAGCGTGAGATAGGCATCCGGATCCTGTCGGTACTCGGCAGGAACGGCGTGCGCGGCCAGCAGCGTCGGGCTGATATCGACCAGATTGTTCAGGCTGAGCTGGCGGGCAACCAGCAGCATTTTCTCTTCGGCCTGGACGTTCAGTCCGTATCCCGATTTGATTTCAATGGTCGTTACGCCTTCATTCATCAGCCGCTGGAGCCGCTGCTGTGCCACCGTCAGGAGCATTTCCGGCGAACTGTTGTGGGTCGCCGTGACCGTGGCGTTAATACCGCCGCCCTGCGCGCTAATGGTCTGATACGACACGCCGTTAAGCCGTTGCTCCCATTCCGCTGCGCGATCGCCGCCGAACACCAGATGGGTGTGGCAATCGATCAGGCCGGGAGTAACCAGACGCCCGTCGAGATCGACACACTGACGATGCCCGGAGGGGATCTCGGCTTCAGGAATAACGGCCGCAATCGTCTGGCCGCGCACGACGAGGGCATGTTGTTCTTTCAGGCCGTAGGGTTCCGGCTCACCTGTCGCCAGGGTCGCCAGTCGCGCATTTCGCCATATCACATCATCGGGATGAAGCTGCTGCATGTGCCTTCCGCTTGTCATGGGTTGTATAGTCATTTATTTTCATCTGTCACCTGCTGTCAACCGCATTGCAGGAAAATGTTATTTATTTGTGATGACTTTCCCGTCGCCTGCGGGCAAAAATGCAACTTTTCCCGTTTTTATCTTCCCGTTTCGCTCAACTTAGTATAAAAAAGCAGGCTATTTCGTCTATTCAGATAAGACTTGCATACCCAGGAGCATTACCTTGAATATTTCCAGGATTTCCCGTCTGGCGTTGGCACTCGCCTTTGGCGTGACTTTATCCGCTTGCAGTTCAACACCACCGGATCAGCAACCTTCTGAGCAGGTTGCTCCGGGCACCGCTTCCCGTCCGATCCTGTCAGCGGCTGAAGCGAAGAACTTCACCCGTGCGCACTATTTCTCGGCGATGGATCCCAATGCAGCCCCATGGACGCCTTCTTCTATTAACCTGCCGAAACAGCCAGACTTCGTTGTCGGCCCGGCCGGGGCAGAGGGCGTTACGCACACCTCAATTCAGGCAGCTGTTGATGCCGCAATCACCAAACACAGCGCATCTCGTCAGTACATTGCCATCCTGCCGGGTGAATACGAAGGAACCGTTTATGTTCCAGCGGCACCGGGAAGCATTACGCTTTACGGACTTGGCGAAAAAGCGGTCGACGTGAAAATTGGCCTGGCGATTGATTCAGAGATCGACAGCACCACCTGGCGCCATCTGGTGAACCCGGCCGGTAAATACATGCCAGGTAAACCGGCGTGGTATATGTTTGATAACTGCCAGCGCAAACGTGCCGCCACCATTGGCGTGATGTGCTCGGCAGTATTCTGGTCACAGAACAACGGCCTGCAATTGCAGAACCTGACCATTCAAAACACCCTGGGCGACAGCGTTGACGCAGGTAATCACCAGGCCGTGGCGCTGCGTAGCGATGGCGACAAGGTACAGATTAACAACGTCAATATCCTGGGCCGCCAGAATACCTTCTTCGTGACCAACAGCGGCGTGCAGAATACCCTTCAGAACAATCGTCTGACGCGTACTCTGGTCACCAACAGCTACATTGAAGGCGACGTGGATATGGTCTCCGGTCGCGGCGCGGTGGTGTTTGATAACACCGACTTCCGCGTGGTGAATTCACGTACGCAGCAGGAAGGTTACGTCTTTGCCCCGGCCACGCAGTCCAATCTGTTCTATGGCTTCCTGGCCGTGAATAGCCGCTTTACTGCTGCTGGCGATGGCGTGGCGCAGCTTGGCCGCTCTCTGGACGTGGACTCCGCCACTAACGGCCAGGTCGTGATCCGCGACAGCGTGATTAACGAAGGCTTTAACATGGCGAAACCGTGGGCGGATGCGGCGATCTCGAAACGTCCTTTCTCCGGCAACACCGGCACGGTGGATGATAAAGACAACGTGCAGCGTAACCTGAACGACGCTAACTTCAACCGCATGTGGGAATACAACAACCGCGGTCTGGGTAGCAAAGTGGTTGCTGAACCGAAGCAGTAAAATGCCTGCTGCCGGGTGGCGGCTACGCCTTACCCGGCCTACCTCATGCATTAACCACGCATAAAAAAACCTCGCATGTGCGAGGTTTTTTTTCCTCTACGGATCAGTGAGCGTTAATCACAACCCACATCGGCCCTTGTCCGACCGCATAGCGTCCTTTCTCTTCCAGTAGACCCTGCACGCCTTTGATTTCATAGAGCGCGATGTGGTGGGATTTCTGCCCCGCCGCAATCAGGTATTTGCCGCTGTGGTCGACATTAAAGCCGCGCGGCTGGGTTTCTGTCGGCTGGAAGCCCTCAACTGCCAGAACGCTGCCGTCTTCAGAGACGCTGAAGATTGTGATCAGACTGGAGGTACGGTCACAGGCATACAGGTGGCGGCCATCCGGCGTGATGTGAATGTCTGCCGCCCAGCGTGTGTCGGAGAAATCAGCTGGCATCATGTCCAGCGTCTGTACGCACTCGATCTGCCCGTTAGGATCGTTCAGCTCCCAGACATCTACCGAGCTGTTCAGCTCGTTAACGACATAGGCATACTGCTGATTCGGGTGGAAGACCATATGGCGCGGGCCTGCGCCTTCCACGGTGGTGACTTCCGCCGGGCTCTGCGCGACCAGATGACCGTCATCGCTCAGGGTAAACAGGCAGATGCGATCCTGCTTCAGCGCTGGCACCCACAGCGTGCGGTTATCCGGCGAAATGTTGGCGGAGTGGCAACCCTCAAGCCCTTCTACCACGTCGACGGTTTCAACGGGAATACCGTCTTCCAGGCGGGTGACGCTCACGCAGCCTGCATTGTAGGAGCCGCTGAAGATAAAGTTGCCTTTATGGTCGGTAGAAATATGGGTCGGGCTGCCCGGCAGCGGCGCTTCTGCGGTATAGGTCAGCGCGCCGTCATCCGGGGAGATACGGTATGCGAGTACGCGGAATTCCGGGCGTACCCCGACATAAAGAAAACGTTTATCCGGGCTGACGACCATCGGCTGCACCTGGCCTGGCACATCAACAACCTGAACCAGCGTAAGCGAACCTTCTGTATTCAAACGCCAGACATGGATCTGCTGACTTTCAGGACTGGCGGTATAAACGGTTTGTTTCATGAATACTCCTGATTATTTTTAACGGTGAATGCTGAATTGTAGTCCGGGATTTTGCAGGGTTCCGCTCTCGGTGTACCATCCCGACAGACCTTAAATTCAACATTAACCCGGAAGAAAAAATGACCTCGCGAGTGATTGCCCTGGATTTAGACGGAACACTGCTTACCCCTCAGAAAACTCTGCTCCCCTCTTCTCTTGAGGCCCTCAAACGAGCCCGGGAAGCGGGGTATCAACTTCTCATCGTAACGGGTCGACATCACGTAGCCATTCATCCTTTTTATCAGGCACTGGGCTTAGATACACCTGCAATTTGTTGTAATGGCACTTATTTGTATGATTATCAGGCAAAAAAGGTTTTAACCTCTGATCCGCTTCCCGTTCCGCAGGCGCTGCAATTGATTGATTTACTGGATGAGCACGCGATTCACGGCCTGATGTATGTGGATAACGCCATGCTGTATGAACGCCCTACCGGCCATGTGATCCGCACCAGCAACTGGGCCCTGTCTCTGCCGGAAGCGCAGCGTCCGGTGTTCACTCAGGTTTCCTCCCTGCGCCAGGCGGCGGAAGACGTCCAGGCAATCTGGAAATTTGCCCTGACCGATGAAGACACCGCCAAACTGAACACCTTCGCAAAACATGTCGAGCATACGCTGGGTCTGGAATGTGAATGGTCCTGGCACGATCAGGTGGATATCGCCCGCAAAGGCAACAGCAAAGGAAAGCGTCTGACCCAGTTCGTTGAGTCACAGGGCTGGTCAATGCAGGACGTGATTGCCTTCGGCGATAACTATAACGACATCAGCATGCTGGAAGCGGCCGGAACGGGCGTGGCGATGGGCAACGCCGATGATGCGGTGAAAGCGCGTGCTAACGTGGTGATTGGCGATAACACCACCGACAGCATCGCGCAGTATATTTATACCCACCTGCTGTAATCAGGCGGTGATAGAGACGCTCTTGATTTGCGCGTAAAGCCACAGGCCAGGCTTGATGCCTAACTCATCCCTGGCCCACGGGCTGATGCGCGCCCACAGCGTTCTGTTGCCCACTTCCAGTTGCACTTCCACCTGGCCGTTATCATCAAAACACTGCGCCACTTTTGCGCGCAAAATATTGCGGATACTGGTTTGCAGCGGCGGTTGCAGCACCAGGGAGACATCCGACGCCTGAATGCGGATCCGTAACGTGGACTGAATCGGCGTATCGATTTTATTCACCCACAAATGCTGGTCACCCAGCGCCAGCGCGGTCATCGCATAATGTGGATGGTGCTCCAGCACGCTCACCTTCAGAATGCTGCTCTGCTGCTCCTTTGGCAGCCACGGATGCATAACGCTGCTGCCCCATACCTCTTCCAGATTGCCGAATGCCTTCACCCTGCCCGCCTCCAGCACCAGCACTTTGTCGGCCAGATGTAAGATCTCATCCAGCGAATGGCTGACGTACAGCATGGGCACGTTGATTTCCCGCGCCAGACGTTGCAGATACGGCAGCAACTCGCGCTTGCGCGGAATATCCAGCGAGGCCAGCGGCTCATCCAGCAGCAACAATTCCGGCGCGGTTAACAGGGCGCGGCCAATCGCCACGCGCTGTTTTTCACCACCCGACAGCGAAGACGGGAGACGATCGAGCAGCGGTTCGATGCCCAGCAGCGCCACCAGCTTATCGAACTGTCCGGCCATGCTTTTTGCCATGCCATAGCGCAGATTTCCGCGCACGCTGTAGTGCGGAAACAGGCGCGCATCCTGAAACACATAGCCGATGCGGCGCTTATCCGGTGACAGGCAGACCTTCTTCTCCGCGTCGTTTAAGACGCGGTTATTTAACACAATTCTGCCAGACTGGGGACGCGTCAGGCCGCTAATCGCATTAATCAGCGACGTTTTCCCTGCCCCGGAAACGCCAAAAATGGCGGTGATACCGCTGGCAGGCAGCGTTTCGTTAAGCGTCAGAGTGTGGCTGCCCAGGGTTTGCGTAAAGTTGAGTTCCAGCATCACGGTTTCCCCATCCGTTCACGGCTGAGGCGCGCCAGCCATTCAGACACCAGCAGCGAGACCAGGGCGAGTACAATCGAAATAATACACAGCCGGGACGCCGCACTTTCGCCACCCGGGGTTTGAATCAGGGTATACATGGCCGACGGGATGGTCCGCGTCTCGCCGGGAATGTTGGACACAAAGGTGATGGTCGCGCCGAACTCACCCAGTGAGCGGGCGAAGGCTAACACCGTACCGACGATAATGCCCGGTAAGGTGAGCGGAAGCGTAATGGTCAGGAATACCCGCCAGCGGCCTGCGCCCAGCGTGCGGGCGGCCTGCTCTAGCCGGATATCCACCCCTTCCAGCGCCAGGCGGATAGCGCGCACCATTAGCGGGAAGGACATTACTGCCGCGGCCAGAACCGCGCCGCGCCAGCTGAAAGCAAAGGTCAGGCCGAACCACTCGTACAGCCATTCGCCGATAAAACCGCGTCGCCCCATGGAGATCAGCAGCAGATAGCCGACCACCACAGGCGGTAACACGAGCGGAAGATGGAGAACACTGTCGAGCAGGGCTTTGCCTGGAAACTTCACGCGAACCAGTAACCAGGCAAAGAACACCCCAAAGGGCAAACTCAGCGCAACCGCCAGGGAAGAGACTTTCAGGCTCAGCAGCACGGCCTGCCATTCAGGTTCGGTCAATATCATTCGTGAGTCGTAAATCCGTAACGTTTAAAGATAGCGGACGCTTCAGGCCCCTTCAGGTAGTCAACGAAGGCCGTCACGGTCGCATTTTTATGTCCATCAACTATCGCAACAGGATATTCTACTTTCTTATGCGAGTCTTCCGGGAAGGTACCGACCACCTTCACACCTTTACTGGCGACGGCATCGGAGCCGTAAACGATCCCGAGTGGGGCTTCGTTACGCTCTACCAGCGCCAGCGCGCCGCGCACATCTTCTGCGGGAGCCAGCTTCGGTGATAAGGTCTCCCATGCGCCCAGTTTTTGCAGCGCTTCTTTCGCATAAATCCCGGCAGGAACATGCTCCGGATCGCCCACCGCCAGACGGCCACCGTTGAGCAGACTGGTCCAGTCCGTCTGTTTGTTGATGGCGATGTCGCCCTGCTTGCTGTTTGCGGGCGCGACCACCACCAGGCTATTTCCCAGCAGGGTTTCGCGGCTAGCCGTATCAACAGATTTTTTCTCCACCGCGTAGTCCATCCATTTCTGATCGGCAGAGATGAACAGATCAGCCGGAGCCCCCGCTTCGATCTGGCGGGCCAGCGTCGACGAGGAGGCAAACGACGAAACGACCTCGACGTTTTTCTCTTTTTTGTATACCGCAGCAATATCCTGCATCGCGTTAGTCAGCGACGCCGCCGCAAAGACCGTGATTTTTCCTTCATCCGCCAGCGCGTGGCCGGTGAGTGAGAGAGTCAGCGTTGCCCCTGCGAAAAGGCGTACCCATGAACGTGCCATTTGAAGCTCCTGTGCGTATCGTTATATACAAACAAATATAACGACATATCGCAGGCGTTCCTAGCGCTAAATCGTACCCATTAATGCGTAAACTCAAGGAACGTTGTAAAAGATATCGGCGGGAGAGGAATAAACTTGAGAGCAAAACGCCCGGGCTGGCCGGGCGTTTTGGAGGAAATCATTGCTGCTTTTTAGGCTGGTCACGACGATGACCAATGTTCGAAAAGACGTTGAACACTTCACCCAGGCCGTAGATGGCACCGAGGATGATAGCCATCACTACTGGCACCATGATTACCGCGAATACCAGACTTTTCAACAACTCTAACATGGTTTTCTCCAGATCTTGTGAACGGCTTATTCTACCCTGAAAAGTAAGAAAAACATCCCCTTTTGTGCGGTGCGCTTTCCGCACCCGGACATTTGGGTCACAATAACCTTTTTGCCGGGACATTGTTATGCAGGCCGAAATTCTCCTCACCCTACGACTTCAGCAGAAGCTTTTCGCCGATCCGCGACGCATCGCCCTGTTAAAACAAATAGAACAAACTGGCTCGATTAGCCAGGGAGCCAAAAACGCCGGCATCAGCTATAAAAGCGCCTGGGATGCGATTAACGACATGAACACCCTGAGCGAACAAACGCTGGTAGAGCGCGCCACCGGCGGAAAAGGCGGCGGCGGCGCCGTGTTGACGCGTTACGGGCAACGCCTGATCCAGCTCTATGACTTACTGGCGCAGATCCAGCAAAAAGCATTTGATGTGCTGAGCGATGACGACAACCTGCCGCTGGACAGCCTGCTGGGCGCCATCTCCCGCTTCTCTTTGCAGACCAGCGCCCGCAACCAATGGTTTGGTACGGTGACGGGGCGCGATCATTCGCAGGTGCAGGAGCATATTGAGATCCTGCTCGCGGACGGCACAACGCGCCTGAAAGCCGCCATCACCGCGCAAAGCGGTCAACGCCTTGGGCTGAACGAAGGTCAGGAGGTGCTGGTGTTACTCAAAGCGCCCTGGATCAGCATCACGCTTAACCCTGAGCAGGCCGCCGAGGCCGACAACCAGCTACGCGGGCGTATCAGCCACATCGAGCGCGGCGCAGAACAGTGTGAAGTGCTGATGACCCTGCCGGATGGACAGTCGCTCTGCGCCACCGTTCCGGTGAACGACGCGACCGAATTAGATGAAGGTGCTGTGGTGACCGCATATTTCAATGCAGACCGGGTAATTATCGCCACATTGTGCTAAGCGCATTGACAACCCCACCAACACTGAGTATCCCTGACATCTGTTGCTGCAAAAAATGGGATAACACATGTCATCATTGCATATTTCGCAAGGCACGTTTCGTCTTAGCGATACCCGTACCTTATCGCTGCCAGAGTTAACCCTTCGCGCCGGAGAAAGCTGGGCGTTTGTGGGCACGAATGGCAGCGGAAAATCCGCGCTGGCCCGCGCTCTGGCAGGCGAATTAACCCAGCTGAAGGGTGAGCGACAGTGCACCTTTACCCGGCTGACGCGCCTTTCCTTCGAACAGCTGCAAAAGCTGGTCAGCGATGAGTGGCAGCGTAACAATACCGATTTGCTCAGCCCCGGCGAAGAAGATACCGGCCGCACGACGGCGGACATTATCCAGGATGAGATAAAAGATCCTGCCCGCTGTCAGCAGCTGGCGGAGCAATTTGGCATTACCGCCCTGCTTAACCTCCGCTTTAAATATCTCTCTACCGGCGAGACGCGCAAAACGCTGCTGTGTCAGGCGCTGATGAGCGAGCCGGAACTCCTGATTCTGGATGAACCGTTTGACGGACTGGATGTGCAGTCCCGCGCGCAGCTGGCAGCGTTGCTGGCGTCGCTTAACCAGCAGGGATACACCCTTGTGCTGGTCCTTAACCGCTTTGATGAGATCCCGGATTTCGTACATTACGCGGGCGTGCTGGCGGACTGTAGCCTGACCAAAACCGGCGAGAAAGCCGTACTGCTCCGGCAGGCGCTAATTGCACAGCTGGCCCACAGCGAGAAACTGGACGGTATTGCGCTGCCGGAGCCGGATGCCCCTTCGGCACGCCACGGGCTGGATCCTGACCAGCCGCGCATTGTGCTGCGCGATGGGGTGGTTGCTTACGACGATCGCCCTATTCTGAATCATCTCAGCTGGACGGTTAATCCTGGTGAGCACTGGCAGATCGTCGGCCCCAACGGGGCGGGTAAATCCACGCTGCTAAGCCTGATCACTGGCGATCACCCGCAGGGTTACAGCAACGATTTGACCCTCTTCGGCCGCCGCCGCGGCAGCGGGGAAACCATCTGGGATATCAAAAAGCATATCGGTTATGTCAGCAGCAGCCTGCATCTGGACTACCGGGTGAGCACTACGGTGCGAAACGTGATCCTCTCTGGCTTCTTCGACTCCATTGGTATTTATCAGGCGGTATCCGACAAGCAGCACAAGCTGGCGCAGCAGTGGCTGGATATTCTGGGTATGGACAACCGGGTAGCCGATGCGCCATTCCACAGCCTGTCGTGGGGGCAGCAGCGGCTGGCATTGATCGTCCGCGCGCTGGTTAAGCATCCTACGCTGCTGATTCTGGATGAACCGTTGCAGGGGCTGGATCCCCTCAACCGTCAGCTGATCCGCCGCTTTGTGGATGTCCTGATTAGCGAAGGTGAAACCCAGCTGCTGTTTGTCTCCCACCATGCTGAGGATGCCCCGTCCTGCATCACCCATCGGCTGGAATTTGTGCCTGACGGCGAGCATTACCGCTACCTGCTGAGCAAAATCGATTAACGCGTGGAGGGCGCTGCCCTCCGCTTTTCAGACAACCTGCAACAATACATCTCTATCTCTTTGATCTACAATGCACTCAGTCTGTGAAAAAGCGCCTGTGAAAACCAGTGTAAACGATACCACTATTTTATCCCATGTCACACTTTTCGCGTCTCTGATATGCTATGGTTAATTCATACCATAAGCCTAATGGAGCGAAATATGCGAGTTCTGGTAACAGGTGGTAGCGGTTACATAGGAAGTCATACCTGCGTACAACTTCTGCAAAGCGGCCACGATGTCGTCATTCTTGATAACCTGTGCAACAGTAAGCGCAGCGTGCTGCCGGTCATTGAACGCCTTGCGGGTAAACAGCCGACTTTCGTGGAAGGCGATATCCGCAATGAAGCATTGATGACTGAAATCCTTCACGATCACGCGATTGAAACCGTTATCCACTTCGCGGGCCTGAAAGCGGTGGGCGAATCGGTAGCAAAACCGCTTGAGTACTACGACAACAACGTCAACGGTACCCTGCGTCTGATCTCCGCCATGCGTGCGGCGAACGTTAAAAACTTTATCTTCAGCTCTTCCGCGACCGTCTACGGCGATCAGCCAAAAATTCCTTACGTTGAAAGCTTCCCGACCGGTACGCCGCAAAGCCCGTATGGCAAAAGCAAGCTGATGGTAGAGCAGATCCTGACCGACCTGCAAAAAGCCCAGCCTGAGTGGAGCATCGCGCTGCTGCGCTACTTCAACCCGGTTGGCGCGCATCCGTCAGGCGACATGGGTGAAGATCCGCAGGGCATCCCAAATAACCTGATGCCGTATATCGCGCAGGTTGCCGTAGGGCGTCGCGACTCCCTGGCGATTTTTGGTAACGATTATCCCACCGAAGACGGCACCGGCGTGCGCGATTACATTCACGTGATGGATCTGGCCGACGGCCACGTGGCGGCGATGCAGCAGCTGGCGGATAAACCGGGCGTGCATATTTACAACCTCGGCGCCGGCGTCGGCAGCAGCGTGCTGGATGTGGTGAATGCCTTCAGTAAAGCCTGCGGCAAGCCAGTGAAGTATCACTTCGCGCCGCGTCGTGATGGCGACCTCCCGGCTTACTGGGCCGATGCCACCAAAGCGGATAAAGAGCTTAACTGGCGTGTTACCCGCACGCTTGATGAAATGGCACAGGATACCTGGCACTGGCAGTCACGCCATCCGCAGGGTTATCCGGATTAAGGATTTGTCATGACGCAATTCAATCCCGTCGATCACCCGCATCGTCGTTTTAACCCGCTCAGCGGGCAATGGATTTTAGTTTCACCGCATCGCGCCAAGCGCCCCTGGCAGGGGGCGCAAGAGACGCCTGCCAAACAGTCGCTGCCGCAGCACGATCCGGACTGCTTCCTCTGTCCGGGCAACACGCGCGTGACGGGCGATACAAACCCGAACTACAAGGGCACCTTCGTTTTCACTAACGATTTTGCGGCGCTGATGACCGACACGCCGGACGCGCCGGAAAACCACGACACGCTGATGCGCTGTGAAAGCGCCCGCGGCACCAGCCGCGTGATCTGCTTCTCTCCCGATCACAGCAAAACGCTGCCGGAGCTGAGCGTTGAGGCGCTGAAAGAGGTGGTCAGCACCTGGCAGGCGCAAACGGCGGAGCTGGGCCAGACCTATCCGTGGGTGCAGGTATTTGAAAATAAAGGCGCGGCGATGGGCTGCTCTAACCCGCATCCGCACGGCCAGATCTGGGCGAACAGCTTCCTGCCGAACGAAGCCGAACGTGAAGACCGGCTGCAAAAAGCCTATTTCGCACAGAACGGTTCGCCGATGCTGGTGGATTACACCCAGCGTGAACTGGCGGACGGCAGCCGCACTGTGGTGGAAACCGAGCACTGGCTTGCGGTAGTCCCTTACTGGGCGGCGTGGCCGTTTGAAACGCTGCTGCTGCCAAAGGCCCATGTTCAGCGTATTACGGACCTCAGCGACGCCCAGCGAGACGACCTTGCCCTGGCGCTGAAAAAACTGACCAGCCGCTACGACAACCTGTTCCAGTGTTCCTTCCCCTACTCCATGGGCTGGCACGGTGCGCCGTTTAACGGCGAAGAGAATCAACACTGGCAGTTACATGCACACTTCTATCCGCCGCTGCTGCGTTCTGCGACGGTACGTAAATTCATGGTGGGCTATGAAATGCTGGCGGAAACCCAGCGCGACCTGACGGCGGAACAGGCGGCAGAACGCCTGCGTGCCGTTAGCGACGTCCATTACCGCGAATCAGGAGTCTAAAAATGAGTCTGAAAGATAAAACACAATCCCTGTTTGCTGAAAAATTTGGCTACCCTGCCACCCATATTATCCAGGCGCCAGGCCGCGTTAATCTGATCGGCGAGCACACCGACTATAACGACGGTTTTGTCCTGCCGTGTGCCATCGACTACCAGACGGTGATCGCCTGCACGAAACGTTCAGATCGTAACGTGCGAGTGATCGCCGCGGATTACGGCAACGAAATTGACGAATTTTCCCTTGATGCGCCGATCGTGACCCACGACAGCCAGCAGTGGTCGAACTATGTTCGCGGCGTGGTGAAGCATCTTCTGAAGCGTAACAAGAATTTCGGCGGGGCCGATCTGGTGATCAGCGGCAACGTGCCGCAAGGGGCGGGATTAAGCTCTTCCGCATCGCTGGAAGTGGCGGTCGGCACCGTGTTCCAGCAGCTTTATCATCTGCCGCTGGACGGGGCGCAGATCGCCCTCAACGGTCAGGAAGCGGAAAACCAGTTCGTGGGCTGCAACTGCGGCATTATGGATCAGCTGATTTCCGCGCTGGGCAAGAAAGAACATGCTTTGCTGATTGACTGCCGCTCCCTCGGGACCAAAGCGGTTCCACTGCCAAAAGGTGCGGCTGTGGTGATCATCAACAGCAACTTCAAACGCACCCTGGTGGGGAGCGAGTACAACACCCGCCGCGAGCAGTGTGAAACCGGCGCGCGCTTCTTCCAGCAGCCAGCCCTACGTGATGTCTCACTTGACGAATTTAACAAGGTTGCCCACGAACTGGATCCGGTTGTCACGAAGCGCGTGCGTCACGTGCTGACGGAAAATGCCCGTACCGTAGAAGCCGCCTCCGCGCTGGCAAAAGGTGACCTGAAGCGGATGGGCGAGCTGATGGCCGAATCGCATGCCTCCATGCGTGACGATTTCGAAATCACCGTGCCGCAAATCGACACCCTGGTTGAAATCGTGAAAGCCACGATTGGCGACAAAGGCGGCGTGCGTATGACCGGCGGCGGATTCGGCGGGTGCGTCGTCGCCCTGGTGCCGGAAGAGCTGGTCCCTGCCATTCAGGACGCGGTGGCTAAACAGTACGAAGCCAAAACGGGCATCAAAGAAACTTTCTATGTCTGCAAAGCATCACAAGGAGCCGGACAGTGCTAAACGAAACACCAACACTCGCACCGGATGGTCTGCCGTATCGCCTGTTAACCCTGCGCAACAGTGCCGGGATGGTGGTTACGCTGATGGACTGGGGCGCAACGTTACTTTCTGCCCGCGTACCGATGCCTGACGGCAGCGTGCGCGAAACCCTGCTTGGCTGCGCATCGCCGGAGCAGTATATCGAGCAGACCGCTTTTCTGGGCGCATCCATAGGCCGCTACGCTAACCGCATCGCCAGAAGCCAGTTTACGCTGGACGGCGTAACGTATTCCCTGCTTGCCAGCCAGGGCGAAAATCAGCTACACGGCGGCCCGGAAGGGTTTGATAAACGTCGCTGGAAGATTGTGCAGCAAAATGACGGTGAGGTCTGGTTCTCTCTGGACTCCCTCGATGGAGACCAGGGCTTCCCGGGCAATCTCACCGCAACCGCGCGCTTCACCCTGACCGAAGATAATCGCATCGCCATTGAGTATCGCGCGACCGTCGATAAGTCGTGCCCGGTCAACCTGACTAACCACGCCTATTTCAACCTTGACGGTAATCAGACCGATGTCCGCAGCCACAAACTCCAGATCCTGGCGGACGAGTATCTCCCGGTCGATGAGATGGGTATCCCTTATCAGGGGCTGAAACCGGTAAGCGGAAATAGCTTTGATTTCCGTCAGCCGAAAACCATCGCCCAGGATTTCCTGAGTGATGACGATCAGCGCAAGGTGAAAGGCTACGACCACGCTTTCCTGTTGCAGGCGAAAGGCGATCTTTCTCAACCTGCCGCACAGGTCTGGTCTGCGGATGAGAAGTTACAGATGACGGTCTACACCACCGCCCCTGCCCTGCAGTTCTACTCCGGTAACTACCTGGAGGGGACCACGGCGCGTGAACATAACGACTACGCCGCCTGGCAAGGTCTGGCGCTGGAGAGCGAGTTCCTGCCGGACAGTCCTAACCATCCTGAATGGCCGCAGCCTGACTGCGTGCTGCGTCCGGGTGAAGAGTACGTAAGCGTCACAGAGTATCATTTCATTCCGCGCGCATAATGTCCGGCGGCGCTACGCGTGCACGGGCCTACGAATGTAGGCCGGATAAGCGAAGCGCCATCCGGCAAAAAGCCTGGCCTTCACCGCGAGGGCTTTTTTCCGCTCAGCTTGCTGAAAATAGCGGCGATCGCAGACAAAATCATAACCCTGGATTCACATGCATCTTACACTCTCGAACTATTTTCGCTATGGTTAGGGTTAAGCGTTGCTGCTGGCACAGTCACGGCAATATAATGAGAATTGTTATCATTCAAAATGCTTGAGGAGTAAGAAATGGCTAATACTAAGCTTGTCCTGGTGCGCCACGGCGAAAGCCAGTGGAACAACGAAAACCGCTTCACCGGTTGGTATGACGTTGATCTGTCCGAGAAAGGCGTGAGCGAAGCAAAAGCGGCAGGTAAGCTGCTGAAAGAAGAAGGCTTCACCTTTGACTTTGCTTACACCTCTGTGCTGAAACGTGCCATCCATACCCTGTGGAACATTCTGGACGAGCTGGATCAGGCCTGGCTGCCGGTTGAGAAATCCTGGAAACTGAACGAGCGTCACTACGGTGCGCTGCAAGGTCTGAACAAAGCAGAAACCGCAGAAAAATACGGTGACGAGCAGGTTAAGCAGTGGCGTCGTGGTTTTGCGGTCACGCCTCCAGAGCTGAGCAAAGATGACGAGCGCTACCCGGGCCACGATCCGCGTTACGCGAAGCTGACTGAGGCTGAACTGCCGCAGACCGAAAGCCTGGCGCTGACCATCGACCGTGTTGTGCCTTACTGGAACGAAACCATTCTGCCACGCCTGAAAAGCGGCGAGCGTGTCATTATCGCTGCTCACGGTAACTCCCTGCGTGCGCTGGTGAAATACCTGGACAACATGGGTGAAGATGAAATTCTCGAGCTGAACATCCCTACCGGCGTGCCGCTGGTGTACGAGTTCGACGAAAACTTCAAGCCAGTTAAACATTACTACCTGGGTAACGCCGACGAAATCGCTGCAAAAGCGGCGGCCGTGGCGAACCAGGGTAAAGCGAAGTAATTTTCGCCGGACATAAAAAAAGCGTGGAGCAATCCACGCTTTTTTATTGCCCGCGATAAACTTAACCGCGACGCGCTTTTACCGCATCCGCCAGCTGACGCAGGATCGCATCGGTATCATCCCAGCCAATGCAGGCATCCGTCACGCTCTTACCGTAGACCAGCGGCTCGCTGCCCTCCAGGTTCTGATTGCCTTCCACCAGATGGCTCTCAATCATCACCCCAATCACTGCGCGTTCACCGTTGGCGATTTGCTGACAAACGTCTGCACCAACTTCCATCTGCTTTTTGAACTGTTTGCTTGAGTTCGCATGGCTGAAATCGATCATGATCTGCGGCGCCAGTCCCGCTTTCTCCAGACCCGCCTTCACTTCCGCCACGTGTTTTGCGCTGTAGTTAGGCTCTTTACCGCCGCGCAGAATGATATGGCAATCGCCATTACCGCTGGTATTCACGATAGCCGAGTGGCCCCACTTAGTCACCGACAGGAAGCAGTGCGGCGCGCCAGCCGCATTGATGGCATCAATAGCGACTTTGATGGTGCCATCAGTGCCGTTTTTGAAACCCACCGGGCATGACAGGCCAGACGCCAGCTCACGGTGAACCTGCGATTCAGTCGTACGCGCACCAATAGCGCCCCAGCTCATCAGGTCAGCCAGATACTGCGGGGTGATCATATCGAGGAATTCTCCGGCAGCAGGCAGCCCGCTGTCGTTAATCTCCAGCAGCAGCTTACGCGCAATACGCAGGCCGTCGTTGATCTGGAAACTGTTGTCCATGTGCGGATCGTTGATCAACCCTTTCCAGCCCACGGTGGTACGCGGTTTTTCGAAATAAACGCGCATCACAATTTCCAGTTCGCCCTTCAGCTCTTCGCGCAGGGTGAGCAGACGTGACGCGTACTCTTTGGCCGCAGCAGGATCGTGAATGGAGCACGGTCCGATGACCACCAGAAGACGATCGTCGCTACCTTTCAGGATCTTGTGGATCGCCTTGCGGGCATGAGACACCGTGTTGGCGGCATTTTCGGTGGCGGGGAATTTTTCAAGGAGCGCTACGGGAGGTAATAACTCATTGATCTCTTTAATGCGTAAATCGTCGTTCTGATAATTCATCTTCTTTCCGGCTCTGCCATATCTTTAGTAATGAAAGCAATGCTTTCAATCTAACTTGTCGGTCACGAAGTGTAAACGGGCTTTTACACTTCGCGCAGATAATTCCTGGAATTCGCCTAAAATACGCAACAAAATAGCGAAAAATGAGATCTCGCCTAAGCTTTTTACTTGTAACGACTGTTTTTAAATATTTATACGCGATTCCATCCTGACATAATTCAGGAATCTGGGATCTTTCGCCACTGAACAAGATGCACTGTTGGAGAATGTTATCCAGCGTAACGATAAGAACAGGAGCACCATGATGAAAATGACGAAACTGACTACGCTTTTCCTGACGGCAACCCTTACCCTGGCAAGCGGTAGCGTACTGGCAGCCGATACAGGCTCCTCCGGCAGCAACGGCGACGCGAATGCCGCTGCCGAAGCGGGCCAGGTTGCGCCGGATGCAAAACAGAATATCGCGCCAAATAATGTTGATAACAGTAATATCAACACGGGCAATACCAACACCGGCGGTACGAATACCGGCACGATGAACCATGACGGTATGAGCACTGACGAAGTTCACAAAAACTCAATGTGTAAAGACGGGAAATGCCCGGACCCGAATGACAAAGTGGGCAGCGATGCCAATACCAAAACGGACGGTACTACCCAGTAACCTTCCGTAAGGTAAAAGAGGGAGAGCGAATGCTCTCCTTTTTTTATTTAAGCTCTTAAAAACGCTACACTAAAAATAATAATAAATCAGGAACGATACCATGGCGCACTCCCACTCCCATTCCCACTCCACTGGCGATGAAAATGCCAAACGGCTTCTGCTGGCTTTTGGCATCACTGCCACCTTTATGATTATTGAGGTGACAGGCGGACTGATCTCCGGATCGCTGGCGCTGCTGGCCGATGCCGGGCATATGCTGACCGACGCTGCCGCGCTCCTGTTTGCTCTGCTGGCCGTGCAGTTTGCCCGTCGCCCTCCCAATGCCCGCCACACCTTTGGCTGGCTCAGACTCACCACACTTGCTGCGTTCGTGAATGCGATTGCACTGGTGGTTATTACCATTCTAATCGTCTGGGAGGCGTTTCAGCGCTTTCGTCATCCACAACCGGTAGCCGGAACGACGATGATGGTGATTGCTATTGCCGGGTTGGTCGCCAATATTCTGGCATTCTGGATATTGCACCGCGGCAGCAGCGAAAAAAATCTGAACGTACGGGCCGCGGCGCTTCACGTGCTGGGCGATCTGCTGGGTTCCGTAGGTGCCATCGTCGCCGCGCTGATCATTATGGGTACGGGCTGGACCCCCATCGACCCGATTCTTTCCGTGCTGGTATCGTGCCTTGTATTACGCAGTGCCTGGCGGCTGTTGAAAGAGAGCGTGAATGAACTGCTGGAAGGCGCTCCCACTTCGCTGGATATTGGCGAGCTAAAACGCAATCTGTGTCGTTCCATTCCTGAAGTCCGTAACGTTCACCACGTTCACGTCTGGCTGGTGGGTGAGAAACCGCTTATGACGCTGCACGTTCAGGTTATTCCGCCCCACGATCACGATGCGTTGCTTGAACGTATTCGGCACTTCCTTGAGCATCACTACGAAATTGCGCACTCCACCATCCAGATGGAGTATCAGCCCTGTAACGGGCCAGACTGTCACCTGAACGAGGCGCAGTCCGGCCACTCACACGAGCATCATCATTAGCGGGAAAGCGCGCGAGAGCCACGCTCACGCGCGCTGTTGATCCACATGCGGCTACCGTTCAGGGCAATGACGGTCAGCAGCATATACTCCAGCGACATGGCATAAACGCCCTGACGGGCAAAAATCACCACGCTAATCACGTTGATGACCACCCACAGCAGCCAGTTTTCAACGTATTTACGGGTCATCAGGATCATTGCGGCAATCGACAGCACCATCATGCAGGAATCCCAGAACGGGAAGGCATCAGGCTGAAGCTCAGGCATCGTCACGTTTAATCCCAGACCCGACATGACCGAGACCGCCACGCGCGTCAGGAAGGCAAATACCGGGTCAATAAAGACGGTCATAAAGCCGATTGCCACCACGCAGGCCGCGAGCCAGGCAATGGCTTTTGGCAACGGCAGCCAGCGGATTTGCAGCTCCGCCTCCTGCTGACTGTTTTGCCGCGACCAGGCGTACCAGCCATAGATATTGGCCGCGAAGAAGAACAGCTGCAGAAGCAGGCTGGCGTAGAGCTGGATCTGGAAGAAGATGATCGCAAACAGCGTGACGTTTATCAGCCCGAACGCATAGTTACTGATCTTCTCAAGGCTGGCCAGCCAGATACAGAGTAAACCGGCCAGCGTACCTACCGCTTCAATCCACGACAGGTCATAGCCGCCCGCACCAATCGGGATATGAACCAGGATGTTCTGTGTGCTAAAAAAATCCATTTTTTCTCCGGGGCGTAATAAGTTAAGTACGTAGTGTAGCCGCAAAATCCAGCATACGGTTAAGCGGAATTAACGCGCCTTCGCGCAGGGCGGCGTCTACGTGGATCTCATGCGCTGCGCCACCGATCTCCAGCCCCTCCGCTATCGCCTTAAGTCCATTCATCGCCATCCACGGGCAGTGCGCGCAGCTTCGACAGGTCGCCCCTTCTCCGGCGGTTGGCGCTTCGAGCAGCTCTTTTTCTGGTACGGCCTGCTGCATTTTATAGAAGATACCGCGATCGGTCGCCACGATGAGCTGCTTGTGCGGCAGGGTTTTTGCCGCGTTTATCAACTGGCTGGTTGAGCCGACTGCGTCCGCCATCTCAACAATCGACTGCGGCGACTCCGGATGCACCAGAATTGCGGCCTGCGGGTATAAGCGTTTCATCCTGGTCAGTGCCTGGGTCTTAAACTCGTCGTGAACGATACAGGCGCCCTGCCAGCACAGCACATCCGCACCGGTCTGTTTTTGTACGTAGTTTCCCAGGTGACGATCGGGCGCCCAGATGATTTTCTCCCCCAGGCTGTCCAGATGTTCAATCAGCTCAACGGCAATACTGGACGTTACTACCCAGTCTGCCCGGGCTTTCACCGCCGCAGACGTATTGGCATAGACCACCACGGTACGGTCAGGGTGGGCATCACAGAAGGCGGTGAACTCATCAATCGGGCAACCGAGGTCAAGAGAACATTCGGCATTCAGCGTAGGCATCAGAATCGTTTTTTCCGGGCTGAGGATTTTTGCCGTTTCACCCATAAAACGAACCCCCGCGACCAGCAGCGTGGAGGCTGAATGCTTAGCACCGAAACGCGCCATCTCCAGGGAGTCTGAGATACAACCACCCGTCTCTTCCGCCAGCTGCTGAATTTCAGGGTCGGTGTAGTAATGCGCCACCATCACCGCATCACGCTCTTTAAGGAGGCGCTTGATTTTTTCACGATAGAACTGCTTCTCATCCCGGCTTAGCGGAGCTGGCTTCGGCGGGAAGGGATAGATTGCGGTTTCGGGATCAAACATTACACTCATTATGGCTTCTCGTTTTACTGGCTTAACAATATTGCCTTTGTTTTGCATGAGATAACAAAAATGAGGCAATGGTGTTTTATATACTAAACAAGATAGCGAATTTGAGGGGGAATGTCATCGGGAATTGATGCCGGTAGCATTTGTCGGCTGGTGGCTTCGCCTTACCCGACCTACAAGGCACTGGCGAACGACAGATAGCAAAAAGGCGCCTTTAGGGCGCCTTTCTACACTGGTGGGTCGTGCAGGATGACTCGGCTTCGCCTCGCCCTTCGGGCCGTTGCTAAAGCAACGTTATCCTTCACGTGTAATATCTGAGTAAGACATTAAAATTGGTGGGTCGTGCAGGATTCGAACCTGCGACCAATTGATTAAAAGTCAACTGCTCTACCAACTGAGCTAACGACCCCTTGCGGGATGTACTTCAAATCTATTCAGGCTGGTGGGTCGTGCAGGATTCGAACCTGCGACCAATTGATTAAAAGTCAACTGCTCTACCAACTGAGCTAACGACCCATTCGGGTGTTGCCTGAATTATCACTCGGAACCAATAAAATTGGTGGGTCGTGCAGGATTCGAACCTGCGACCAATTGATTAAAAGTCAACTGCTCTACCAACTGAGCTAACGACCCGAGTGGTGGGTGATGACGGGCTCGAACCGCCGACCCCCTCCGTGTAAAGGAGATGCTCTACCAACTGAGCTAATCACCCACTCTGTACTGCCGGAACTGCTTTAAGTGGTGGGTCGTGCAGGATTCGAACCTGCGACCAATTGATTAAAAGTCAACTGCTCTACCAACTGAGCTAACGACCCACTTTTGCGCTGCTTTCACGTTGTTTGATATCCCGTGGCAACGGCGGCATATATTACTGATTTAAGAATTCTGCGCAACAAAAATTTCGATGAAGATCACTTAACTGCTTAGGAATCATGCTGCACGACCAGAAATAACGCGATTTCTGGTCATGCGATAATCAACCCATCGAACTCAAACGTTTTTGCGCTTGTTTGGCGCCGTCTGTACCCGGGAATTTCGCAACCACCTGCTGATAAACCGCTTTGGCTTTTGCAGTGTCGCCTTTGTCCTGCATGATCACGCCGACTTTATACATCGCATCCGGCGCTTTCGGTGATTTCGGGTAATTTTTCACCACAGAGGCAAAATAAAACGCCGCATCATCCTTTTTACCCTTGTTGTAATTCAACTGACCCAGCCAGTAGTTCGCATTTGGCTGGTAAGTAGAATCAGGGTACTTCTTAACGAAGTTCTGAAACGCAACGATAGCATCGTCCTGGCGCGATTTGTCCTGTACCAGGGCAATGGCCGCGTTATAGTCCGTATTCGCGTCACCGCTTTGTACAGGCGCTCCAGACGACGCGGAGGCATCTGCCGCAGGTGCAGGCGTCGCCGCACCGCTTTGATCGCCTGCTGCTGGCTGTGCTGTTGCTCCGCCGCTGTTCAGGCTATCCATCTGCAACAAAATTTGCTTCTGGCGCTCCACAACCTGATTAAGCTGATACTGGCTCTCCTGAATCTGACCACGAAGGGAATCAATATCATTCTGGTTATCGGAAAGCTGCTGCTGGAGTTGAGTTAAAAGTTGGCTGTGAGCGTTAGAAATACGCTCGAGTTGTGTAACCCGGTCTTCTACCGAGCCTGAGCCGACACTACTGATTGGTGCCTGAGCAAAAGCGGCCCAGGGGGCCGCTATTCCAACCAGTAACGACAGACTCATCAGATGATGTCTGAAGTTACTGCTCATGCAATTCTCTTAGTAAACGAGTACGGCACGACGGTTTTTGGAGTAAGCTGCTTCGTCGTGACCCAGTACTGCTGGTTTTTCTTTACCGTAAGAAACGATGGAGATCTGGTCAGCAGAAACGCCTTTACCCTGCAAATACATTTTAACAGCGTTTGCACGACGTTCACCCAGGGAGATGTTGTACTCCGGAGTACCACGTTCGTCCGCGTGACCTTCTACGGTGACTTTGTAAGACGGGTTGCTACGCAGGAAGTTTGCGTGCGCATCCAGCATCGCAGCGAAGTCAGAACGGATGTCGTATTTATCCAGATCGAAGTAAACGATGTTGTTCTGCTGTAACTGCTGCATCTGAAGACGCGCTTGCTCTTCAGAAGACATATTGCCATTGCCGTTAGCGTCCATACCGGTGCCGGCACCCATCATGCCTTCGCCGCTCTGGTCATTGCTTGCGTTCTTGTTAGAAGAACACGCTGCGATTGCCATAACAGGCAGAGCGATCATCAGCCCCTTCAGCACTTTGTTCAGTTGCATTTCTAAGATTCCTTTAGTAATCAATTAATTATTATTACAGATACGGCGACCAGGCAGGTGATTTTACCTGTCCATCAGTTGCCGGAAGACGCGCTTTGAAACGCCCATCTGTAGAAACCAGATTCAGCACGGATCCCATCCCCTGAGAAGAGCTGTAGATTACCATGGTGCCGTTAGGTGCCAGACTTGGCGTTTCATCCAGGAACGTTGACGACAGTATTTGTACGCCTCCCGTTACCAGATCTTGTTTGGCAATGTGCTGCTGACCACCCGCAGTGCTGACCATTACCATTGTTTTACCATCGGCACTGACGTCAGCATCCTGGTTCTGAGAACCTTCCCAGGTAATACGCTGCGCTGCTCCGCCGTTGATATTCACTTTATAAACTTGTGGACGACCTGCCTGGTCGGACGTAAAGGCCAGATTCTGGCTGTCCGGGAACCAGGTTGGCTCAGTGTTATTGCTACGACCATCCGTGACCTGACGGATCTGACCAGAACCAATATCCATTACGTACAGGTTCAGGCTACCGGTTTTAGACAGGGCAAACGCCAGTTTGGTACCGTCCGGAGAGAACGCAGGTGCACCGTTGTGACGTGGGAATGACGCAACCTGACGAACAGCACCGTTAGAGAGCGTCTGGATGACCAGCGCGGAGCGGCCGCTTTCGAAGGTGACATACGCCAGCTTAGAGCCGTCCGGAGACCATGCCGGAGACATCAGCGGCTGCGGTGAACGGTGTACGGTGAACTGGTTGTAACCATCGTAGTCAGAGACGCGCAGCTCATAAGGGAACTGGCCGCCGTTGGTCTGTACCACGTACGCGATACGGGTACGGAACGCACCTTTAATACCGGTCAGCTTCTCAAACACTTCGTCACTCGCCGTATGGCCAGCGTAGCGCAGCCACTGCTTGTTCACTTTATAGGTGTTTTGAGCCAGAACGGTACCCGGCGCACCGCCGGTATCAACCAGCTGATACGCAACGTTATAGCCGCCGTCTGGTGCAGGCGTAACCTGACCGACAACTACCGCATCAATACCCAGCGCAGACCATGCAGCAGGCTGAACGTCCTGCGCAGTACCCGGCTGCTGAGGCAGGCGGGAACGATCTAATGGGTTAAATTTACCGCTGTTACGCAGGTCAGCGGCAACGATGCCGCCAATATCTTCAGGCGCAGCGCCCGGGCCTGCCCACTGGAACGGAACGACACCAATCGGACGCGCCGAGTCCACCCCTTGGGTGATTTCGATACGTACTTCTGCGTGCAGTACAGCTGCCCACAGCATTAAAAAACTAACTGCTACACGTAATGCCTGCTTCATCATATCTCCCTTATCTGGGTAACCTTACCCACGATAATTTAGCAGAATGTTAACAAACCCAAATAGACAAAACTACTTATCCTGTTTACGACCATAGACTGTTTTTCATACTTCCGTTAGAAGAGTTGATTACAGCTTAAAGTCCAGTTTGGCATCTTTTATCCTTTCATAAACAGCCTCGCTAGGCGGTTTAGGAATGTTCGCCGATCTGGCTGCGGCCAGCGCAGCCTGACAGAGCGCAGGATCGCCCCCTTCAGACGTCACGCTTTTCAACCTGCCGTCTGGCGCAAGATTGATGTGCAGTACGCATTGCTTGCCCTGATACAGGCCTGCATCAAAGAGTCGGCTCTGAATCGCAACCTGGATCTGTTTGGCATAAGCACTGATATCTGCACCTGTTGCCCCACCGTTGGCTCCGGAGGTACCGCTGTCTTTTGACGGCTGTCCATTTCCTTTCGCCCCACCGCCCGTTTTCGGTGCATTCTTACCGGAACTCAGGTCGCCCAGCAGATCGTCAACTCCTGCGGCTGCAGCAGCTTTCTCAGCGGCAGCGGCCTTTTTAGCAGCGGCTTTTTCGGCTGCTGCTTTCTTATCGGCAGCGGCTTTCTCAGCTGCAGCTTTTTTATCAGCAGCGGCTTTTTCCGCAGCGGCGGCTTTTTCTGCCGCAGCTTTCTCAGCGGCAGCCGCTTTCTTCGCCGCTTCGGCGGCCGCTTTTTTCTCTGCTTCCTGGGCGGCTTTCTTCGCGGCTTCTGCTTCGGCTTTCTTCTGTGCGTCAGCAGCGGCTTTTTTCGCGGCTTCGGCTTCCGCTTTCTTCTTCGCATCAGCAGCGGCTTTCTTCGCGGCTTCTGCTTCGGCTTTCTTCTGTGCGTCAGCAGCGGCTTTTTTCGCGGCTTCGGCTTCCGCTTTCTTCTTCGCATCAGCAGCGGCTTTCTTCGCGGCTTCTGCTTCGGCCTTCTTCTGCGCGTCAGCAGCGGCTTTTTTCGCTGCTTCTGCGGCTACTTTCGCCTGAGCATCTGCCTGCGCCTTAGCGTCTGCTGCGGCTTTGGCTGCCGCCTCCTCCGCCTGCTTCTGCTGTTCCTGCGCTTTCTTCGCTGCGGCTTCAGCCTGTTTCTGCTGCTCCGCCTGCTCTTTCGCGGCTTCCTGCGCCTGCAAACGCTCTTTCTCAAGCTGCTTCAAACGTTCCTGCTCGGCGGCCTGCTTTTCACGCAGCTCTTCCGCCTGCTGTTGCGCCTGTTTTTCACGCTGCTCTTCAGCGCGTTTTGCGCTCGCCTGCTGCTGTTGCTGACGATTATAGTTCTGCACTACCGCACCGGGATCTACCATGACGGCGTCGATGGATGAGCCTCCACCACCGCCCGATGCATCAATGTGCTCATCGAACGAACTCCAGATCAGCGCTGCAAAAAGAATCACGTGCAGCACTGCGGAGACGATTATCGCTCGCTTAAGCTTGTCGTTCTGTTCGGTTGCCTTTGACACTATCGGTTCCCAAAAACTACGCAGATGATCAAATAGGCTGAGTCATTAAGCCAACTGACTTAACGCCCGCGCTATGTAGCAAGTTCAGCGCTTTGATAATTTCATCATATGGTACGTCTTTCGCACCACCGATTAAGAAGACCGTCTTCGGATTTGACTCCAGGCGTCGTTGCGCTTCAGCAATAACCTGCTCTGGGGGGAGCTGATCCATACGATCCTTCTCGACCACCACGCTGTACTGCCCTACGCCGGAAACCTCAATGATGACCGGAGGATCGTCATTGGTGCTTACCGCCTGTGATTCTGTCGCATCCGGCAGATCAACTTCTACGCTCTGGGTGATGATGGGCGCTGTCGCCATAAAGATCAGCAGCAGCACCAGCAGCACGTCCAGTAACGGAACGATATTGATTTCGGACTTGAGCTCGCGACGACCTCGTCCACGCGATCTGGCCATGGTTTACCCCTTGTTGCTCTCGGTGCTGGTAAACGCCTGACGATGCAGAATCGCGGTGAACTCTTCCATAAAGTTGTCGTAGTTCAGTTCCAGTTTATTCACGCGCTGGTTCAGACGGTTGTACGCCATTACCGCCGGAATTGCCGCGAACAGACCGATTGCGGTCGCGATCAGTGCTTCTGCGATACCCGGTGCCACCATCTGCAAGGTTGCCTGCTTCACCGCCCCCAGGGCGATAAAGGCGTGCATGATCCCCCACACCGTACCAAACAGGCCGATATACGGGCTGATGGAGCCAACGGTTCCGAGGAAAGGAATATGCGTTTCAAGATTTTCCAGTTCGCGATTCATGGAAATGCGCATCGCACGCGACGCACCTTCTACCACGGCTTCCGGCGCATGGTTGTTAGCACGGTGTAAGCGAGCGAACTCTTTGAAACCACTATAAAAAATTTGTTCGGAGCCTGAAAGGTTATCACGGCGTCCCTGGCTTTCCTGATAGAGACGAGAAAGCTCTATACCCGACCAGAACTTATCTTCAAACGCTTCGGCTTCGCGGCCAGCGGCATTGAGGATACGCGTTCTCTGGATGATGATGGCCCAGGATGCGATTGAAAAACCAATCAAAATCAACATGATAAGTTTAACCAGAAGGCTTGCCTTCAGGAACAAATCAAGGATATTCATGTCAGTCACTGCTTAAACTCCGCGACAATAGACTTAGGAAGCGCACGAGGCTTCATTATGGTTGGATCAACACAGACAATCAGGACTTCAGCTGAGTTCAGTACCGTGTTCTCTGCATTGACTATCCGCTGCGTGAAAACCAGTGAAGTTCCGCGCATTGATGTAATTTCTGTTTGGACTTCGAGCATATCGTCGAGTCTGGCAGGCGCAAAATACTCAAGCGTCATCTTGCGTACCACGAAGGCAACTCGCTCAGCCAACAGCACCTGTTGACTAAAGTGATGATGGCGCAGCATCTCTGTGCGTGCCCGTTCATAAAAAGCAACGTAGCTGGCGTGGTAGACCACACCACCGGCATCGGTATCTTCGTAATAGACACGTACCGGCCATCGAAACAGCGTTGTATTCACTTTACATCCCGGTAATACAAGAAAAGTTGGAGCTTTCAAACTTCGCTACTATACGCGCGGGAATGATGGTTTGGAATGGGGGAAAGTAAACGGAGAGTAAATTTTTATGGGCTCGGGTAAGCCCATATCATTAACGGACATTTCTTATTCAGAAGAAGAAGAAAATCAAACCGGCGAGAAGAACCAGATCGGCAATCAGCGGGCAGAAGATGCCCTGCCAGTGAAGCGCTTTCGGACGAAAGCCGACACCGTGAATCACACCTGCACACACCGCCCACATAATCAGGAAGCCGTGCCAGATCTCAAGCTCGCTGGTTTTAGCCGCGAAGCGCGACGGGTCCCAGAAGATACAGCCCGCCAGCAGTAATGCCATAATGAGGGAAAGCGCCCGCAGGGGGCGCTTGTCCATTACCGCATATAACGTTGCGATAATATTCATTAGTGCTTATCTTCACCTGCTTTAGACGCTTCTACATGCTCAAGCGCCAGGGCAGTGATGACACCAAATGCACAGGCAAGAAGCGTCCCTAAAATCCATGCGAAATACCACATATTCAGCTCCTTACTTAATACATAGAGTGGGTGTTGCTTTCGATATGTTCTTTAGTGATGCGACCGAACATTTTCCAGTAACACCAGGCGGTGTAGAGCAGGATAATCGGCACGAACACGCAAGCAACGTACGTCATCAGGTTCAACGTCAACTGGCTGGACGTTGCATCCCACATGGTCAGGCTAGCATTCATCATGGTGCTGGATGGCATCACGAATGGGAACATAGCAATACCTGCCGTCAGGATAATGCACGCCAGCGTCAGGGAAGAGAACACGAACGCCATAGCGCCTTTCTCCAGACGAGACATTAACACTGTCAGCAGTGGCAGCAGCACACCCAGAGCAGGGATAGCCCATAGCGCAGGCATATTGTTGAAGTTCACCAGCCATGCGCCAGCCTGACGCGCCACCTCTTTGGTCAGCGGGTTAGACGGTGCGGTATGGTTAATGGCGGAGGTCACCACGTAGCCATCAATACCGTACACGACCCACACGCCTGCCAGCGCGAAGCAGACCAGCGTCACCAGCGCCGCCACCTGAGCGGTCGCACGAGAACGCAGGTGCAGTTCACCTACGGTACGCATCTGGAGATAGGTTGCGCCCTGGGTGATGATCATCGCCACGCTCACCACGCCCGCCAGAAGACCAAACGGATTCAGCAGCTGGAAGAAGTTACCGGTGTAGAACAGACGCATATATTCGTCGACGTGGAATGGTACGCCCTGTAACAGGTTACCGAACGCCACACCAATGACCAGCGGTGGAACGAAGCTACCGATGAAGATGCCCCAGTCCCACATGTTGCGCCAGCGGGTGTCTTCAATCTTGGAGCGGTAGTCAAAACCTACCGGACGGAAGAATAAAGAGGCCAGCACCAGAATCATCGCCACATAGAAGCCGGAGAACGCAGCCGCGTAAACCATCGGCCAGGCAGCGAACAGCGCGCCGCCTGCGGTGATCAGCCACACCTGGTTACCGTCCCAGTGCGGGGCGATGGAGTTGATCATGATTCGACGCTCGGTGTCATTACGACCGAGGAAACGGGTGAGCATGCCCACGCCCATATCGAAACCATCGGTGACCGCAAAACCAATCAGCAGAACGCCGATCAACAGCCACCAGATAAAACGCAATACTTCATAATCGATCATTTGATGACTCCTGTCTTAGCGTGCCGGCTGAGTAGTCGTAACAGACTGCTCGTAGTGGTAGCGACCGGTTTTCAGGCTGCTTGGGCCAAGGCGCGCGAACTTGAACATCAGGAACAGTTCAGCCACCAGGAACAGGGTGTACAGACCGCAAATCAGCAGCATGGAGAAGATCAGGTCGCCTGCGGTCAGGGAGGAGTTCGCTACCGCTGTTGGCAGCACCTCACCGATCGCCCATGGCTGACGGCCATATTCCGCAACAAACCAGCCGGACTCGATAGCAATCCATGGCAGTGGGATACCGTACAGCGCGGTGCGCAGCAGCCATTTTTTCTCACCGATACGGTTACGAATGACTGACCAGAACGAGGCCGCGATGATCAGCAGCATGATAATGCCGCAACCCACCATGATGCGGAACGCGAAGTACAGCGGCGCAACGCGTGGAATAGAGTCTTTGGTTGCCATCTGAATCTGCGCTTCCGTCGCGTCGGAGACGTTCGGGGTATAGCGTTTCAGCAGCAGACCGTAACCGAGGTCTTTCTTCACGTCGTTAAATTGATCGCGAACGGCCTGGTCGGTAGAGCCGGCGCGCAGCTGTTCCAGCAGCGAGTAGGCTTTCATCCCGTTACGGATACGCTCTTCATGCTGCACCATCAGATCTTTCAGGCCAGTCACCTGTTTGTCGACGGAGCGCGTGGCGATAATACCCAGAGCGTAAGGAATTTGAATGGCGAAGCGGTTTTCCTGCGCGTCCTGGTCAGGCACGCCGAACAGGGTAAACGCTGCCGGTGCCGGCTGGGTTTCCCATTCAGCTTCAATTGCGGCGAGTTTGGTTTTCTGCACGTCACCCATTTCGTAACCGGATTCATCACCCAGAACAATAACGGACAGAATCGCGGCCATACCGAAGCTTGCTGCGATAGCGAAAGAACGCTTGGCGAACGCGAAGTCACGGCCGCGCAGCATATAGTAGGAGCTGATGCCCAGCACGAACATCGCGCCGCACACATAGCCAGACGCCACGGTGTGCACGAATTTAACCTGGGCAACCGGGTTCAGGACTAGCTCAGCGAAGCTGACCATCTCCATACGCATGGTTTCGAAGTTGAAATCAGAGGCGATTGGGTTTTGCATCCAGCCGTTCGCCACCAGGATCCACAGTGCGGACAAGTTGGAGCCTAATGCCACCAGCCAGGTTACCGCCATATGCTGGACTTTACCCAGACGGTCCCAACCGAAGAAGAACAGACCTACAAAGGTGGATTCGAGGAAGAAGGCCATCAGACCTTCAATGGCCAGCGGCGCACCGAAAATATCCCCTACATAGTGGGAATAGTAAGACCAGTTTGTCCCGAACTGGAACTCCATGGTCAGACCGGTTGCCACGCCCAGCGCAAAGTTGATACCAAACAACTTGCCCCAGAACTTGGTCATATCTTTATAAATCTGTTTGCCGGAGAGGACGTAAACCGTTTCCATGATGGCCAGCAGGAACGCCATACCGAGCGTCAGCGGCACAAAAAGGAAGTGGTACATCGCGGTCAAGGCAAACTGTAAGCGCGACAGTTCGACTACGTCTAACATTATGACTCCTTGCTCATCGCATGAAGACTCCGAGAGTGAACCCCGTTAGATAAGGATCCACACGCATGCCCCAATACAAAGTTATCTGCTTCCCTTCTTCGTTGCTTATTCTCTACAGGAGGAAAAAGCAATGATGAAAGGTTACAAATACGTTAAGAAAAAACCAAATTGATCCCGTAAATATAATACGCTGCAAAACCCTTACAATAAACAGGTTTTTATTCGAACAGATTTACGTTTTTCGACGGCGATCAATTTATAGCAAAATTACCACTTTTCGGCCATTTTGATCGGGAACAATTTAACGCCTTTTGGAGCCTTTTTCCAAGGATTAAACATTGATTTAAATCAAAAACAGCCGGTACTGTTAATGATGTTTCTTTGTGGCATGGATAGTAAAAACCTTGTTAATAACATGTATATTTAAAGGCATTAATGGTTATAAAAGCCAGAAGATAATATAAACAGTTGTGATTTTTATTAACGCGTGTGAAAAAAGACCTTTTTGCAGGGAGAGAAACATATAATGTTATCCGCTTCACAGTATTTTTCTTCCGCTTTACTACCCGCCTAAAAGATTACATTTCATTCACCTTCGCTAATCTTAAAATTAACACCCTTTAGTGACTATTTGATGAAATAAAGGCCGCAGGGGATGCGGCCTTGATATTGTTCTTGAGATTACCTTTCAATTTTTATGCTGAAGGTCCGTGACTGGCCTGGCCGGAAAGGCCCCGTAATGGCTGAGCCCTCCTCCCCTTGCGCTTTGCACACCTCATTCATGTCCGTTTCGCAACAGGCCTGGACCTCACGGTTCACAGACAAAGCCACGTCACAGGAGCGGGTCTCCGAAGGGTTGTACAGACGAAGAATCATCTCGTCACGATCCTCCGCTTTTTTCAGCGCACTGAGTACACATCCGTTAGGCGCCAGAGTTAGCAGGCTATAGCTACAGGGTGTGGTGAAAGAGGCACGGTTAAGCTTCATCGCATCCCACGGAATTTTGTTATAACAGTGCACTGGCGTTAACCACGACTTCGCCTGCTGCGCAACGCCAGCACTGACGGGCGTACCATTAAAACTGAACAGGCTAAAGCGACAGGTTAACTGACCCCGCATCTGCGAATCAGGCACCGGCATTTTGATCCCGGACGGTCTGCCAGGGCGCAGAAGTAAGTCTTCCTTCCCAAGCAACCCGACGCCGCGAAGCAACGTCAGGGCAAACGTGTTTTGACGCTCACCTGTTACTTCAAATTCGCGCAACCCTTCGGTAAATAGCGCCATCCCGTTACGCCGTTCCTGGAGCACCGCGTAGTTGAGCAGATTCCACACCGGCAGCGGCGCTTCCTTCCATCCCTCCTCCTGCCAGTTTGCCATCGCTTCATCCTGTACAGGGCGCGTCAGCGAACCAAACTGGGTATCGGCTAAGACCGTCTCTGTGGTGAATGGTGTCGGGATCAGAACCCGCACACGGTGGTCATCCGCGTGATTTCCGAGACGTGCCTTGACGTCGATACGTCGGCTGTTATGGCTGAGCGTGACCGTGAGTGCTGCCTCAAGCGTTCCCGTCTGCTGACGCGCAGAACGTTCAGCGAGATCCGCTGGCACCGCCATTCGATGGCGGATCACCGCCCTGCTCTGCCAGGCCTCGTGGATCACCTCAACCTCATGTTCGCCCTGCGCGGAAGAGAGTCTCCACTCTTCCCGTGAAGGCGAGTAGTCGTACTCATCGCCATCATCCGAGCTCTCTTCAATTTCCAGCGCGCGGTCATAGATAAGCCCGGACGCTTTATCGAGCAGACGCAAAGTACCGTCCTCGTTTAACGTTACTTCCCAGAAAGCATTTTCCAGTAACGCCTCCGGCGATTTATCTGGCGTCTGCAGTTTGCCGGCCACGTGCGGCTCGATATAGAGCGTGCGGTAACCCATAGATGGCAGGATCTGGTTGATCTGGATGTCAAACTCCATGAAGGGATCGTAGTTGCCGTAATGCACTATCTGCCGGTCAATCAGCCCGGGGTCTATCTCACGCGCGCTGCGGAGATAATAAGGGATTTCATTTCCCTTTTCGTCCAACAGGCGGAACTGGCTGGCGCGCAGACGTATCGTGGTGTTAATCACTTCCTCACGCGGCCAGGGCGTGAGGTTAAACATCACCAGTTTGTCTTCCTCGCTCTGCGGCATGTTGTCGACAATCTTGCGCATATAGAAGCACGTCAGGTTATCGGCCATGTCTTCCGCCAGCTCAAAGCGTGACATCACCTCGCGATGCACTTTATCGCTGCAGCAGCAGCCGATACTGTCGTGGGCGTGATTCTTGAGGATCTCTTTCCACATTTTTTCCAGCAAGCCGTGGTGATAGTCAAAGCCCAGCGTCCAGGCAAGCGTAGCCAGCGGCTCGAGGACGTTGACGATTTTATTCTCTATCCGGGCGTGGGCGATTTTGATGTCCATCCTCGTGGAGCCGATCGTCCGGTGCACCCGCATATATTTACCGTCAATAAATTCCCCTTTCAGCGTCGCCAGTTCATCGCGGTGCGCATCGATATGGTCAAACACCTCCTCGAAGCGGCTCATCACAAACTGACGCTGCGGGTAGATTTTGCGCAGCTTATCCATCACCGCAAATATGTTCTGCTGGAGCGGCATCTGATCATGGCCGTTAGGCAGCAAAATTTCTTTCGTCACGGAGGCTTTTTCGAGCACCTCGAAGTAGTTGTCGAGCCGTTTGCGCAGTCCGGCTTCATCCTCCGGTAAGTACTTACCAATCGCGTAGCCCAGCGGCAGTACCTGTGCCGTCACTTCGCTGCCGTCCTGGCTTTGCCAGAGAAATTCGGTTTTATCGGTACCGTGCCGCTCGGAACAGCCGCGCCAGAACATGGTGCGCGTGATGCCAAAACCGTTGTAAATGTGTGGCAGCTGGGAAGACATGCCGAAGGAGTCCGGCAGATAGCCAATTTTCATCGGCTCGCCAAAGGCCAGACAGTCGCGCATGCCGTACATCAGATTGCGCACAATCGACTCGCCGGAGACAAGGGTGGTGTCCGTCTGGGTATACCACGGCCCGATAATCAGCTTCCCGGCCGCCACCAGCGCCTTCACGCGTGGCCTGTTTTCCGGTTTCACGGCAAAATAATCTTCCAGCACCGCCGTCTGGCCGTCGAGAACGTAGTATTTATACTCTGCGTCCTGCTCAAGACGGGTGAGGATCTCTTCCATATTATTGACCAGAAGAATACGTGACGCTTCGGTGGTGAAGTACCACTCCCGGTCCCAGTGCATATGTGGCGTGATATGAACGCGAGATACAGCTTTCATCTTCGTTTCCTGTCAGTGCGTGTTTAGGATGGTATGTCTTCAGTCACGTAGGTACCGCTCTTCACGGCCTGGCGTCGCCAGAGCAGTAAAATGAGCGTAGAGATTGCGGCGCCCACCAGCGCGGCGCCAAACCACCCGGCAGCGGCTATCACGCCGCCCAGCCCGGCATCATGCAGTAAGAAGAGAGAGAAAATGCCCGCGCCCGGGGTGGAGAGCCCAATACCCATCGCTCCGACAATCGCTCCGGTCGCCATTGACCCCAGAACAAATGAGCCGATGACTCGCAACGGATCCTCGATAGCCATCGGAATTGCCCCTTCGGTGATGCCCGCCAGCCCCAGCAGCCAGGTGGATTTGCCGGTCTCAATTTCGAACTGTTTAAACAGATTCGGAGCCAGCATCGTTGATGCCGTCACGGTAAAGGCCGAAACCATTTTGACGGAGGCGAAGATCGCATAAGGCCCGTATATGCCGTTGGCCATCGCGCCCAGACAGAACGCGTAAGAGGCTTTGTTGACCGGACCGCCCAGATCGAACGAGCACATAAAGCCCAGGATCGCCCCCAGCAGCAGCGCGTTCGCGCCGGAGAGACCATTAAGCCAGGCGGTCAGAGCGTTATTGATCCAGGCCACCGGTTCGCCGATCACAAACAGCATCAGGCTGCCTGCGCCCAGTACGCCAATCACCGGATAGAGATAAAAGGTCAGAAAGCCGTTGTAGCGGCTACTCAGCCGGATGTGGTTTTTCACCCAGCGCATCAGGTAGCCCGCAATCAGCCCGCCGACGATGGCCCCCAGAAAGCCGGAGCCGATCATATTGGCGGCAAGGCCCGCCGCAAAGCCCGGCGTAAGCGCAGGTTTATCCGCCAGCGAGTAAGCGGTATAGGCCGCCAGAACAGGGACCATCAGAATGCCGAGCATCCCACCGCCCAGTTTGCGGTACATCCACAGCCACGAGTTTTCCTGATCGAACAGGTGCTGCAAGCCCAGGATTTGCGCCAGGAGTACCGACACGGCCAGCACCGTGCCGCCAGCGACAATCAGCGGCACCGCAAAGGAGATACCGCTGAGCAGCGCTTGCTTGAGTTCGGTTTTAACGGACTTTTTCGCGTCCGTGTCGACGTGCGCAGGACGCGCATCGGATACAGGCTGTAGCGCCAGCGCACGCTCAATGAGCGCTTCCGCATGGCGCAAGGGTTCCGCGACGGGCACGGAAATGGCGGGGATCCCCTGAAAACGCTCACGCTCTTTGATTGCCACTTCCGCCGCGAAGATACACGCTTTTGCCTCCTGCAAATGCTGCGCGGTGATGCGCCCCTCAATACCGTTTGCCCCCTGCTTTTCGACCACTACATTGACGCCGAGCTTACGTCCCGCTTTTTCGAGATATTCCGCTGCCATGTAGGTATGGGCGATCCCGGCCGGACAGGCGGTAACGCAGACGATCGTCGGGGCATTCTCTGCGACGGCGGTTTCTTGCGCCTCAGGCGCCATTTCCAGCGCAGCAAGCACCGCTTCCGCGCTGGTCGCCGTCATCACGTGCGCCCTGAGATCGTCATCCGCCAGGCGGGACGTCAGTTCCGTCAGCACCTGAATATGCGTTGATCCCGCTTGTGCGGGAGGAATGGCGAGCAAAAAAATCAGCTCGACCTCCTCCGGTCCGTCCACGCCTTCCCAGGCCAGCGGCTCGCGCAGTGTTGCCACGGCAAAAGCCGCTTCCTTTACTGCCGCTGATTTACCATGGGGTACGGCCAGCCCCTCGCCCAGCGCCGTCGGGCCAAGCGATTCGCGATGGAAAACCTCTGCCAGAAACGTATCGGCGTCGGCTATTTTGCCCAACGCTACCAGCCGCGTCGCAAGCTGACGGATTGCCTCATCACGGCTGGTAAACTGCGCCTGCACGCAGACAGCACGGGGGTCGGTCAGAGTCGTCAGGTTCATAAGATCCTCACCTATCCAAAGTTATTGTCTGGGGAGGATTGTGGCAGACTGGATAATACATTTATGTGATCACTTTCACTAACAACGATATTTGTATTTAATTTGTATTATTTACAAATCAGTCACTGAAGGCATAATTCCCCTAAAAAGGTATTAAAAAGGCGTAACACAATGGGCAATAAACCGATGTACCGGCAGATCGCCGATGCGTTCCGCGAGAAGATTAACGCCGGGGAATTAAAACCCGGAGACGCGCTGCCGACGGAATCCAGCCTTCAGGAGGCATTTAACGTTAGCCGTGTCACCGTGCGGCAGGCTTTGAAGCTGCTCGCCGACGAGCAGATCATCGAAAGCATTCAGGGCAGCGGCTCGTATGTAAAAGAGGAGCGGGTGAATTACGATATTTATCAGCTTACCGGCTTTTACGAAAAACTGGCGGATCGCAACGTTGATACGCACAGCGACGTCAGCGTCTTTGAAGTGGTGAAAGCCGATGAGCGGCTCGCGGCAAAACTGGCGCTCAATCCGGATGATAAGGTCTGGCACGTCAAGCGCGTACGCTTCATCAGGGAAAAGCCGGTGAATCTGGAAGAGACATGGATGCCGCTGGCGATGTTCCCCGACCTCACCTGGGAAGTAATGGAACAGTCGAAATACCATTACATTGAGCAGGTCAAAAAGCTGGTTATCGATCGCAGCGAGCAGGAGCTGGTGCCCATCATGCCATCGGATGAGGCGATTGCCGCCCTGGCGCTCGATCCGGCAAAACCAATTCTTGAAAAAGTTTCCCGCGGCTTCCTGAAAGACGGCCGGGTATTTGAATACAGTCGCAACGTGTTTAACACCGACGACTATAAATTCACTCTGGTGGCTAAACGCAGGCAATAAAAAAAGGCCGCTTTACAGCGGCCAACCATGTCGAAACGGACATTTTTTTATACTTCAACGCGCCCCATTCGGGGAGCAGAGAGGACTTACTTAATGATGGATTTCAGTGCTTCACCGATATCCGCCAGGCTGCGAACGGTTTTCACGCCTGCGGCTTCCAGTGCTGCGAATTTCTCATCAGCCGTACCTTTACCGCCAGCGATAATCGCACCCGCGTGACCCATACGTTTGCCTTTCGGCGCGGTCACACCCGCGATGTAACCCACCACCGGCTTGGTCACATGATCTTTGATGTAAGCAGCCGCTTCTTCTTCCGCGCTACCACCGATCTCACCGATCATCACGATCGCTTCGGTCTGTGGATCTTCCTGGAACAGCTTCAGGATGTCGATGAAGTTAGAGCCTGGGATCGGGTCACCGCCGATGCCCACGCAGGTGGACTGGCCGAAGCCGTAATCGGTGGTCTGCTTAACTGCTTCATAGGTCAGGGTACCGGAACGGGACACGATGCCCACTTTGCCCGGTTTGTGAATGTGACCCGGCATGATGCCGATTTTGCATTCGCCCGGGGTGATAACGCCTGGGCAGTTCGGACCGATCATGCGCACGCCTGCTTCGTCCAGCTTCACCTTCACGGTCAGCATATCCAGCGTCGGGATACCTTCGGTGATGGTGATGATCAGCTTAATGCCTGCGTCGATCGCTTCCAGAATAGAGTCTTTACAGAACGGCGCTGGAACGTAGATCACGGTCGCGGTTGCGCCCGTCGCTTCTACTGCTTCACGCACGGTGTTGAACACCGGCAGGCCCAGGTGCGTGGTGCCGCCTTTACCTGGCGTAACGCCGCCAACCATCTGCGTACCGTAGGCAATCGCCTGTTCGGAGTGGAAAGTCCCCTGGCTACCGGTGAAGCCCTGGCAGATAACCTTGGTATCTTTATTAATTAAAACGGACATTATTTCCCCTCCACTGCGGCAACAACCTGCTGAGCTGCATCCGTCAGACTTTTCGCTGCAATAATATTCAGGCCGCTGTCAGCCAGTTTTTTCGCGCCGAGTTCAGCGTTATTCCCTTCCAGACGTACAACAACCGGAACGTTAACGCCCACTTCTCCTACCGCGCCGATGATACCGTCGGCGATCAGGTCGCAACGTACGATACCGCCGAAGATGTTCACCAGAACCGCTTTTACGTTGCTGTCAGAGAGAATGATTTTGAACGCTTCGGTTACGCGCTCTTTGGTTGCGCCACCGCCCACGTCGAGGAAGTTCGCTGGCTCACCGCCGTGCAGCTTAACGATGTCCATGGTGCCCATTGCCAGGCCCGCACCGTTAACCATGCAGCCGATGTTGCCATCCAGCGCCACGTAGTTCAGCTCCCACTGGGCAGCCTGCGCTTCACGCGGATCTTCCTGAGACTGGTCGCGCATTTCGCGCAGATCCGCCTGGCGGAACAGCGCGTTGCCGTCAGCGCCCAGCTTGCCGTCGAGGCAGATCAGGTCGCCCTGGGTGGTGATCACCAGCGGGTTGATCTCGATCAGCGCCAGATCGCGCTCCAGGAAGATGGTCGCCAGCCCCATGAAGATCTTGGTGAACTGCTGAACCAGCTTGCCTTCCAGACCCAGTTTGAACGCCAGCTCACGTCCCTGGTAAGGCATTGGGCCCGCCAGCGGATCGATTGCCACTTTGTGGATCAGGTGCGGGGTCTCTTCCGCCACTTTTTCGATTTCCACGCCGCCTTCGGTAGATGCCATGAACACCACGCGACGGGAGCTACGGTCTACGACTGCGCCGAGGTACAATTCTTTCGCGATGTCGGTTGCCGCTTCAACCAGGATCTGGTTGACCGGCTGGCCATTCGCATCTGTCTGGTAGGTTACCAGACGCTTGCCGAGCCAATGTTCAGCAAACGCACGGATCTCTTCTTTGCTCTTAACAACCTTCACACCGCCCGCTTTACCACGGCCACCAGCGTGAACCTGACATTTAACTACCCACGGGCCGGAACCGATTTTAGATGCGGCTTCTTCTGCTTCACGCGGGGTAGTACAGGCATAACCCACCGGAGCCGGTAAGCCTGACCTGGCAAACAGCTGTTTGGCCTGATATTCATGTAAGTTCATGTGTTCTATCCATCCTTCAGGGTAATCGTTATCTTCAAACCTGTAGACCGGCGCTACGCTTATCCGGCCTACAGGGCAGGTGATGCTAAATAGTTACTAAACGTCCAGCAGCAGACGCGTTGGATCTTCCAGCAGCTCTTTAATGGCAACCAGGAAGCCTACGGACTCGCGGCCGTCGATCAGGCGGTGATCGTATGAGAGCGCCAGGTACATCATCGGCAGGATCTCAACTTTACCGTCTACCGCCATTGGACGATCTTTAATGGCGTGCATACCCAGGATCGCGCTCTGCGGCGGGTTGATGATCGGGGTAGACATCAGCGAGCCGAACACGCCACCGTTGGTAATGGTGAAGTTACCGCCGGTCAGGTCTTCAACGGTCAGCTTGCCGTCGCGGCCTTTCACGGCCAGCTCTTTGATTTTCTTCTCAATGTCAGCCATACCCAGGGTGTCCACATCACGCAGAACCGGGGTGACCAGGCCGCGTGGGGTAGAAACCGCCATGCTGACGTCGAAGTAGTTGTGGTAAACCACGTCATCGCCATCGATAGACGCGTTCACTTCCGGGTAGCGTTTCAGCGCTTCAACTACCGCTTTCACGTAGAAGGACATGAAGCCCAGACGGATACCGTGACGTTTTTCAAACGCGTCACCGTACTGCTTGCGCAGGTCCATGATTGGCTTCATGTTGACTTCGTTGAAGGTGGTCAGCATCGCGGTGGAGTTTTTCGCTTCCAGCAGACGCTCGGCCACGCGCTTGCGCAGGCGGGTCATCGGCACGCGTTTTTCGCTACGTGCACCCAGAGCTGGCTGTGCCGCTGGTGCTGCCGCAGGGGCTTTCGCTTCCGCTTTCGCCTCTGAAGGCGCTTTTGCCAGATGCTTGTCGATATCTTCGCGAGTCAGACGGCCACCCACGCCGGTACCTTTGATGGCTGCCGGATCGAGGCTGTGCTCAGCCAGCAGGCGACGGATCGCCGGGCTGAGCGCGTCATTGGTTTGCTCTTCCAGAGACGCCTGCTGGCGCTGGGCTGGGGTAGACGCTTTCTCTTCAGATTTCGCGCTGGACTCTTTGCCCGCGCTGTTGCCTTCACGCAGGCGACCCAGGATCTGGCGAGAAGTCACGGTCGTACCTTCGTCTTCCAGGACTGCATCCAGAATGCCATCCGCTGAAGCCGGTACTTCCAGTACCACTTTGTCAGTTTCGATTTCTACCAGCACTTCGTCACGGGTTACCGCGTCGCCTGGTTTTTTGTGCCAGGTGGCGACGGTTGCATCTGCTACGGACTCAGGCAGGTCGGGAACAAGAATATCTACGCTACTCATTATGTATCCTTTAATTAATCGACGTTCAGCGCGTCATTGACCAGATCTTGTTGCTGCTTCTGGTGAACGGACATATACCCTACCGCCGGAGAGGCGGAGGCCGGGCGACCTGCATAACGCAGGGCAGACCCAAATGGAATCACTTCACGGAAATGATGCTGGCTGCAATACCATGCGCCCTGGTTGAGCGGCTCTTCCTGGCACCAGACAAAATCATGAACGTGAGCGTACTGTTTCAGTACTTCCTGCATCGCCTGATGCGGGAACGGATAAAGCTGCTCGATACGCACGATGGCGACATCTTTCTGATCGTTCTTACGGCGCTGTTCCAGCAGGTCGTAATAAACCTTACCAGAACACA
This sequence comes from Enterobacter cloacae complex sp. SYL001, assembly GCF_049237025.1. Taxonomy (NCBI): domain Bacteria; kingdom Pseudomonadati; phylum Pseudomonadota; class Gammaproteobacteria; order Enterobacterales; family Enterobacteriaceae; genus Enterobacter; species Enterobacter cloacae complex sp. SYL001. The sequence goes on along the minus strand of NZ_JBMKJI010000008.1, from coordinate 44,903 downwards.
TTACGACACGCTTAACGGCCTTCGGATCCAGCTCGTCAATTTCACCGATGGCTGGCAGGAAGGTGCCGTTAGCCAGTTCATCCAGGCTCGAAACCGCCAGCGGATGACGCAGCAGGGATTTTGGCGACATGACCACCAGCGGACGACGCATACCGCGCAGCGCCTGACGACGCAGCATGTGGTACACCTGAGCCGGGGTGGACGGCACGCAGACCTGCATGTTCTGCTCGGCGCAGAGTTGCAGATAACGCTCCAGACGCGCGGAGGAGTGCTCCGGCCCTTGTCCTTCATAGCCGTGCGGCAGCAACATCACCAGACCACACATACGGCCCCACTTCTGCTCACCGGAGGAGATGAACTGGTCGATGACGACCTGCGCACCGTTGGCGAAGTCACCGAACTGCGCTTCCCAGATAGTCAGGGTGCGGGGTTCTGCGGTGGCGTAGCCGTATTCGAAGGCCAGAACCGCTTCTTCTGACAGCACGGAGTCCCAGACCTTGAACTGGCCCTGACCGTTATGCACGTGCTGAAGCGGAGTATAGGTTGAACCGTTAGACTGGTTGTGTACAACCGCATGACGGTGGAAGAAGGTGCCACGACCCGCATCTTCACCGGACAGACGAACCGGAATACCTTCGTCAACCAGCGTCGCATAGGCCAGCGTTTCCGCGCCGCCCCAGTCGAACAGCTTTTCACCCGCCGCCATGGCCTGGCGGTCGCCATAGATCTTGGCCACGCGGGATTGCATCTCGATCGCTTCCGGCACGGTGCTGATGCGTTTAGCCAGCTCCTGCAAACGCTTCATCTCAACCTTGTTCGGGTAGCTCTCGTCCCACTCGTGGTTGAGGTACGGCGACCAGGTAAAGGAGTGCATGTTCATTGGGCGCAGCTCTTTGACCACGCATTCACCCGCGTCCAGCGCGTCGCGATAAAGATTGACCATTTCGGTCGCATCTTCCAGCGTCGCCACTTTTTCGCTTTCCAGCTTGTCAGCATAGATTTTACGCGGCGTCGGGTGTTTTTTGATTTTCTGGTACATCAGCGGCTGGGTTGCACTTGGCTCATCCGCTTCGTTGTGGCCGTGACGGCGGTAGCAGAAGAGGTCAATGAACACGTCGCGCTTAAAGGTGTTACGGAAGTCCAGCGCCAGACGGGTAACGAAAGCAACGGCTTCCGGGTCATCCGCGTTTACGTGGAAGATTGGCGCCTGAACCATTTTACCGATGTCGGTGCAGTACGGGGTAGAACGCGCATCCAGCGGGTTAGAGGTGGTGAAGCCCACCTGGTTGTTGATTACGATGCGAACGGTACCGCCCACTTCATAACCACGCGCTTTCGACATGTTCAGGGTTTCCTGAACCACGCCCTGCCCTGTGACTGCCGCATCACCGTGAATGGTGATTGGCAGCACTTTATTGCTGCTCGGCTCGTCCAGACGATCCAGACGCGCACGCACGGAACCGATAACCACCGGGCTGACGATTTCCAAGTGCGACGGGTTAAACGCCAGCGCCAGGTGAACCTGACCGCCCTCGGTTTCGATATCTGACGAGAAGCCCATGTGGTACTTCACGTCACCGGTGCCGAGGTGCTCTTTATGTTTACCCGCAAATTCGTCGAACAGATCCTGCGGTTTTTTACCCAGCACGTTAACCAGCACGTTCAGACGGCCACGGTGCGCCATGCCCAGCACCACTTCGCGCGTGCCGCTCTTACCGGCATGACGAATCAGCTCTTTCAGCATCGGGACTAACGCATCGCCGCCCTCCAGTGAGAAGCGTTTTGCGCCCGGGAATTTCGCGCCCAGATAGCGCTCAAGGCCTTCGGCTGCCGTCAGTTCGCTCAGGAAACGTTTTTTCTCGTCTGCTGAGAAATTCGCGTGACCCGCCACGGATTCGATACGCTGCTGGATCCAGCGTTTCTCTTCGGTGGAGGTAATGTGCATATATTCCGCGCCGATGGAGCCGCAGTAGGTTTGCTTGAGCGCATCAATCAGATCGCCCAGCTTCATCGTGTCTTTGCCGATGGCAAAGGAACCTACGTTAAAGCTTTCCTGGAAATCGGCCTCGGTCAGATCGTGATAAGCCGGATCGAGATCCGCTACACGTTCCTGCTGCCACAGTCCCAGCGGATCGAGATTCGCATGCTGGTGACCACGGAAGCGATAAGCGTTGATAAGCTGCAGGACTTTTACCTGCTTCGCATTGGTGTCAGGGTCGGAAATCGCAGAAGAGTAACGTGAGGCATCCTTCGCCAGACGACGGAAATAATCACGTGTTTTTGAATGGAATTGATCCGGTTTGACCCCTGTACCAGGCAACTGCTGGAACATGGAACGCCAGTTTGCGTCCACTGAGTCAGGATCGGTTAAGAAGTCTTCATAGAGCTGTTCTATCCAGCTCTGGTTTGAACCAGAGAGGTAAGAAGAGTCCAGCCAGGCTTTCATTGCGCCGTTCTGCATCGTGATCCCTTAAGCATTTTTATGCTTACTTTCGCCGTAGAAACTACCACGCACACCACGTGTACGTGCCGGGGTTCACCTGCGAGCTCTTTTCATTTGGCCCGCGAAGGAACCTTTAGAAACTGTCTAAACTTCAGGGCAGTTTTTAAAGGTTTCTGCAATTTGCCTGGTGGCGCTACGCTTACCGGGCCTACTGTTACGTAGGCCGGATAAGCGCAGCGCCATCCGGCGTTGTTACTTACGCACTGCGCTGCAACAACATCGACTTAATATGGCCGATGGCGCGCGTCGGGTTCAGCCCCTTAGGACACACACTGACGCAGTTCATGATGCTATGGCAGCGGAATACGCTGAAAGCGTCACTTAACCCTTCCAGACGATTCTCGGTTTCGGTATCGCGGCTGTCGATCAGGAAGCGATAGGCAGCCAGCAGACCCGCAGGGCCGATAAATTTATCCGGGTTCCACCAGAATGACGGGCATGACGTTGAACAGCATGCACAGAGAATACACTCGTACAACCCATCGAGCTTTTCACGCTGCTCAGGCGACTGTAAGTGCTCGCGAGCGGGTGGATTTTGCCCATTATTCAATAAGTAAGGCTTAATCTTCTCATATTGTGCATAGAATTGCCCCATGTCCACCACCAAATCACGCACGACCGGCAGGCCAGGCAGAGGACGGATGACAATTTTCTGGCCTGCACGCTGTAGCGCTGAAATTGGCGTGATACAGGCCAGACCGTTTTTGCCGTTCATGTTTACACCGTCAGAGCCACATACCCCTTCACGGCAGGAGCGGCGGAACGACAGCGTAGGATCTTTTTCTTTCAGCTGGATTAAAGCATCCAGCAGCATCATGTCACGACCTTCTTCCGCTTCGAGGGTGTAATCCTGCATACGCGGAGCATCGTCTACATCCGGGTTATAACGATAAACTGAGAATTCGAGTTTCATTATCCTGTCTCCGCATTAGTAAGTACGAATCTTCGGCGGGAACGCCGGACGCAGTTTCGGTTCCATGTTAACGCTACGACGCGTCATGGTTTCCGACTCTGGCAGATACAGGGAATGGCACAGCCAGTTTTCGTCATCACGATCCGGGAAGTCGAAGCGGCTATGGGCGCCACGGCTTTCGGTACGGAAGTTTGCCGACATCGCGGTCGCGAACGCGGTTTCCATCAGGTTATCCAGCTCCAGGCACTCAACGCGCTGGGTGTTGAACTCGCTCGAAGTATCGTCCAGACGGGCATTCTTCAGACGCTCGCGGATCGTTTTCAGTTGCTCAAGCCCTTTGGCCATCGCGTCACCTTCACGGAATACCGAGAAGTTGTGCTGCATACACTCTTGCAGCGCTTTACGGATTTCCACCGGATCTTCGCCGTTACGGTTGCCGTTCCAGCGGTTGAGGCGCTCAAGAGAGGCATCAATCTCGTCGTCGGTCGCATCACGCAACGCGCCCTGCTCGGCAATAGATTCCTGGAGATGCAGCCCCACCGCACGGCCAAATACCACCAGGTCCAGCAGGGAGTTGCCGCCCAGACGGTTTGCGCCGTGCACGGATACGCAGGCAATTTCGCCTACCGCGAACAGACCAGGGATGACCACGTCTTCACCCTGCTCGTTCACGGTCAGCGCCTGACCGGTCACTTTGGTCGGAATACCGCCCATCATGTAGTGACAGGTTGGGATAACCGGAATCGGCTCTTTTACCGGGTCGACGTGGGCGAAGGTGCGGGACAGTTCCAGAATGCCCGGCAGACGGGATTCCAGCACTTCTTTACCCAGATGGTCGAGTTTCAGCTTCGCGTGCGGGCCCCAAGGGCCGTCGCAGCCGCGGCCTTCACGGATTTCGATCATGATGGAACGCGCCACCACGTCACGGCCCGCCAGGTCTTTCGCATTCGGGGCATAACGCTCCATGAAGCGCTCGCCATGTTTGTTCAGCAGATAGCCACCTTCACCACGGCAGCCTTCTGTCACCAGCACGCCCGCACCGGCGATACCGGTTGGGTGGAACTGCCACATCTCCATGTCCTGCACCGGCACGCCAGCGCGGATAGCCATCCCAACGCCGTCACCGGTGTTGATGTGGGCGTTGGTAGTGGACTGATAGATACGGCCTGCGCCGCCGGTGGCCAGCACGGTTGCGCGCGCTTTGAAATAGACCACTTCACCGGTTTCAATGCACAGTGCGGTACAACCCACCACCGCGCCATCGGCGTTTTTCACCAGATCCAACGCATACCACTCGGAGAAGATGGTGGTGTGGTTTTTCAGGTTTTGCTGATAAAGGGTGTGCAGCAAAGCGTGACCGGTACGGTCAGCCGCTGCTGCGGTACGTGCCGCCTGTTCGCCGCCGAAGTTTTTCGACTGGCCGCCAAACGGACGCTGATAGATGGTGCCATTTTCCAGACGGGAGAACGGCAGACCCATGTGGTCCAGTTCCAGAATCGCTTCCGGGCCGGTTTTACACATATATTCGATGGCATCCTGGTCGCCGATGTAGTCGGAACCCTTTACCGTATCGTACATGTGCCATTCCCAGTTATCTTCATGGGAATTACCCAGCGCAACGGTGATACCGCCCTGCGCAGACACAGTGTGGGAACGGGTCGGGAATACTTTAGAGAGCAGCGCACAGGTCTGGCCGCTCTGGGAAATTTGCAGTGCGGCACGCATACCTGCGCCACCCGCACCAATCACAACAGCATCAAATTCTCTGACTGGCAGTTTCATTACACACCCCACACCACAACAAATCCATAAATGACGTAAACCAGCAGAGCAACAACAATAATCAGTTGCAGCGGAAGGCGAATCGCCAGCGGTTTAACGTAATCGGTCAACACCTGCCACATGCCAATCCAGGCATGAATAAGGATGGAGAACAGGGCCAGCAGGGTGAACACTTTGGTGAAGGCCGATCCAAAGAAACCACTCCAGATTTCCCACGTCAGTGTGCCGCTAGTGGCGAAGAAACCGATCATATAGATGATGTAGAGCGTGAGGACGATGGCGGTAGCGCGGACCAGGATGAAGTCATGTACGCCGTTGCGTCCTAATGCGGAGGCGTTGCTTACCATACGAGAACTCCTGCGAGAAGTGAAAGCACGACAGTGATCACAAATGAAATGTTAGCGGTACGTTTACCGGCCTCGAACGTCTCTTCCAGGTAGCCAAAGTCCATCAGCATATGGCGAACGCCGCCAACCACGTGATAGGCCAGCGCGGTCAGAATGCCCCACATGATAAATTTCACGAAGAAGCTGTTCATGATGGCTGAGGCCTGGAGGAATCCTTCAGGAGATGAGAGGCTGGTTCCCAGTAACCACAGCAAGATACCAACCGCCACAAACGTAATCACACCAGAAACACGGTGCAGAATGGACGCTATTGCTGTTACAGGGAATCGGATCGTTTTGAGATCCAGATTGACAGGTCTTTGTTTTTTCACATTTCTTATCATGAATAACGCCCACATGCTGTTCTTATTGTTTCCTTCCTCCGGACTGCGATGCGGGTCAGACAGCGTTCCTTTTCTATAACTGCGCGTCATGCAAAACATTGCTTCCAAATGCTAAAACGACACGTTACAACGCTGGGTGGCTCGGGATTGCAGGGTGTTCCGGAGACCTGGCGGCAGTATAGGCCGTTCACAAAATCATTACAATTAACCTACATACAGTTTGTTGGGTTTTCTCTGGAACAGTGATCGGGGTCACGATAACAACATCTTTTTAATTTTTAATCATCTGATTTGACAAATGTTAAACAATATTGTTACAAACGTCATCAGAAAAGGCATATAATGCGCAAAAGTTATGAGGTCTCTCTTTCACCTGACAAATAGTTATGTAACAGTGTGATGGTATTGACCGAAGTTATCAGGACAGTTATTAGTGATATACAGGTTTGAATAATTCGGACTGCAAAAACGCTGATTTGCTGTTGTTTCACTGATATTTCATTCGTTTACCTGCAAGGCGCCATAGCTCTGTACCCTGGTTTCTCCTCGTGAGCTGAGCGGTAAGCCAAATAACAATCTGGTAACGATGATTAACAGCTGAAAGCAAATCCGGTAAAGCGCAGTCTTAAGCATAAGGCGCTAAGGAGACCGTAAATGGCTGATACAAAGGCAAAACTCACCCTAAATGGTGATGATGCTATTGAACTGGATGTGCTAAAAGGCACGCTCGGTCAGGATGTTATTGATATCCGTACGCTGGGTTCCAAAGGGGTATTCACCTTTGACCCTGGATTCACCTCCACCGCATCTTGCGAATCCAAAATCACCTACATTGACGGTGACGAAGGTATCCTGCTCCATCGCGGCTTCCCCATCGATCAGTTAGCCACCGAATCCAACTATCTGGAAGTGTGCTACATCCTGCTGAACGGCGAAAAACCGACGCAGGCCCAGTACGATGAATTTAAAACCACCGTGACCCGTCACACCATGATCCATGAGCAGATTACCCGTCTGTTCCATGCGTTCCGTCGTGACTCTCATCCGATGGCGGTCATGTGCGGTATTACCGGTGCGCTGGCAGCGTTTTACCACGATTCTCTGGACGTGAATAACCCACGTCACCGTGATATCGCGGCGTTCCGTCTGCTGTCCAAAATGCCTACCATGGCGGCGATGTGTTACAAATACTCTATCGGTCAGCCGTTTGTGTATCCACGCAACGACCTCTCCTACGCAGGTAACTTCCTGCGCATGATGTTCTCCACGCCGTGTGAAGAGTACGAAGTGAACCCGGTGCTGGAACGCGCGATGGACCGTATTCTGATCCTGCACGCTGACCACGAACAGAACGCCTCGACCTCTACCGTCCGTACCGCGGGCTCTTCCGGCGCGAACCCGTTCGCCTGTATCGCTGCGGGTATCGCCTCCCTGTGGGGACCGGCGCACGGCGGCGCGAACGAAGCAGCACTGAAGATGCTGGAAGAGATCAGCTCCGTTGAGCACATTCCTGAGTTCGTGCGCCGCGCGAAAGACAAGAATGACTCCTTCCGTCTGATGGGCTTCGGTCACCGTGTTTACAAAAACTACGACCCGCGGGCGACCGTTATGCGTGAGACCTGCCACGAAGTGCTGAAAGAGCTGGGCACCAAAGATGATCTGCTGGAAGTGGCGATGGAGCTGGAACACATCGCGCTGAACGACCCGTACTTCATCGAGAAGAAACTCTACCCGAACGTCGATTTCTACTCCGGCATTATTCTGAAAGCGATGGGCATTCCGTCTTCCATGTTCACCGTGATCTTCGCCATGGCGCGTACCGTAGGCTGGATTGCGCACTGGAACGAAATGCACAGCGAAGGCATGAAAATCGCCCGTCCTCGTCAGCTGTATACCGGCTACGAGCAGCGTGACTTTAAGTCTGATATTAAGCGCTAAAAAACACGCCCGGCGGCGCTTAGCTTGCCGGGCCTACAAGTGCGAGATGTAGGCCGGGTAAGGCGTAGCCGCCACCCGGCTTTTTTACATCTGGCACCCAGGACACCAGTAAAACGGTCTTGAAGAGATCGTCGCCTTCTCAATCACCCCGCCACACCGCTCACACTTTTTACCCGCCCGATGAAACACCTTGAAGCGAAACAACGCTCCGTGATGCTTGTTCTCATCCACCACGCCACGCGTGTTGTACGACAGCCGGGGAATGTCCAGCAACGCGTGGGACAGCGCCTCCAGCTGTTCATCGTTTAGCTGCGACGCTTTGTGCTGCGGCGCCAGCCCGACTTCCCAGAGGATCTCCACCCGCAGGTAGTTTCCCAGCCCCGCCAGAAATGCCTGATCGAGCAACAGCCCGGAAAACTGCCGGTTGCGGAATGTGGGCGATAACAGCCGGGCTTTCACATCGCTTGCCGTCAGGCGCATATTCAGCACGTCCGGCCCAACCCGCTGTAAGAACGGGTGCGTGAGCAACTGCTCCGGCGTTAACATTTCGATATCAGAAGCGCTGTAGAGCAGGATCGCCTTATCCGCCGTTTGTAGCCGCACGCGTAGCACGCGGGTCGTTTGCGGCTGCTCGTCCGCCTTTACCACGCTCCAGACGCCGTAAAGCTGATTGTGGCTATATAACGTAAGGTTATGGGAAAAGTGGGTGAGTAACGCTTTGCCGCGCGTTTCAATGTGGGTCACCGTCTGTCCCACCAGCTCTGTTTCAAACGGTTTGAGTTGAGGAAAGGCAAACCAGACGTGTGTCAGAGGTTTGCCCTTTATCGCCGCCTCCAGGCTATCCGCCGCGCGGCGGATCTCCGGACCTTCTGGCATGTTATTGTCCTTTCATGATTATTCTGCGCTGACAACAATGCCCTCTTCCGAGAACGCCGCCCGCAGGCGTCGCGCAAACTGGAGCGCATGCTCGCCGTCACCGTGTAAGCACACCGTATCAGCCTGAACGTTTGCCGTTGTACCCTCCGTTGAGGTTACTCGCCCGAAGCGCACCATCTCCAGCGTCTGCGCCAGCGCTTTACCTTCGTCGGTGATCAGCGCACCGGCCTGCGTACGCGGAACCAGGCTACCGTCCGGCAGGTATCCCCGATCGGCAAACACTTCCTGCCGCGTAGTCAGCCCCAGCCGTTCGCCGGCACGGATAAGCTCACTGCCCGCCAGGCCCACCAGAATCAGACGCGGATTGCAGTCCCGTACCGCGCGGGCAATGGCGTCTGCCAGCGCCGTATCTTTCGCCGCCTGGTTATAGAGCATGCCGTGCGGCTTGACGTGGCGCATCTCGCCCTTCTCAGCGCGCACTATCGCCTCCAGGGCGCCGATCTGGTAGAGCATTTGCGCGTAAACCGTCTCAGGCGGCAGATCCATCGCCGTGCGACCAAAGTTTTCCCGGTCCGGAAAGCTGGGGTGAGCGCCTATCGCCACGCCGTTTTTCATGGCATTGCGCACGCTCGCCAGCATGGTCTGCGCATCGCCGGCATGAAACCCACAGGCGATGTTCACCGAGGAGACCAGCGTCATCAGCGCCGCATCGGCGCTGCTGCCCTCCCCCAGATCGGCGTTTAAATCAATCTTTACCATCGAGCCTCCACGCCAGCTGTTCGAGATAACGCTGCTGATCCTGACGGGCTTTCAGCGCCTCCTCCAGCGAACACTGCACAAAATGAATTGGCTGACCGAGAGGAATTTGCGCCAGATGGTAGCGATCAGCTTCAATAATGCAGGCAATACGCGGATATCCTCCCGTGGTTTGCGCATCGTTCATCAGTACGATGGGCTGTCCGTTGCCCGGCACCTGAATCACCCCCGGCAACAGACCATGGGAAAGCAGCTCCCGGTCAGTCGTGCGGGTCAGCGGCTGGCCCTGAAGCCGGTAACCCATGCGGTTACTCTGCGGGCTGATCTTCCATGGCGAGCGCCAGAAAGACTCTTTTGAGGCCTCATCGAACTCATGATATTCCGGCCCCGGCAGGGCGCGGATCAGGTTCCCCCACAGCAGCTGCTTCACGCCCTGCGTGGTGGTGAAATGGCGCGCTGATGGCTTAATCGCCAGGCGATCGCCGTCGCGCAGCAGCCGTCCTTCATGTCCGCCCATTCCCGCTTTCTGGTCGGTGCTGGATGAGCCCAGCACCTCCGGCACGTCGATACCTCCCGCCACCGCAAGATAGCTGCGCACGCCGTGCAGAGGACGCTTGAGCGTCAGACGCTGTCCGGCTTTCGCCCGCAGGCGCCAGCCGGTCCACACCGCTTTGCCGTCCAGCGTCGCGTCACAGCCCGCGCCGGTTAAGGCAAACCAGGTTTCCTGACCAAACTCAATCACGCACTGACCCAGCGTAATTTCTAACGCCGCCGTGCTGCCGGCGTTGCCTACCAGCAGGTTGGCAATCTCCAGCGAGGGACGATCAAGCGCACCGCAGTAGCTCACGCCCGACTGACGCAGGCCAAAGCGCCCGGCATCCTGTACCGAGGTGTAAAGCCCTGCGCGAATAAGCGTTAACATATCCCCTCCTTTTGCGGGATAAAGCGCAGGGTATCCCCCGGACGCAGGAGTATGGGCGCGTCCCGGCCTGGTTCAAATAACGGCGTGGACGTGTGCCCGATAAGCTGCCAGCCTCCCGGCGAGGCGAGCGGATAAATTCCCGTTTGCTCACCACCAATCGCCACGCTGCCCGCCGGTACGCTCAGGCGCGGCTCAGCCCGGCGCGGCGTATGCAACTGGGGCGATAACCCGCCCAGATAGGGGAAACCCGGCTGAAATCCCAAAAACCAGACAACATAGTCGACTGAGCTATGCAGCTCCACAACCTGCTTCTCCGTTAATCCACAGTGTTCGGCCACCACGCCAAGGTCGGGGCCTCCCTTGCCGCCATAGACAACCGGGATCTCAATCGTCCGCGATTCCGGCTCCAGCGCCTCGCTCTCCTCCCACCAGCGTTGCAGACGCTCAATGGCATCCAGCGCCCCCGTGTGCGGATCACGCAGCACCACGGTGATATTATTCATACCCGGAATAGCTTCAACCACGCCAGGTAGCTCGGGCAGTCGTTGAGCCAGACGCCAGATACGCTTTTGCGTGGCAAGCGTCACCGGAGGCTCAAGTTCCAGAACCACTGCGGTTTCACCCAGAAGATAACAACGCGCTCGCTGCACTTAACTACCTCTCATCAGGCCGGATTAGGGATATCAATAAACGTCACATCCAGATCGGTATTTTCCGTCAGCCACTCGCTGAGGGCGCGGATGCCGCCACGCTCGGTGGCGTGATGGCCTGCCGCGTAAAAATGCAGGCCTTGTTCACGGGCAGAGTGAATGGTCTGCTCGGAAACCTCGCCGGTAATGAAGGCGTCGACACCGAAACGCGCCGCGCTATCAATAAAGCCCTGGCCGCCGCCGGTGCACCATGCCACGCGCTTCACGGTATCCGGCCCGGTGTCGCCGCACCACAGCGGACGACGCCCCAGGCGTGCTTCGATCCACGATGCCAGCTCCAGACCCGGAACCGGCATCGACAGTTCACCCCACGGCACCAGGGGTTCAATTTCGCCCATCACGGTAATCCCCAGCAGCTGCGCAAGCTGAACGTTATTCCCCAGTTCAGGATGCGCATCGAGCGGCAGGTGATAGCCGTACAGGTTGATGTCATTCGCCAGCAGCGTTTTGAGACGGTTGCGCTTCATGCCGCGAATAATCGGTGATTCGTTTTTCCAGAAATAACCGTGATGGACAATCACCGCGTCGGCTTCCTGACGCACCGCCTCATCCAGCAGCGCCTGGCTTGCCGTTACGCCGGTGATGATTTTTTGCACCGTCTCGCGACCCTCCACCTGTAAGCCATTCGGACCGTAGTCGCTAAACGAGGCCGTGTTGAGTTTTTCGTTAATCAGGCGTTCCAGTTCACTGTTTTTCATCATCATTCTCTCAAACTTTTCGGGCGGCTTCATACGCCGCCAGCGTGGCGACGCGCGCCTGTTTATGGTCGACAATGGGACGGGGATAGTTCAGGGTAACACGCTGTTTATCCGCCCATGCCCAGGGTTCATGAATGGCTTTGGCGGGGACATCCTTAAGTTCAGGCAGCCAGCGACGGATAAACTCGCCGTCGACGTCAAATCGTTGTCCCTGCGTGGTCGGATTAAAGATCCGAAAATAGGGAGCCGCATCCGTGCCGGTGGAGGCCGCCCACTGCCAGCCGCCGTTATTTGCCGCGAGATCGCCATCGATCAGCTGAGAGATAAAATAACGCTCTCCGGTTCGCCAGTCGATAAGCAGATCCTTTACCAGGAAGCTGGCGGTAATCATACGCAGACGGTTATGCATCCACCCGGTTTCATTGAGCTGCCGCATAGCCGCATCAACAATCGGGAAGCCGGTAAGCCCACGCTGCCATGCCTTCAGCAGCTTCTCATTCGACTGCCACTGTACCTTATCGGTCCAACGAATGAAGGGGCGATGTTTACATAAATCAGGATGATACGTCATCAGATGGCGATAAAACTCACGCCAGATCAGTTCGTTCAGCCACACTGCGCCCGCCCCCCCGTCTAACGCCTTAGGCTGTTCCGCCAGTAGCCGATGTAAACACTGGCGCGGGGAGAGCGCGCCCAGCGCTAAACAGGCCGACAGGCGGCTGGTGCCTTCAATCGCTGGAAAATCCCGCTGCGCCTCGTACTCCGCCGCCCCCTGCGCGCAGAACTGACGCAACCGGGCGATGGCCGCTTTCTCGCTGGCGGGGAATAGTGTTTCATCAAACGACTGCTGGGGATAATTCAGCCTGATGTCCTGCAGATCCGTTATCGTTTCCCCTCTTATGGCCGGGGCGGGAACGCATTCTGGCAGCCCCTCTTTCAGGCGTTTGATAAAAGCATTTTTAAACGGCGTGAAAACTTTATACATTTCGTGACTGCCGGTCATCACGCTGCCCGGTGCGAGCATCACGCTGTCATCAAAGCCTTCACAGACCACGCCCGTAAGGTTTTTCTCCAGCTGACGATCCCGCTGCTGCTCGTTAAATTCATACTGGTAGTTGTATAAAAGACGCGTTACCGCGTGCTGCTTACAGATTGCCTGCACCATCTCAAGCTGTGCGGCAAAATCATGGGCCTCTTTATAGATCAGCGGAATGCCTTTTTCGGCCAGTGAATGTTGCAGGTCATTCAGATACGCGCTGAGTAATGCCGCTTGCCGGGGCGCCATGTCATGCTGCCGCCACTGTTCAGGCGTGGCGATAAACAGGGCCAGCACATTCGCGTCTTTAGCGCGGCAGGCGGCCGCGAGAGCGAAGTTGTCGTGAATGCGTAAATCCGCGCGAAACCAAACCAGATGGGTGGGCATAAAACTCCAGGCAATTGTCCATTATGTCCGTAAGGGCATGCCGTAAAAGGAAAAAGGCATGCATTGAACTACTTTGCCATGAAGTGTAGACGGGATGAAATAAAAAAGGCCGCCCGAGGCGGCCTTAACGCTACTTGTCCTGCGCTATCGGGGTAAAGGCAATAAACACATCCGGTTTATCACTCTTTACAACGAGTGCGCTGGCGACCATGAACGCGATGCATAAATAGCGTTTCACTATGCGGTCCCTGCTGCTAACCGCTCCACCTATCACCACCGGTGATAAATCGGTGGACACAAGCCCGGGTAGGCGGGCTGCTTTACGGCTATGGATACACCTTTCCCAGGACCGATGCCCATTTGCGAGATGGCGGAAAGGGACGTGGCATCATAATTAACACCAACGCCAAAAGTAAGTTATTTCAGTAAAATTAGGAATTTATAAAGGTGAAGTGGATTGCGAACTTTTTAAAGAAGGGTATGATAAAAATCCCGGGTAGGGGCTGCAAGATTACCCAACGGACCGCGAATCCCGAGGGACAAAAAAACCGCCACTTTGCTGTAGGCGGTTTTTTTATGGCTACGATGTCACACCGTATCAGTAGAAATCGCAGGTTGCTTTCTCGGCCTGATCCATCCACACCGGCTTTTCGCTGGTTTTCGCCCAGACGCGGTGCAGATAGCTGTAAAAACGTGCGCGATCTTTCCAGAACAGCATCACCGGCAGGGCCAGCACGCCAGCCACTACGGCGAAAGTGCGACGCATGAACACGATATGAGCCGGATACTCTTTATAAAGATCCATATTTTTCTCCCCTGTAGTTGGCCGGAAACCTTCTCCGGAAAATGTGAAATCTGTGACCTGGTTAAAATAATACCGCTTTGTTTGTAATTTTACTACTCATCCGACCACTTATTTTCATCCATTTCGTGAATATTTACATTCACGCCTGTAATTAAGTTACAAAAAAGTTAACAGTTTACTTAACAATAGTTAAATTGTGGTCTTTCCCATTTTTATACTTTTTTTACACCTGCCCTTCTGATTTTTGCGAAATCTTTGCGCCACAAATCCTACCGTTTGTACAACAACAAAAGTCACCCGGAGGTGGAGTGTGAGTGCAGGTCTGATTGCCGGCATCGTGCTGGTGTTCCTGTTATTGGGTTATCTGATTTATGCCCTGATTAATGCGGAGGCATTCTGATGGCTGCTCAGGCGTTTTTGCTTATTGCCAGCTTTTTACTGCTGCTGTTTGTGCTCGCCAGGCCGCTGGGAACAGCGCTGGCGCGGCTGATAAACAACGTGCCACTGCCGGGTACGCGAAAAATTGAAAACGTGCTCTGGCGCATTTCAGGTATCAGCGACCGCGAAATGAGCTGGGGCCAGTACCTGATGGCGATACTGCTTCTGAATATCGTGGGGCTTATTGCCCTCTTTACGCTGCTCATGCTCCAGGGCAATTTGCCGTTCAATCCGCAGCAGTTACCAGGTTTATCCTGGCATCTGGCGCTGAACACGGCGGTCAGCTTTGTCACCAATACCAACTGGCAGTCTTACGCCGGTGAAACCACGCTCAGCTACTTCAGCCAGATGGCCGGGTTAACCGTGCAAAACTTTCTGTCTGCAGCCAGCGGTATCGCGGTGATCTTCGCCCTGACGCGCGCGTTTGCCCGCCAGAATGTCAGCACGCTCGGCAACGCGTGGGTTGATGTCACGCGCATCACCCTTTGGATCCTGGTGCCTGTTGCGCTGATTATTGCCCTGTTCTTTATACAGCAAGGCACTCTGCAAAACCTGCTGCCTTATACCCCTTACACCTCGCTTGAAGGGGGCAGGGAACTCCTGCCAATGGGGCCAGTGGCGTCGCAGGAAGCAATCAAGATGCTGGGCACCAACGGGGGCGGCTTCTTCAACGCCAACTCATCGCATCCGTTTGAAAACCCAACGGCATTAACCAATTTTGTACAGATGCTGGCGATATTCCTGATCCCCGCCGCGCTCTGCTTCGCCTTTGGCGATGTGGTTAACGATCGCCGCCAGGGCCGTACGCTGCTGTGGGCCATGTCGTTAATCTTCGTGGTCTGCGTTGCACTGGTGATGTGGGCCGAATGGAACGGCAACAGCCATTTCATGCAGCTGGGGGCTAACAGCAATATCAACCTGGAAGGCAAAGAGAGCCGCTTCGGCATTCTTGCCAGCAGCCTCTACGCGGTGGTCACCACGGCGGCCTCCTGCGGGGCGGTGAACGCCATGCACGACTCTTTCACCGCGCTTGGCGGCATGATCCCGATGTGGCTGATGCAGATTGGCGAGGTAGTCTTCGGTGGGGTCGGTTCGGGGCTGTACGGCATGCTGTTGTTCGTTCTGCTCGCCGTGTTTATCGCCGGGCTGATGATCGGCCGCACGCCGGAATATCTCGGCAAAAAAATCGACGTCCGCGAAATGAAATTAACCGCGCTGGCAATCCTGGTCACCCCCACCCTTGTGCTGCTCGGTACCGCCCTGGCGCTGATGACCGACGCCGGGCGCAGCGGCATCTTTAACCCGGGCATTCACGGCTTTAGCGAAGTGCTTTACGCAGTTTCGTCTGCCGCAAACAACAACGGCAGCGCCTTTGCAGGGTTAAGTGCCAACTCACCGTTCTGGAACTGTCTGCTGGCGTTCTGCATGTTCTTCGGTCGTTTCGGCGTGATTATTCCCGTCATGGCGATCGCCGGAACACTGGTGAATAAGAAGATCCAGCCGACCACTACCGGTACGTTACCGACTCACGGCGCGCTGTTCGTCGGCCTGCTGATTGGCACCGTTCTGCTGGTAGGTGCCTTGACCTTTATCCCCGCCCTCGCGTTAGGCCCGGTTGCGGAATACCTCTCTTTACGCTGATTTTGCGGAGAATTTGTCATGAGTCGTAAACAACTGGCCCTGCTCGAACCAACCTTAGTTCGTCAGGCCCTCATGGATGCGGTAAAAAAACTGAGCCCGCGAGTGCAGTGGCACAACCCGGTGATGTTTATTGTCTGGACTGGAAGTTTACTCACCACCGCATTGGCGATTGCCATGGGAACGGGACACCTTTCAGGAAATGCAACCTTTACCGGCGCCATCAGCCTGTGGCTGTGGTTTACCGTGCTGTTCGCCAACTTTGCCGAAGCGCTGGCGGAAGGCCGCAGTAAGGCGCAGGCCAACAGTCTGAAAGGGGTCAAAAAAACCGCCTTTGCGCGCAAATTACGCGAACCTAAATACGGCGCGCAGATGGACCACGTTCCGGCGGATGAACTGCGCAAAGGTGACGTGGTGCTGGTGGAAGCCGGGGACATCATCCCCTGCGACGGGGAGGTAATTGAGGGCGGCGCGTCGGTAGACGAAAGCGCCATTACCGGGGAATCCGCGCCCGTGATCCGTGAGTCGGGCGGAGATTTCGCCTCAGTTACCGGCGGAACGCGCATTCTTTCCGACTGGCTAGTGATCCAGTGCAGCGTTAACCCGGGCGAAACCTTTCTCGACCGGATGATCGCCATGGTGGAAGGCGCACAGCGTCGTAAAACGCCGAACGAGATCGCCCTGACCATTCTGCTGGTGGCGCTCACCATTGTGTTCCTGCTGGCAACGGCGACCCTGTGGCCCTTCTCCGCCTACGGCGGTACAGCGGTCAGCATCACCGTACTGATCGCCCTGCTGGTCTGTCTGATCCCCACCACTATCGGCGGCCTGCTTTCCGCGATTGGCGTGGCGGGGATGAGCCGTATGCTGGGCGCGAACGTCATCGCCACCAGCGGACGCGCCGTTGAAGCGGCGGGTGACGTAGACGTACTGCTGCTGGATAAAACCGGGACCATCACCCTGGGTAATCGTCAGGCCTCTGACTTTTTACCTGCTCCCGGCGTGGATGAAAAAACGCTGGCCGACGCGGCGCAGCTTTCTTCGCTGGCCGATGAGACGCCGGAAGGTCGCAGTATCGTGATCCTCGCCAAGCAGCGCTTTAACCTGCGCCAGCGCGACGTACAAAGCCTGCACGCCACGTTCGTGCCCTTCACGGCGCAAACACGGATGAGTGGAATTAACATTCAGGACCGAATGATCCGTAAAGGCTCCGTTGATGCCATCCGCCGTCATATTGAAGCCAATAATGGACATTTCCCTCCGGAAGTCGACCACCTGGTGGAAAGCGTGGCGCGTCAGGGGGCAACCCCGCTGGTGGTGGCGGAAGGTGCAAGCGTTCTGGGGGTTATCGCCCTGAAGGATATCGTTAAAGGCGGTATAAAAGAGCGTTTCGCCCAGATGCGTAAGATGGGCATTAAAACGGTGATGATCACCGGGGATAACCGTCTGACTGCGGCGGCCATTGCCGCCGAAGCGGGCGTGGATGATTTCCTTTCCGAAGCGACACCGGAAGCAAAGCTGGCGCTCATTCGCCAGTATCAGGCGGAAGGTCGTCTGGTGGCGATGACCGGCGACGGCACCAACGACGCCCCGGCGCTGGCGCAGGCCGACGTGGCGGTGGCGATGAACTCCGGTACCCAGGCGGCAAAAGAGGCGGGCAACATGGTGGATCTCGACTCGAACCCGACCAAGCTGATCGAAGTGGTGCATATCGGGAAGCAGATGCTGATGACGCGCGGCTCGCTGACCACGTTCAGTATCGCCAACGACGTGGCGAAGTATTTCGCCATAATCCCGGCGGCCTTTGCGGCAACCTATCCGCAGCTGAATGCCCTGAACGTAATGCACCTGCACTCTCCAGCCTCGGCCATTTTGAGCGCGGTGATCTTCAACGCGCTGATTATTGTCTTTCTTATTCCGCTGGCGCTGAAAGGGGTGAGCTATAAGCCACTGACGGCCGCCGCCATGCTGCGCCGTAACCTGTGGATTTACGGTCTGGGTGGGCTGGTGGTGCCCTTTATTGGGATCAAGGTTATCGACATGTTGTTAACGCTGTTCGGGCTGGTTTAAAAGGTGAATCTCATGACGATGTTACGTCCCGCTATACTGTTGTTTATTCTGCTGTCTCTGATTACCGGCGGGCTTTACCCGCTGATGACAACCGCGCTGGGCCAGTGGTGGTTTGAGGACCAGGCCAACGGCTCGCTGATTATCCAGAACGGTGAAAACCGCGGCTCGCGTCTGATTGGGCAAAACTTTACGGACCCGCGCTACTTCCAGGGACGCCCTTCCGCCACTGCGGAAAGCCCGTATAATCCAATGGCCTCCGGCGGCAGCAATCTGGCTGGCAGTAATCCTGACCTGGACAAAGCCGTTGCTGAACGCGTTGCCGCCCTGCGCGCCGCGAATCCGCAGGCCAGCCGTGAGGTGCCGGTTGAGCTGGTCACCGCCTCCGCGAGCGGGCTGGATTACAGCCTGACGCCGGACGCAGCGGCGTGGCAGATCCCACGCGTGGCCGCCGCCCGTCAGCTGACCGTCGAGCAGGTGAGCCAGCTGGTTGCAGAACATACGCAAAAGCCGCTGGTCAGCTTCATCGGCATGCCGGTAGTGAACATTGTTGAGCTGAATCTGGCGCTGGATGCGCTAAGGAAGAACTAAATGACCGATGAGCCCATGCGCCCGGATCCGGACAGGCTGCTTGAACAAACGGCTGAAGCCCACCGCGGCAAGCTGAAAATTTTCTTCGGCGCCTGCGCGGGCGTCGGGAAAACCTTCGCCATGCTGACGGAAGCCCAGCGGCTTCGGGCGCAGGGGCTTGATATTCTCATCGGCGTGGTGGAAACCCACGGTCGCAAAGAGACGGCGGCGCTGCTGACGGGACTGGCGACGCAGCCGCCCCAGCGTATCAGCCATCGCGGTCGGCTGGTGACGGAGTTCGATCTTGATGCCGCCCTCGCCCGCCGCCCCGCGCTGATCCTGATGGACGAACTGGCGCACAGCAACGCGCCTGGCTCACGCCACCCGAAGCGCTGGCAGGATGTTGAGGAGCTGCTTGAAGCCGGCATCGACGTCTTCACCACGGTGAATGTTCAGCATCTGGAAAGCCTGAACGACGTGGTAAGCGGGGTAACCGGTATCCAGGTGCGCGAAACCGTCCCCGATCCGTTTTTTGATTCTGCCGATGAAGTCGTACTGGTTGACCTGCCGCCGGACGATCTGCGCCAGCGCCTGCACGAAGGCAAGGTGTATATTGCCGGCCAGGCCGAACGCGCCATCGAACATTTTTTCCGCAAAGGAAACCTGATTGCCCTGCGCGAGCTGGCCCTGCGCCGCACCGCCGATCGCGTGGATGACCAGATGCGAGCCTGGCGGGACCTGCAGGGGCGGGAGCGCGTCTGGCACACGCGTGACGCCATTCTGTTATGCATTGGTCACGGCAGCGGCAATGAAAAACTGGTCCGCACCGCCGCCCGGCTTGCGGCGAAGTTTGGCAGCGTCTGGCACGCGGTGTATGTCGAAACACCACAGCTTCACGGCCTGCCGGAAAATCAGCGTCGCGCCATTTTGAGCGCGCTGCGGCTGGCGCAGGAGCTGGGCGCCGAAACTGCAACCCTGTCCGATCCGCAGGAAGATAAAGCCATTCTTCGCTACGCGCGCGAGCATAACCTGGGCAAGATTGTCATTGGACGTCGCCAGCATCGCCGCTGGTTTAGCCGCGAATCTTTTGCCGACAGGCTGGCACGCCGCGCGCCGGATCTGGATTTAGTCATCGTCGCGCTGGATGACAAGCCCGCCCCCCTGCCCGGCCGTACGCCGGACGCACGCACCTTTGGCGATAAATGGCGCGTCCAGATCCGGGGCTGCCTCGTGGCCGTGGTCCTTTGCGCCCTGATTACGGTGATTGCCAGCCAGTGGCTAATCGCCTTCGATGCCGCCAATCTGGTCATGATTTATCTGCTGGGCGTCGTTGTGGTCGCGCTCTTTTATGGCCGCTGGCCGTCGGTGCTGGCAACGGTGATCAACGTCATCAGCTTCGACCTCTTTTTTATCGCTCCGCGCGGGACGCTTGCTGTCTCGGACGTACAGTACATTCTGACCTTTGCCGTGATGCTTACCGTCGGGCTGGTGATCGGGAATCTGACGGCAGGCGTGCGCTACCAGGCACGCATTGCCCGCTATCGCGAGCAGCGCACCCGCCATCTTTATGAGATGTCAAAATCGCTGGCGGTCGGTCGCACGCAGCAGGATATCGTCCAGACCAGCGAGCAGTTTATCCGTTCGACCTTTCACGCCAGTAACCTGATTTTGCTCCCCGACGAGCAGGGGCGCCTTCGCCCGCTGACCTCCCCTTCGGGGATGACGCCCTGGGATGAAGCGATTGCCCGCTGGAGCTTTGATAAGGGTTTACCTGCCGGTGCCGGCACCGACACTCTGCCCGGGGTGCCTTACCAGATCCTGCCGCTGCGCAGCGCGGATAAAAATCACGGGCTGGTCATCGTCGAGCCGTCTAACCTGCGTCAGCTGATGATCCCCGAGCAGCAGCGCCTGCTGGAAACCTTCACCCTGCTGGTCGCCAGCGCCCTTGAACGGCTGGCGCTCACCGCCAGCGAAGAGCAGGCGCGGCTGGCAAGCGAGCGCGAAAGTATTCGCAATTCGCTGCTGGCAGCGCTGTCTCACGATTTGCGCACCCCGCTTACCGTGCTGTTTGGTCAGTCCGAAATTCTGACGCTGGATCTGGCGGCGGAAGGATCAAAACATGCGATGCAGGCCAGCGAAATTCGTCAGCACGTGCTAAATACCACGCGTCTGGTGAACAACCTGCTGGACATGGCGCGCATTCAGTCCGGCGGGTTTAACCTCAAAAAAGAGTGGCTCACCCTTGAGGAGGTTGTCGGCAGTGCGCTGAAGATGCTGGAGCCGGGTCTCGGCGGGCGCCATATCGAGCTGGACATGCCGGAACCCCTGACGTTAATCCATGTGGATGGCCCGCTGTTTGAGCGCGTGCTGATTAATCTTCTGGAAAATGCC
Source organism: Enterobacter cloacae complex sp. SYL001 (assembly GCF_049237025.1). NCBI lineage: Bacteria > Pseudomonadati > Pseudomonadota > Gammaproteobacteria > Enterobacterales > Enterobacteriaceae > Enterobacter > Enterobacter cloacae complex sp. SYL001. Next base: position 23,743 of record NZ_JBMKJI010000008.1, on the reverse strand, counting down.
GCTAAATACGCCGGGGCAAAGGCCCGGCTGGGGATTGCTGCCAGGGTGGATAAACGTTTGCTGCGGCTCGATGTCTGGGATACCGGGCCGGGTATTCCGGCCGGCCAGGAGCGCGCCATATTCGAAAAATTTGCGCGCGGTAATAAGGAATCTGCCATTCCGGGTGTCGGGCTGGGGCTGGCGATCTGCCAGGCGATTGTTGACGTGCATGGCGGCACCATTTCCGCAGAGAACCGCCCGGAAGGTGGGGCACGCTTTTGTGTTACACTTCCTCTTGAAACCCCACCAGAACTTGATGAATTACCAGAGGATTTGTGATTAACGTTCTGATTGTTGAAGATGAGCTCGCTATCAGCCGATTTCTGCGTACCGCGCTGGAAGGCGACGGTTTGCGCGTTCATGAAGCCGGTACGCTTCAACGGGGGTTAATTGAAGCCGCCACCCGCAAGCCAGATCTGGTGATCCTGGATCTGGGACTCCCGGATGGCGATGGCATCGATTTTATTCGTGAGGTGCGTCAGTGGAGCCAGATGCCCATTCTGGTGCTCTCTGCCCGCACCGAAGAGACGGATAAAATCGCCGCGCTGGATGCCGGAGCGGATGATTATCTGATCAAACCGTTTGGCATTGGCGAGTTACAGGCCCGGCTGCGTGTGGCGCTGCGTCGACACAGTGCCACGACCCCTTCTGAACCGGTGTACGTCTTTGGCGATATCCGCGTCGATCTTGCCGCCCGCCGCATCGTGCGAGGGGAAGAAGAGATCCACCTTACGCCTATCGAGTTTCGTCTGCTGGCCGTGTTGCTCAGTAACCACGGAAAAGTGTTAACGCAGCGACAGCTGTTAAGCCAGGTCTGGGGACCGAATGCTGTCGAACATAGTCACTATTTACGCATTTATATGGGACACCTTCGCCAGAAACTTGAAGCCGATCCCGCGCGTCCTCGTCATTTATTAACAGAAACCGGTATCGGATATCGGTTTATGATCTGAATAAGTATTCACTTTAATTTTAAATAAAGAACACACCAGCCTGAATATAGCCATGAAAATAACGACGAGATTATTTTCATGCCTATATTCGCCCTCACTAAACATAATTAGAACACCAATTTAACACCAAACCAACAAAACAGCATTTTGATCTGCGTTATTCACTCATAACGACTAATTATTTCTGAAACGATCGGTTATTGGTGATCTGTTTCACAGTTAATCCCTTTTTCCTGGATAAAATGACCGTGCTTTCAATTACTGAAAGGAAAATGAACATGGAAAACAATAATCGTTTAATGCCCCATATAAGGCGGACAACACATATCATGATGTTTGCCCACCGAAACTGTTTTGACTTTCATCTCTTTAACGCCCGGTAGTCCTTCGACTTCTGGCGCATCTGCTTACAGGTTATCCTGAAAAACGCTATTTTACAGGCTGTTGCCTGTGAACACCTGCGCTCATTCCTTGTGATTCAGATTCTCCGCAACCGGGCGGACTGAATTCTACTCAGCAAAAAAGCAATTAACTGATTTCGTATCAGCGGACACGCTTTGCTTTTTTTTCCGGAAAAAATCGATTTCTTTACCGCAAGAAGTCGAGGGACCCATATTGCCTGAAATAAAGAGATAAAGATGAAAACGTTAAAAATTGCCGTCAGCCGTGCCTGCCCTGAATGCTTTACCACTTCGCGCGAGATCGTGGATATCACCGCATCGGATTATATTGATGTGGCAGCCGTGGTTCTGGCCGTCAGTGATATTTTCAATGGCGCCATAGAAGAAATAGAAGCCACGGGATTCGGTATTCCGGTGTTTATTGCCACGCATAAAGAAGAAAGGGTTCCGGCTGAATTTTTGTCGCGTATTCACGGCGTTTTTGAGTACTCCGACACCAGCAATGCGTACTACGGACGCCAGCTTGAAGCGGCTGCGCAGAAGTACGAAACCCAGCTCCGTCCGCCGTTCTTCCGCGCGCTGGTCGATTACGTCCAGCAGGGGAACAGCGCGTTTGACTGCCCCGGACATCAGGGAGGTCAGTTCTTCCGCCGCCATCCGGCCGGAAACCAGTTTGTCGATTTCTTTGGCGAAACGCTTTTCCGCGCCGATCTGTGCAATGCCGACGTGGCAATGGGCGATCTGCTGATCCATGAAGGTGCGCCATGCATCGCCCAACAGCATGCGGCAAAAGTCTTTAATGCGGATAAAACCTACTTCGTGCTGAACGGCACCTCCTCTTCCAATAAGGTGGTGCTCAATGCCCTGCTCACGCCAGGCGATCTGGTGCTGTTCGATCGCAATAACCATAAATCTAATCACCACGGAGCACTGTTACAGGCGGGAGCGACGCCGGTGTATCTGGAAACAGCGCGCAACCCGTACGGGTTTATCGGCGGTATTGACGCACACTGTTTCGACGAGAGTTACCTGCGGGAACTGGTGTCAGAGGTCGCGCCTGGTCGCGCGCGGGATGAACGTCCCTTCCGTCTGGCGGTGATCCAGCTGGGCACCTACGACGGTACCATTTATAACGCCCGTCAGGTGGTGGATAAGATTGGTCACCTGTGCGATTACATCCTGTTTGACTCCGCCTGGGTGGGTTACGAGCAGTTTATCCCGATGATGGCCGACTGCTCGCCGCTGCTGCTGGAGCTGAACGAAAACGATCCGGGCATTCTGGTTACCCAGTCGGTGCATAAGCAGCAGGCGGGCTTCTCGCAAACCTCGCAAATCCATAAGAAGGACAGCCACATAAAAGGCCAGCCGCGCTATGTCCCGCATAAGCGCCTCAACAACGCCTTTATGATGCACGCCTCCACCAGCCCGTTTTATCCGCTGTTTGCCGCCCTGGATATCAACGCCCGCATGCACGAGGGGCAAAGTGGGCGCAACATGTGGATGGACTGCGTGGTGACGGGTATCGAAGCGCGAAAACTGATCCTTCAGAACTGTCAGTTTATTCGCCCGTTCGTGCCGGAGACGGTGGATGGCCGTCCGTGGGAAAGCTGGGATACGGCGGAGATCGCCACCGATCTGCGCTTCTTCCATTTCGTTCCGGGCGAACGCTGGCACGCCTTTGAGGGATATGCCGAGCATCAGTATTTTATCGATCCCTGCAAACTGCTGCTGACCACGCCAGGCATCAACGCCCGCACCGGCGAGTATGATGATTTCGGCGTGCCCGCCACCATCCTCGCCAACTTCCTGCGTGAAAACGGCATCGTGCCGGAAAAATGCGACCTCAATTCCATTCTGTTCCTGCTCACCCCGGCGGAGGACATGGGCAAATTGCAGCAGCTCGTCGCCCAGCTGGTGCGCTTCGAAAAACTGCTCCAGAGCGATGTGCCGCTGAAAGAGGTTCTGCCCTCTCTTTATAAGCAACATCCGGAACGTTATGCGGATTATTCCCTGCGTCAGATTTGTCAGGAGATGCACGACCTCTACGCCCGCCATAACGTGAAGCAGTTGCAGAAAGAGATGTTCCGCAAGTCTCACTTCCCGCGCGTCATGATGAACCCGCAGGAGGCGAACTATGCCTATCTGCGCGGTGAGGTCGAGCTGGTGTCACTGCGCGACGCGGAAGGCCGTATCGCCGCGGAAGGCGCGCTGCCTTACCCACCGGGGGTGTTGTGCGTGGTTCCGGGGGAAGTCTGGGGCGGTTCCGTGCTGCGCTATTTCGCCGCGCTGGAAGACGGGATCAATCTGCTGCCGGGCTTTGCGCCGGAGTTACAGGGGGTTTACGTCGAGGAGTGTGACGGGCGCAAACAGGTGCGCTGCTACGTCATTAAACAACCCGCCGCTCAGCCGTCTCTGCTGAAGGGAGAAAAATTATGAGTAAGTCCAACAAGATGGGCGTGGTACAACTCACTATCCTCACCATGGTGAATATGATGGGGTCCGGGATCATCATGCTGCCCACTAAGCTCGCTGAAGTGGGGACGATTTCGATTATCTCCTGGCTGGTAACGGCAGTCGGCTCAATGGCGCTGGCGTGGGCGTTTGCCAAGTGCGGGATGTTCAGCCGTAAGTCTGGCGGCATGGGCGGCTATGCCGAATATGCGTTTGGCAAGTCGGGCAACTTTATGGCCAACTATACCTACGGGGTGTCGCTGCTGATCGCCAACGTGGCGATTGCCATTTCCGCTGTCGGTTACGGTACGGAGCTGTTTGGCGCGACGCTGACCCCGGTGCAGATTGGGCTGGCGACCATCGGCGTGCTGTGGATCTGCACCGTCGCCAACTTTGGCGGCGCGCGCATCACCGGACAGCTCAGCAGCATCACCGTCTGGGGCGTGATCATTCCGGTTGTCGGTCTGTGCATCATCGGCTGGTTCTGGTTTAGCCCGACGCTGTACGCCAATTCCTGGAACCCGCACCACGTGCCGTTCTTTACCGCCGTGGGATCGTCCATCGCCATGACGCTATGGGCTTTCCTCGGGCTGGAGTCAGCCTGTGCGAATGCGGAAGTGGTGGAAAACCCGGAAAAGAACGTGCCGATCGCGGTACTCGGCGGGACGCTGGGGGCGGCGGTGATCTATATCGTCTCAACCAACGTGATTGCGGGAATTGTGCCCAACATGGATCTCGCCAACTCCACGGCGCCGTTCGGGCTGGCGTTTGCGCAGATGTTTACGCCAGAGGTAGGGAAAGTGATCATGGGACTGATGGTGATGTCCTGCTGCGGCTCGCTGCTGGGCTGGCAGTTCACCATCGCCCAGGTATTCAAATCCTCCGCTGACGAAGGTTATTTCCCGAAAATCTTCTCCCGCGTCACCAAAGCGGATGCGCCGGTACAGGGTATGCTGGCGATTGTGATTTTCCAGAGCGGTTTGTCGCTGATGACCATCAGCCCGTCACTGAACAGCCAGTTTAATGTACTGGTCAACCTGGCGGTGGTGACGAACATCATTCCGTACATTCTGTCGATGGCGGCACTGGTGATTATTCAGAAGGTGGCGAAGGTGGATCCGCGCAAAGCCCGGGCGGCCAATATCGTGGCGCTGATTGGGGCGATTTACAGCTTCTATGCGCTCTACTCGTCCGGTCAGGAGGCGATGCTGTATGGCGCGATGGTGACCTTTATGGGCTGGACGCTGTACGGTCTGGTATCGCCGAGATTTGAACTGAAGAATAAGCATAGTTAAAAAAGAAGCCCGGTGGCGCTAACGCTTACCGGGCCTACGAGATCAATGTTTTCTCCCTCTCCCTGTGGGAGAGGGCCGGGGTGAGGGCATCAGCCCGCACCAGACACCACTTACGCGTTTTTCAGCACTTCACTGACAATCTCTACCGCTTCTTTCTCAATCTGCTGGCGGTGCTCAGCGCCGAGGAAGCTTTCGCAATAGATTTTGTACGCATCTTCCGTACCGGATGGACGCGCGGCGAACCAGCCGTTTTCAGTCATCACTTTCAGGCCGCCGATGGATGCGCCGTTACCCGGTGCCGCCGTCAGACGCGCGGTGATCGGATCGCCCGCCAGGGTGCTGGCGCTGACCATCTCCGGAGAGAGTTTGGACAGAGCGGCTTTCTGAGCAGAGGTCGCGCCAGCCTGAATACGGTTATAGCTTGGCGCACCAAAGCGTGCTGCCAGGTCGTTGTAATGTTCCTGCGGGTTCTTACCGGTAACCGCGGTGATTTCCGCCGCCAGCAGGCACATGATGATGCCGTCTTTATCGGTTGACCATGGGGTGCCGTCGAAGCGCAGGAAGGATGCCCCCGCGCTCTCTTCACCACCAAAGCCGAAGCTGCCGTCGTGCAGACCATCAACAAACCACTTGAAGCCCACCGGCACTTCCACCAGCTTACGGCCCAGCGCATCGACCACACGGTCAATCATGGCGGAAGAGACCAGCGTTTTACCCACCGCAACCTCTTTGCCCCACTGCGGACGGTGCTGGAAGAGATAGTTAATCGCAACAGCCAGGTAGTGGTTCGGGTTCATCAGCCCAGCGGGGGTGACGATGCCGTGACGGTCGTAGTCCGGGTCGTTGGCAAACGCCAGGTCGAACTTGTCGCGCAGCGCCAGCAGGCCAGCCATTGCGCATTCGGAGGAGCAGTCCATACGGATCGCGCCGTCTTTGTCCAGGTGCATAAAGCGGAAGGTCTGATCGACGTGATCGTTCACGATGGTCAGATCCAGCTTGTAGTGCTCGGCAATGCGTTTCCAGTATTCAATACCGGAGCCGCCCAGCGGATCCACGCCCAGCTTCAGACCGGCTTTCTGGATAGCGGCCATATCGACGATATCCGCCAGCCCTTCCACGAACGGCTGCACCAGATCCTGCTCTTTCACATGGCCGGACGCCATGGCTTCATCCAGCGAGATGCGCTTCACGCCGTTCAGACCGTTAGCCAGTAACGCGTTGGCGCGATCTTCCACCACTTTCGTGACGTTGGTATCCGCCGGGCCACCGTTAGGTGGGTTGTACTTGATGCCGCCATCTTCCGGTGGGTTGTGGGACGGGGTGATCACAATACCGTCCGCCTGCGCGCCACCTTTTTTGTTATGTACCAGAATAGCGTTAGAAACCGCAGGCGTTGGCGTGAAACCGTTGTTCTCCTGAACAATCACGTCTACGCCGTTTGCCGCCAGTACTTCCAGCACGGAGATAAAGGCAGGTTCAGACAGGGCGTGGGTATCTTTCCCAACATAGCACGGACCGGTGACGCCATTTTTGGCGCGCTCTTCCGCGATGGCCTGAGCAATGGCCAGAATGTGCGGTTCGTTAAAGCTATGGCGCGCCGCGCTGCCGCGGTGGCCAGATGTACCAAACTTCACTGCGTGTTCTGCGTTGCCCACCACCGGCTTCAGCACGTAGTACTGCGAGGTCAGTTGAGCGACGTTAATCAAATCGCGTTGTTGTGCAGGTTGTCCTGCACGGCTGTGATTTGCCATTGCCTGGTCCTTCTGATGCAAGGGTTAAATTGTACCGCAAACCTTTTCGATCAATTCCGCCGGGAACTGCATGGACTGCATGATATGTTCGATCATGCTGCACTTGCGGCCCGTATTGGTATTGGTGATCACCCAGTATGGCGTACCGGGAACATGTTTGGGTTTGGTTTGGTTGCCATTTTGCAGCAGGGTCTGCTCGTCACCTGCGAAGTAAACGCGCGTGCGACCGTGCAGCGACTCTGTCGCTTCTGCAAATGCGTTGTTATCCAGTGAGTAAAGTGTAGACAGCACCAGCATAAAGCGGTTAACCGCCTTTTTCTGCTCTGCATATTCATCGGACAGCAGCAGCTCGCGCATCGCGCGCACTTTGTCTTTTGCCGGCATGACGGCAGGTTTTACTTGTGCAACAACGCTCGGCTGAGACACGACATCTTTAGTGACAGGAGTGGGCTGTGAGGCGGCGGAAATTTTAAGCATGCGCCGTAAAATGTCGGACGCGCTCTCCCCAATATGCCGCGTCTGGCTGGCAATATACTGATAGAGTTCGTCATCAACTTCGATTGTTTTCATCTTAATCCAGTGCGATATCTTATCTGAATACAAGTCGTTGAGATTATAAGGTCTAATCCCAACAGCGGATAGCGTCAAACCAGGTTGGCGGCAAAAGTCAGATTAAACTGGATCCTTGCCCCCGGGCGGCAGAATGGTCAACATGATACCCTAACCTGACAAACCTAAAAAAAGAACTTTGCCATGAAATTGAATACCCGAGCGCAAACTGCACAATCGCCGAACAATAATTCTCCCATCGTACTGGTTCACGGCCTGTTTGGTAGTCTGGATAACCTGGGCGTGCTGGCGCGCGATTTAGTGACCGATCACAAGATCCTCCAGGTTGATATGCGCAATCACGGTCTTTCAGGACGCTCGGAGGAGATGACCTACGCAGCCATGGCGCAGGATCTGCGGGACACCCTCGATGCGAATAATATCCAGAAAGCGACGCTCATCGGGCATTCAATGGGCGGTAAAGCGGTGATGGCGCTTACAGCGCTGGCCCCTGAGCGAATTTCCGGTCTGGTGGTCATTGACGTTGCGCCCGTCAATTACGACGTTCGCCGTCACGATGAGATTTTCGCTGCGATCAATGCCGTGACAGAGTCAGGCGTCTCCACACGCCAGCAGGCGGCAGCCGTTATGCGCGAGCATCTCGATGAAGAAGGCGTGGTCCAGTTCCTGCTGAAATCCTTTGTTGACGGACAATGGCGCTTTAACGTCCCGGTACTGTGGGATCAGTATTCGCATATTGTGGGGTGGGAAAATGTCCCCGCCTGGCCGCACCCTACCCTCTTTATTCGCGGCGGCAACTCCCCTTACGTTACTGACGCGTACCGTGACACGCTGCTGGCGCAATTTCCGCAGGCTCGCGCTCACGTCATCGCCGGTGCCGGGCACTGGGTACACGCGGAAAAACCGGATGCCGTCCTGCGCGCCATTCGCCGCTATCTTACTGATACAGCGAATTGATTAAAAAGCCAGCGACCGGAAGACGACGGGCTTCCAGTCGTTGGCGTGTGGATTTGGGTGATGTATGATGGCGCGCTTATCGCCCGGGCATTAGCAGGGCGGCGTGTTTCCCCCGAAGTCTCAGAATCATGGCCAAAGAACAAACGGACCGTACGACACTAGATCTGTTCGCGAATGAGCGTCGACCGGGACGACCGAAAACGAATCCGCTTTCGCGCGATGAACAGCTGCGTATCAATAAACGCAACCAGCTTAAACGCGATAAAAATCGTGGGCTTAAGCGTGTCGAACTCAAGCTGAATGCCGATGCCGTCGATGCGCTTAACGAGTTAGCTGACGCGCGCAACATCAGCCGCAGCGAACTGATCGAAGAGATGCTGATCGCCCAGCTTGAGACGTTACGCGGCAAGGCGTGAGTCAGAAAATCCCCAATATTACCTTTTTCATGTAGCACAGAGTGCAGTCCTGCGTGATAGCTGTTTCCGCAGGGTTGCCTGTTCTGCTATTATTGCCCTTATCCGTGGACAATTTGCGCCACCATACCATTAAGTTTCAAGAGGTTATTTTACTCATGGCAATCATCGGCATTTTCTTTGGCAGTGATACCGGCAATACAGAAAATATCGCAAAAAACATTCAAAAACAGCTCGGTAAAGACGTTGCTGATGTGCATGACATCGCCAAGAGCAGCAAAGAAGATCTCGAGGGCTATGACATCCTGCTGCTGGGCATCCCGACCTGGTACTACGGTGAAGCACAGTGTGACTGGGACGATTTCTTCCCGACGCTGGAAGAAGTCGACTTCAACGGCAAGCTGGTTGCCCTGTTTGGCTGTGGCGATCAGGAAGACTACGCTGAGTATTTCTGTGATGCGCTGGGCACTATTCGCGACATCATTGAGCCGCGCGGTGCGGCGATCGTTGGTCACTGGCCAACAGCGGGTTACCACTTCGAAGCTTCCAAAGGTCTGGCAGATGACGATCACTTCGTTGGCCTTGCCATTGATGAAGACCGTCAGCCAGAGCTGACCGCAGAGCGTGTAGAAAAATGGGTTAAGCAGGTTCGTGAAGAGCTGAACCTGGACGATATCCTTAACGCCTGATATCCCTGCGGCGCAACTCCGGTTGCGCCCGTTGTCCAGGTAAAACCGATTAAATTAATTGCTACAAACTTTTAACTTTTTCGTCCAGACCTGTACAATATCCCCCTGGTAAAAAGTGGGTGCCATCGAACAAGTTTGTTGGTGATACCACGTTTTTATAAGCATACTTTGCTTGAGACTTGCAGTTTTCATTTAGCCATGGCAGTTCTATAATGAGACGCATTATCCCAAGTGCATTTTCTGTCACTTCTTCTTTTGAAGTGAATCGTTTAGCAACAGGACAGATTCCGCATGACTGACAACAATACCGCATTAAAGAAAGCTGGCCTGAAAGTAACGCTTCCTCGGTTAAAAATCCTTGAAGTGCTTCAGGGGCCAGACAATCACCATGTCAGTGCGGAAGACCTTTATAAGCGTCTTATCGATATGGGTGAAGAGATTGGGCTGGCAACCGTCTATCGTGTGCTGAACCAGTTTGATGACGCGGGCATTGTTACTCGTCATAATTTCGAAGGCGGTAAATCCGTGTTCGAGCTGACTCAGCAGCACCACCACGATCACCTGATCTGCCTCGACTGTGGCAAGGTCATTGAATTTAGCGATGATTCCATTGAATCACGCCAGCGTGAAATCGCCGCCCGTCATGGCATCCGCCTGACCAACCACAGCCTGTACCTGTACGGTCACTGTGCTGAAGGGGATTGCCGCGAAAATGAACATGCGCACGACGCAAAATAAGTCAGTGTTCATACTCTGAGCCAGCCGTGAGGTTGGCTTTTTTTTGCCTGGAAAAAGCCCGGTAAGCGCAGCGCCACCGGGCGTAAAGCAACTTATTTATTGTTATTGCGAATCTCGTCCCATATCTTATCGCAACGCTTCGCCACTTCCTGATCGTTACCGGTTTTACGCGCCTGAATGCAGGCCTGGTAATCCATCACGCGAACGTTTTCCTGCGTGGCGAATTGCTCATGGGCTTTGTCTTTTTTTAGCTCGTTCAGCACGCTTTGACAGGCTTCAATCTTCTCAGGTGAACCTTGTGCGGTATTGATGCAAGCGCTATACGCCTCTTTCAGACGGGAGTCTTCTTTCGGCGCCTGATCCTGCGCGCACGCCACCAGCCCGAATGCCAGCAGCGCAACGATTACCCTTTTTTTCATCATGTTCAGTCTCCATAACGGCGGGACACAGCCCGCCGCAGCATTCATCAGAAGATGGTAAATGGCGCAATGACCATAAATTTCACGTCGCGCTCATCCTGGAAGATGTTGCCGTAACCGCCCGCGTAGCTCGGGATATCGGAGTGGTTGTCATACTGGGTGAAGTGCAGTTTGAACATCGTGCCTTTCGCACGACCCTCCTGCAGGGTATAAATCGCATCCAGACTGTATGAAGACTCTTTCAGACGGTAGTTCGGATCGTAGTAGGCGTCTGGCGTAGCCATATCCGCTGGCTTCGCGTCCCAGGCGTACGCGTAGGACGCACCCACTGCCCAGCCAGGCAGGTTCCAGTTCTTCAGGTCATACATTGCGCCGAAGAAGACCGCCTTTTCGCCGTCGGCGTTGAAGTCAGAGCGGTTATCCCACCAGATATCCAGACGACCATTGGAAGAGGCGTAGGTTGGCGTCATACGTTGCAGGAAGTAGCCCTGCTGCCCTTCTGCCTTCACCCATGTACCCTCCAGACGCAAATCAACCTGACCCACTTTGTAGCCGAAGGTCAGCGCCTGTAACCACGCGGTGCCGTCATAAATATCATTTACGCTGCCATCGCTGACCTTGTCGCGCGTACCGTAGAACTGATAGCTGGTGCTCAGCGGGCTACCTGCGATATCAAATTTGTAGCTGGCTTTAGCAAAGTACTGATCGATATAGCCTTCAGCCTGACCAAAAGCCGCTTCCAGCACCAGATCGTTTTTGAAGTCGTACTTCGCCCCCAGCGAGTGGAGATAATCAACTTTGGTTTTTTTATCGTTTTGATAGAACTTGTCCATCTCAATGTGCCACGGCGCTTTGTACTCGTTGGTCCACATATAGGAGAAGCTCAACGCCCCCGCATCGCCGTAGTCAAAATTAGCACCGGCTTCCGCGCCCTGATAGGTACCTGGCATAAAGCTCCAGTGCGGCGCTAACAGCGTCTGACCGGTTGGCTGGATATAACCACCACGCGCCCAGACCGGGCCATATTTGAATTTTGCAGCCGCTTTATACAGGCTGATTCCGCTTTTATCGCCGGACCAGTCTTCGTCGTAAGCTTTATTGCTGGAGGAAAACGCAATTTCGTTCGGATGGCCGCTGTCGCCATTTTCGGCCATTTCAATTGCGGTGAACGCTGCAATATCGATCCCGAACATATCGGCGGCATATCCCGACTGGAAATCCAGGTTGGCGTTCCAGGTCGAGTGAGAAAGGTTAGTTTTGTATTTATCTTCAGTGACGTCTTTACGGTCACGCTCACGTTGCCAGTAATAAATACCGCCCGTAAGGGTGGAATCTTCAATGAAACCTGCTGCTTTTGCCTCTGGCGCAACCACCAGGCCCGACATTGCTGTCACACCGGCGATAGCCAGCGCCAGCGCACTACGTTTGCCACTGAACGTACGCATAGATTATTCCTCTTTGACGAATTAAAACGCCTTAAACGGCGAAAAACAGAAAAGACCAAATGGTCAGGGGTAGTCAGAAATACCCTCGAATTAACTACCGTCTTTAGGTTATTTTTCGCGACGCGAATTATCAATGCTTTTAATCAGGCAAAAGTCAGGATTATGACGAAGAGCACATATTTCGTAGTGCTTTGTAACATTTACCGGGAAGCGAGTGCTGGCGGGGGAATACGCTAATTTTCAGTAAGTAACATTGAGATTGAGAATATATTTTTCAGCGTTTTTGTTTTTGGAAAACAACAAACTTTTTTTAAATAAAATAAGTAGCACCACATTGACCTGGAATGTTGGCTTTAAAAGATTATCCCGATGCTTAACGACATGATCGTTAAATAAAAAAACGCCGCATTACGCGGCGTTTGTTTCTCATTGACCAGAGCAGCGTTATTATTCGCCGATCTTAGTCCAGGTATCACGCAGACCCACGGTACGGTTAAATACCGGTTTTTCTGCCGTGCTGTAACGACTGTCCAGGCAGAAATAACCCTCACGTTCGAACTGGAACGCTTTACCGGCTTCAGCGGCTTTCAGAGACGGCTCGGCATACCCCTGCTTGATAATCAGCGACTCAGGGTTAATAACCGCCAGGAAGTCTTCCGCTGCGCCTGGGTTAGGCACGCTGAACAGACGGTCGTAGAGACGGATCTCAACCGGCAGCGCATGCTGCGCGCTCACCCAGTGGATTACACCTTTCACTTTACGGCCATCCGCCGGATCTTTGCTCAGCGTTTCTGCGTCGTACGTACAGAAGATGGTCGTGATGTTACCTTCCGCATCTTTCTCTACGCGCTCGGCTTTGATTACATAGGCGTTACGCAGACGTACTTCTTTGCCCAGCACCAGACGCTTGTACTGCTTGTTCGCTTCTTCGCGGAAGTCGGCACGATCGATCCAGATTTCACCGCTGAACGGCACGTCGCGGGTGCCCATTTCCGGTTTGTTCGGATGATTAGGCATAGAGACCAGTTCGCTCCCGCCCTGCGGATAGTTTTCGATAACCAGTTTCACTGGATCGATCACCGCCATCGCGCGCGGCGCGTTTTCGTTCAGGTCTTCACGAATGCAGGATTCCAGAGACGCCATTTCGATGGTGTTGTCCTGCTTGGTGACGCCGATACGTTTGCAGAACTCACGAATGGACGCAGAGGTGTAGCCACGACGACGCAGGCCAGAAATGGTCGGCATACGTGGGTCGTCCCAGCCTTCAACGTGCTTGTCAGTGACCAGCAGGTTCAGCTTACGCTTGGACATCACGGTGTATTCCAGGTTCAGACGAGAGAACTCGTACTGACGCGGATGCACAGGAATGGTGATGTTATCCAGCACCCAGTCGTACAGACGACGGTTGTCCTGGAATTCCAGCGTGCACAGAGAGTGCGTAATGCCTTCCAGCGCATCGCTGATGCAATGGGTGAAGTCGTACATCGGGTAGATGCACCACTTGTTACCGGTCTGGTGGTGTTCTGCGAACTTAATGCGGTACAGCACCGGATCGCGCATCACGATGAACGGAGACGCCATATCGATTTTGGCACGCAGACACGCTTTACCTTCTTCAAAGCCACCGGCACGCATTTTTTCAAACAGCGCCAGGTTCTCTTCCACGCTACGATCGCGGAACGGACTGTTCTTACCGGGCTGAGTCAGCGTACCGCGGTATTCACGGATTTCGTCAGCAGAGAGCTCGTCGACGTATGCCAGACCCTTGTTAATCAGTTCAACCGCATAGGCATACAGCTGATCGAAATAGTCTGAGGAATAGCAGATATCACCAGACCAGTTGAAGCCCAGCCATTGCACGTCGTTTTTAATCGACTCAACGTATTCGATGTCTTCTTTTACAGGGTTGGTGTCATCGAAACGCAGGTTGCACTGCCCCTGGTAGTCTTGCGCAATACCAAAGTTCAGGCAGATCGATTTGGCGTGACCAATGTGCAGGTAGCCATTTGGCTCCGGCGGGAAACGCGTGTGGACTGTGGTGTGCTTACCACTGGCCAGATCTTCATCGATGATCTGACGAATAAAGTTACTCGGGCGGGCTTCTGCCTCACTCATCGTGGATTCCTCAAAGCGTAAACAACGTATAACGGCATATGATCTTATAAGCCGGACGTAGTGACAACCCTTAAAACGTCCCGGAAGAAAATAATGGGGGCAATTGCTGCAAAAAAAAGCGGCGGAGGATATCCCCCGCCGCTAAAGGCATAACTCTACTCAGGAGCGATTACTTGCCTTTAATCTCATACAGTGGCGTTTGGCCTGCAACTACCTGCCCCTGCGCCTGGATCACCAGACCGCTGAAGTCGTCGATGTTGCTGCACACTACCGGGCTTATCATGGAGCGCGCGTTGGCGTTCAGGAACTCCAGATCCATTTCCAGAATCGGCTGGCCTGCCGCCACTTCAGCGCCCTCTTCCACCAGGCGAGTAAAGCCCTGACCGTTCAGCGCAACGGTATCGATACCCATATGGACAACGATCTCCGCGCCTTTTTCCGTTTCCAGGCAGAACGCGTGGTTGGTGTTGAAGATTTTCACGATAGTACCGGCTGCCGGAGAGACCACGGTTTTGTCCGTTGGTTTCACCGCCACGCCATCACCGACCGCTTTGCTGGCGAACGCTTCGTCAGGCACCTGCTCAAGCGCAACAACGTCACCTGTCACCGGAGAAACCAGCGCAGCGATGGTCACCGCATTTGGCACAGCCTGCGGTTTTGCAACCGGCGCGTCAGCTACTGGCGCGTTATCCGTTGAGGCGGCAGCGACCGGCCCACGGGCAACCACTTTTTTCATTTCATCGCCGATAGATTCGGCTTTCGCACCCACGATAACCTGGATGGTTTGTTTGTTCAGCTTCACCACACCAGACGCACCAAGGCGTTTGCACATTGCATCGCTCACGCGCGCGGAGTCGCCCACGGTCAGACGCAGACGGGTAATACAGGCATCGATCGCTTTCAGGTTGTCGGTGCCACCCACAGCGGCAATATAGCTGGTTGCCAGCTGGGTTAAACCCTCTTCGGTATTGCTGTTGGCTTCACTGGTCACAACATCATCTTTCGTATCTTCGCGGCCCGGCGTCTTCAGGTTAAACATACGAATAACCGCGCTGAACAGAACGAAGTAGATAACGAAGAAGATCAGGCCCATCACCACCAGCATCCAGACGTTGCTGCTTGCCGCCGGCAGGTTGTACATCAACACATAGTCGATAGCGCCTGCGGAGAAGGAGAAGCCTGCATGGATACCCAGAAGGGTGGCAACGAACAGGCTGATACCGGTCAGGATCGCGTGCATCAGATACAGCAGCGGAGCCAGGAACATGAACAGGAATTCCAGTGGCTCGGTCACGCCGGTCAGGAAGGCGGTGATCGCAACGGACAGCAGCATCCCGCCAACCATTGGGCGACGCGCTTTCGGCGCAGCCAGGTACATTGCCAGCGCGGCGCCAGGCAGACCAAACATCATGATTGGGAAGAAGCCGGACATGAACATGCCCGCGGTGCCGTCACCTGCGTAGAAGCGGTTGATATCACCGTGGAATACCGCGCCAGCCGCGTTGGTGAACTCACCAATCTGGAACCAGGCGATGGTGTTCAGTACCTGATGCAGACCGGTTGGGATCAGCAGACGGTTAATGAAACCGAAGATGCCCGCGCCCATTGCACCCGCAGACACGATCCACTCGCCACCCGCATGGATAGCATGCTGAACCGGTGGCCAAACGTAGCCAAAGATGGCGGCGAGGATCAGACAGAAAAAGCCCGTCGCAATCGGCACAAAACGTTTACCGCCGAAGAAGCTCAGGAAGTCAGGCAGTTTGATACCCGCCCAGCGGTTGTACACGGCGCCACCGACCAGACCGGTAATGATACCCGCCAGTACACCCATGTTGATTTCCGGGTTGATGGTTACCATCGCTTTCGTGAGGATGAAGTAACCTACCGCCCCTGCCAGTGCCGCAGCACCGGCGCTGTCTTTTGACCAGCTTGACGCCACGCCGATGGCGAAAATCAGCGCAAGGTTGTCAAAAATGGCGCCGCCTGCCTGGGCAATAAACGGCACATTAAGAAGATCGGGTTGCCCGAATCGCAGCAGCAACGCTGCAACCGGTAGCACGGCGATAGGGAGCTGCAAAGCCCTACCGAGGCGCTGGAAAAAACCTAAAATATTCATCCTATTCCCCCTACGAGACCCTTTGTTAAGACTCGCGCATAAACTATGTTTTTATTGTGTCACGAACGATAGATACTGTTGATGATTCACTGGCAGTGTGAGTGTGTGAAAAATTAATTCGTATCGCAAATTAAACACCTATTTTTTGTGATTATTGTCACCAAATATCGTATTAAACCCTCCCTTTCACTGGCTAACCACGAAAACTTATTTTATCATTCAAAAAATCAAGACGGATTGATCCGGCCTGAAAGGTTCCAGGTTACGCTTAGTTCAGGTTGCACTAATCATCCGCCCACTTTTACTTAAACTTTAGAGGTGAATAATGAGACTGATTCCCCTGGCAACAGCTGAACAAGTCGGAAAATGGGCTGCTCGTCATATCGTTAACCGCATCAACGCGTTCAAACCAACAGCCGATCGTCCTTTCGTACTCGGTCTTCCAACCGGTGGTACTCCCCTGACCGCGTATAAGGCTTTGGTTGAAATGCACAAAGCGGGCCAGGTTAGCTTTAAACATGTTGTGACCTTCAACATGGACGAATATGTCGGCCTGCCAAAGGAACATCCGGAAAGTTACCACAGCTTTATGCACCGTAATTTCTTCGATCACGTTGATATTCCGGCTGAAAACATTAACCTGCTGAATGGAAACGCGCCTGATATTGACGCAGAATGCCGTCAGTATGAAGAAAAAATCCGTTCCTACGGTAAAATCCACCTGTTTATGGGCGGCGTAGGCAACGATGGTCATATCGCGTTCAACGAACCGGCATCTTCACTGGCTTCCCGTACCCGTATTAAAACGTTGACCCATGACACGCGTGTGGCTAACTCCCGCTTCTTTGACGGCGACGTCAATCAGGTGCCGAAATACGCGCTGACCGTGGGTGTGGGTACACTGCTGGATGCCGAAGAAGTGATGATTCTGGTACTGGGCGCAGTGAAAGCGCAAGCGCTTCAGGCTGCCGTTGAAGGCAACGTGAACCATATGTGGACGATCAGCTGCTTACAGTTGCATCCAAAAGCGGTTGTCGTGTGTGACGAACCGTCCACCATGGAGCTGAAAGTGAAAACGCTGAAATACTTCAACGAGCTGGAAGCTGAGAACATTAAAGGTCTGTAATTGAATAACCGCCTCTTTTATCAGGGGCGGTCGCTTTTTTAACCGGGGGTCGATATGTACGCTTTAACCCACGGTCGGATTTATACCGGCCATGAAATTCTGGATGACCATGCGATTGTAATCGCCAATGGCCTGATTGAACGTGTTTGCCCGCTGGCGGAACTGCCGCCGGAGATCGAACAACGTTCCCTCAATGGAGCAGTAATCTCCCCCGGTTTCATCGACGTACAGCTTAACGGCTGCGGCGGTGTCCAGTTTAACGATACCGCAGAGGCGGTAACGGTTGAAACGCTGGAAATCATGCAAAAAGCCAACGAGAAATCGGGCTGCACCAGCTATCTGCCAACGCTGATTACCAGCAGCGATGACCTGATGAAACAGGGTATCCGCGTCATGCGCGAATACCTGGCAAAACATCCGAATCAGGCGCTGGGTCTGCACCTGGAAGGACCATGGCTGAATATGGTCAAGAAAGGCACCCATAACCCGAACTACGTGCGCAAACCGGATGCCGAGCTGGTGGATTACATGTGCGCCAATGCCGATGTGATCACCAAAGTGACGCTGGCACCGGAAATGACCGGCACGGACGTTATCAGCAAACTGGCCGCCGCCGGGATTGTGGTATCTGCGGGCCATTCGAACGCGACGCTTAAAGAGGCGAAGGCCGGTTTCCGCGCAGGTATTACATTTGCCACACACCTTTATAACGCGATGCCGTATATTACCGGTCGCGAACCGGGACTGGTTGGCGCAATTCTGGATGAACCAGACGTCTACTGCGGCATTATCGCCGACGGCTTGCATGTCGATTACACCAACATCCGCAACGCCAAGCGCCTTAAAGGCGACAAGCTCTGCCTGGTCACGGATGCTACCGCTCCGGCAGGAGCGAATATTGACCAGTTCATTTTTGCTGGTAAAACAATATACTACCGGAATGGACTGTGTGTGGATGAGAACGGCACGCTGAGCGGTTCTTCTCTGACGATGATCGAAGGGGTACGTAACCTCGTTGAACATTGCGGCATTGCGCTTGAGGAAGTGCTGCGCATGGCCACGCTTTATCCGGCGCGCGCTATTGGCGTCGATAAACAGCTCGGCGGTATTGCGCCAGGTATGGTTGCAAACCTGACGGCGTTCACACACGATTATAAAATTATTAAGACCATCGTTAATGGTAACGAGGTCGTCACTGAGTAAGTAAAAGTATGACACCAGGCGGACAAGCTCAAATCGGTAATGTCGATCTCGTTAAACAACTTAACAGCGCGGCAGTTTATCGCCTGATTGACCAGCACGGGCCAATCTCACGCATTCAGATAGCCGAACAAAGCCAGCTTGCTCCCGCCAGCGTGACAAAAATTACACGTCAGCTTATTGAGCGCGGCCTGATCAAAGAAGTGGATCAGCAGGCCTCCACCGGCGGCCGCCGCGCGATTTCCATCGTCACTGAAACCCGCAATTTTCAGGCCATTGGCGTTCGCTTAGGCCGTCATGACACCACGCTTACGCTCTACGATCTGAGCAGCAAGGCCATTGCCGAAGAGCACTACCCCCTTCCTGAGCGCACACAGGAGACGCTCGAACACGCGTTACTGAATACCATCGCGCAGTTTATCGAAAGCTGTCAGCGCAAGATCCGTGAACTCATCGCCATCTCGGTGATTTTACCCGGTCTGGTTGACCCGGAAAGCGGCGTTATTCGCTACATGCCGCACATTAAGGTAGAGAACTGGGGGCTGGTTGAGGCGCTGGAAAAGCGCTTCAAGCTGACCTGCTTTGTTGGTCACGATATCCGCTCACTGGCGCTGGCGGAGCACTACTTTGGTGCGAGCCAGGACTGCGAAGACTCTATTCTGGTGCGCGTTCACCGTGGTACAGGTGCGGGTATCATCTCGAATGGCCGCATTTTTATTGGTCGTAACGGTAACGTAGGCGAGATCGGTCATATCCAGGTGGAACCGCTTGGCGAGCGCTGCCACTGCGGTAACTTTGGCTGTCTTGAAACCGTTGCCGCCAATGCCGCCATTGAACATCGCGTCCGCCACCTGCTGGAGCAGGGTTATCAGAGCCGCGTCACGCTGGGCGACTGTAAGATCGGTGCCATCTGCAAAGCGGCAAACAAAGGCGATGCGCTGGCCTGCGAAGTGATCGAACAGGTAGGACGCCACCTGGGTAAGACCATCGCCATTGCCATCAACCTGTTTAATCCGCAAAAAGTGGTGATTGCCGGCGAGATCGTTGAAGCCGAAAAAGTATTACTGCCTGCCATTGAAGGCTGCATCAATACCCAGGCGCTGAAGGCATTTCGCCAGAATTTGCCGGTGGTGCGATCTACGCTCGATCACCGCTCGGCAATTGGCGCATTCGCCCTGGTAAAACGTGCCATGCTCAACGGGATCCTGCTGCAACATTTGCTGGAATCCTGATCGGACCTTATAGTAACGCCTTCTTTTTTTGATGTCGGATTGTCCATGACCATTAAGAATGTAATTTGTGATATCGACGGCGTGCTAATGCACGACAACGTTGCCGTGCCAGGTGCTGCGGAGTTTCTTCACCGCATCATCGACAAAGGAATGCCACTGGTTCTTCTCACGAACTACCCTTCACAGACTGGTCAGGATCTGGCAAATCGCTTTGCTACCGCGGGTGTCAACGTCCCGGACAGCGTGTTTTATACCTCTGCGATGGCGACCGCGGATTTCCTGAAGCGTCAGGAAGGCAAAAAAGCCTACGTGGTTGGCGAAGGCGCGCTGATCCACGAGCTGTATAAAGCGGGCTTCACCATCACCGACGTGAATCCGGACTTTGTCATCGTGGGCGAAACGCGCTCCTTTAACTGGGAGATGATGCATAAAGCAGCCTACTTTGTCGCCAATGGTGCACGTTTTATCGCCACTAACCCGGATACGCATGGTCGTGGTTTTTATCCCGCCTGCGGTGCGCTGTGCGCCGGTATCGAAAAAATCTCGGGCCGTAAGCCGTTTGTTGTCGGCAAACCGAGCCCGTGGATCATCCGCGCTGCACTGAATACGATGCAGGCACACTCAGAAGAAACCGTCATTGTTGGCGACAACCTGCGCACCGATATTTTGGCCGGCTTCCAGGCCGGGCTTGAAACCATCCTGGTGCTTTCTGGCGTTTCACAGCTTGATGACATTGATACGATGCCGTTCCGGCCAAGCTGGATTTACCCCTCTGTCGACGAAATCGACGTTATTTGATTCAGAACCACGCCTCAGGGCGTGGTTTTTCATTTCTGCTGCCTGAAAATATCACTTCATCTAACGAAATCAGCTCTTCATTGAGAAATCATCAATAGAATGGCTTAATGCATACTCTTTTTTTAAGATTCGGCAATTGCCATTGCACTTTTTACGTTTTCATCGGTAAAACGCTTGCGCCCCCTCCCCTTTTTGCGGCATTTTCATAAGCAAGCAACATCACAACGCAACAGGGTTAACGGAGAAGGTTATGTGTTCTATTTTTGGCGTACTGGATATTAAAACTGACGCGGGCGAACTGCGTAAAAAAGCACTCGAATTGTCCCGCCTGATGCGCCATCGCGGTCCGGACTGGTCAGGCGTTTACGCCAGCGATAAAGCGATTCTGGCTCACGAACGTCTTTCCATTGTTGATGTCAACGCTGGCGCACAGCCGCTGTATAACGAGAAAAAAACGCACGCGCTTGCTGTTAACGGTGAAATTTACAACCATCAGGCGCTGCGCGCTGAGTACGGCGATCGCTATGCGTTTCAGACCGGCTCAGACTGCGAAGTGATCCTGGCGCTGTATCAGGAGAAAGGCCCGGAGTTCCTCGACGACCTGCAAGGTATGTTCGCCTTCGCGCTGTACGACAGCGAAAAAGACGCTTACCTGATTGGCCGCGACCATATTGGTATTATCCCGCTGTACATGGGACACGATGAACACGGTAACTTCTACGTTGCCTCAGAGATGAAAGCCCTGGTACCGGTGTGCCGCACCATCAAAGAGTTCCCGGCAGGTAGCTACCTGTGGAGTAAAGACGGCGAGATCCGCCCGTACTACCAGCGCGACTGGTTTGATTATGAAGCGGTGAAAGACAACGTGACGGATAAAGCCGAACTGCGTCAGGCCCTAAAAGAGTCAGTGAAAAGCCACCTGATGTCAGACGTACCTTATGGCGTACTGCTCTCCGGCGGTCTGGACTCCTCCGTGATCTCCGCGATTACCAAGAAATTCGCCGCACGTCGCGTGGAAGATCAGGAGCGCTCTGAAGCCTGGTGGCCGCAGCTGCACTCCTTTGCCGTGGGTCTGGAAGGGGCACCTGACCTGAAAGCCGCCCAGGAAGTGGCGAACCATCTCGGCACGGTGCACCATGAAATTCACTTCACCGTACAGGAAGGTCTGGATGCGATCCGCGATGTGATCTATCACATTGAAACCTATGATGTGACCACCATTCGCGCCTCCACGCCGATGTATTTGATGTCGCGGAAGATCAAAGCGATGGGCATCAAGATGGTGCTCTCCGGCGAAGGTTCTGACGAAGTGTTTGGCGGTTATCTCTATTTCCACAAAGCGCCAAACGCCAAAGAGCTGCATGAAGAAACGGTGCGTAAGCTACAGGCGCTGCACATGTTTGACTGCGCGCGCGCCAACAAAGCGATGTCCGCCTGGGGTGTGGAAGCCCGCGTGCCGTTCCTCGATAAGAAATTCCTCGATGTGGCGATGCGCATCAACCCGCAGGACAAAATGTGCGGCAACGGCAAAATGGAGAAACATATCCTGCGTGAATGTTTTGAATCCTACCTGCCGGCGAGCGTGGCGTGGCGTCAGAAAGAGCAGTTCTCGGATGGCGTGGGTTACAGCTGGATCGACACTCTGAAAGAGGTGGCGGCAAAACAGGTTTCTGATCAACAACTGGAAACTGCGAGCTTCCGCTTCCCGTACAACACGCCAGCCTCGAAAGAAGCGTATTTGTACCGTGAGATCTTTGAGGAGCTGTTCCCGGTTCCAAGTGCAGCCGAGTGCGTACCGGGTGGTCCATCGGTCGCCTGCTCTTCTGCTAAAGCCATTGAATGGGATGAATCCTTCAAAGCCATGAACGATCCGTCAGGACGCGCAGTGGGCGTTCACCAGTCTGCCTATAAATAATGTTCAGAGTATCATCAGGCCCTCCGGGGCCTGATTTTTTTTCCTCTCTTTTCCCCGCATAAAATCGATTAATAACCAATAATTGTCGAATATTCGGCCTCGCTGTTCGCAACCTAACCAAACAGTCACATTCCGGCTATTTTCATTGAAAAAGGTGTTGACGCTGCAAGGGTCTATACGCATAATGCGCCCCGCAACGCCGATAAGGTAACGCGAAAAAAAGATGGCTACGTAGCTCAGTTGGTTAGAGCACATCACTCATAATGATGGGGTCACAGGTTCGAATCCCGTCGTAGCCACCATCTTTTTTGCGGGAGTGGCGAAATTGGTAGACGCACCAGATTTAGGTTCTGGCGCCGCAAGGTGTGCGAGTTCAAGTCTCGCCTCCCGCACCATTCCCAGGTAAGCGTTGCACGGATGGGGTATCGCCAAGCGGTAAGGCACCGGTTTTTGATACCGGCATTCCCTGGTTCGAATCCAGGTACCCCAGCCATATTTCTTCGATCATGCGGTTCTCCGCGGTATTGGGGTATCGCCAAGCGGTAAGGCACCGGTTTTTGATACCGGCATTCCCTGGTTCGAATCCAGGTACCCCAGCCATCGAAGATTGCAGTACTGGCTACGTAGCTCAGTTGGTTAGAGCACATCACTCATAATGATGGGGTCACAGGTTCGAATCCCGTCGTAGCCACCATATTTATGTTATCGAATACGATTCGGTAAACTGAACATTGTTGGGGTATCGCCAAGCGGTAAGGCACCGGATTCTGATTCCGGCATTCCGAGGTTCGAATCCTCGTACCCCAGCCACTTTAAAGTCGTTAAGCAGTTTGTTTAACGCAATTGGGGTGTCGCCAAGCGGTAAGGCTCTGGTTTCTGATACCAGCATTCCGGGGTTCGAATCCCTGCACCCCAGCCACTTAAAACAAACAAGCCCGCTCTGCGGGCTTTTTTGTTTTTGTTGCTCAGAATAGTGCGGCCTGATGCCCTCACCCTAACCCTCTCCCACGGGGCTGAGGGATCCCCAGTAATTTTTTTATGCAGAAGCAATAAAGGTGCTTTCTAAATGACTGAGGGCTGTCAGCGATGCCCTGGTCCGGCTGTAAATCGCTGAGGC